>NZ_JBHVTL010000002.1:0-384125 GCF_042884635.1 Kitasatospora sp. NPDC058115
CACCCGAGGGGTGTGCGGCGGGCCCGTGCGCGCGCGGCCGGTGGCGGGCCGTCAGCCGCGCAGCGCCACCGGAAGGACGGCGAGCAGCGCCGCGGCGAGGGCCACCGACAGGCAGACCGCCGCCCAGCGGGCGCAGACGCGGCGGCACTCGGCGCGGTAGCGGGCGGCCAGCTCGCGGCAGCGGCCCACGGCCCGGTCGACGACCTCCTCGGCGTAGCGGAGCCGGTCGTCGGCGTAGGCGCGCTCCAGTTCCCCGCGGTCGTCCGCCGGGAGCCAGGGGAAGCGGTCGGCGAAGGCCCGGGCGTCCCGGGCCGCCGCCTCGACCTCCGCCTCCCAGGCGAGGTAGCCCTCCAACCTCGCGATCTCCGCCCCGGTGTCGACCACCGACCGGCCGTTCCGCGCCTTCGGCGGACGCTGCCTGCCACCCATGACCGCTCCCTGTCCCGTGCCGTCCCGTAAGGGTCCCGTTCCCCGCCCCCGGCGGATCGCTCCGCGACCAGGCCATCACTACCAGTGACCGGGCGGCGGACGGCCCCCGACTCGCCGGGCCGCGGCGCCCCGGCCCAGGGAGCCGCCCGGGCGGCAGGCGGCGCGCGGCCCGCGCCGCGCGCCGGGGCCACGAGGGTGCACTACGGCACGCGCACCCGCCGGTCACCACCCCCGCGCCACGTGGACACGCTCCGCACACGGCCGTGTACCATCGGCGATCGAGGCGGCGCCCCTCCCGGCGCCGGAGCGGCCCGCCGTGCCCGGCCCGTCCGGGACGCCCACCAGGAGGTCAGCCATGCCCGACGCCGGTCGGTTCAGCGAGTCGGGCGAGCAGGGCTCGCGCGCGGTGATGGAGGCGGCCGCCGTCCTGGAGCGCGAACTGGCCGCCGGACTCGCCGACGCCGGGGCCGCGGCGCAGCGGCTGACCACCGAGCACCGGGTCGACCAGGAGGAGTTCGACCGGCTGGTGCGCCGGGTCTCCGACAACACCCACCAGCTGATCGACGCGGTCGGCGAGCGGGTCCTCGCCGGCACCACCGGCGAGGTCTCCGAGCACGCCCGGCGGCTGACCGCCGACGCCCACGACGTCCTCGACCTGCTGCTCCGCCTCGGCTCGCTCGCCCCCGGCCTCGCCAACCGCGCCCTGAAGGACGCGTTCGGACCGCAGCGCGACGCCCGGCCGGACGACGGCGCCGAACCCGGCCACCGGCCGCAGGGGTGACGGCCCCGGCCCCCGCCCTCGGCGGGCCGCTGGTCGAACGCGTCCTGGCCCGCTACCGCGAGCGGACCGTCGCGGAACTGCTGCGCCACATCCCCGGGCAGAGCCCGCCCTACCTCTACGACCTGGCCGCCGACTACCCGACCCGGCCCTGCAAGGGTCTGCGGGCGGCGCTCTGCCTGGTCACCTGCGCGGCATTCGGCGGGCGGACCGAGCGGGCGCTCAACCCGGCCGTCACGGTGGAGCTGTTCCACAACGCCTTCCTGGTCCACGACGACATCCAGGACGGCAGCGAGCTGCGCCGCGGCGCGCCCACCCTGCCCGCCCGGTACGGCGTCGAGGTGGCGCTGAACGTCGGCAACGCCACCAACCTGCTCGGTCTGCGCCGGGTGATGGCCAACCGGCGGGAGCTCGGCGGGGAACTCGCCTGGCGGCTGTTCGAGGAGACCGAGCTGATGTGCCGCCAGTCCCTGGAGGGCCAGGCGCTGGAGATCGCCTGGATCCGGGACAACGTCTGCGGGCTGACCAGCAGCGACTACTACCGGATGTGCCTGAAGAAGACCTCCTGGTACACCTTCCTCTACCCGTGCCGCTCCGGTCTGCTGGTCGCCGGCGGCGCGGACGCCGACGCGCACCGGCTGGACCGCTTCGGCTGGTACCTGGGCGCCGCCTTCCAGATCCAGGACGACGTGCTCAACCTGACCGGGGAGGCCGAGGAGTACGGCAAGGAGATCGCCGGGGACCTGTGGGAGGGCAAGCGCACCCTCATGCTGATCCACCTGCTGGAGCGCGCCACCCCGGCCGAACGGGCCCGGGTGGTGCGGCATCTGAGCCTCACCCGGGCGCAGCGCGGCCCCGGGGCGGCGGCCGAGGTGGCCTGGCTGCTCGACCGGATGGCGGCGTACGACTGCGTGGCGAGCGCCCGGGAGGCGGCGGCCGGGCTGGTGGCGGCCGCCGGGCGGGAGGCGGAGGCGGTGCTGGCGGGGGCGCCGGAGCCGGCCGACGAGGAGGCGGCGCAGGCCCTGGCGTTCCTCGCCGCGCTGCCGGACTTCGTGGTGGCCCGCGGCCGTTGACCCCCTCCGCCCCGGGCGATGTCACCGGGGTTGCGTAGGATCCGCGACGGCGCTCCCGGACGGCGGGAACCGGCCGCGCGGCGGCCGGCGTCACCGGGGATGACGTCGCACAGTCGAGGTGGGGGTGGGGTGGCCGATGTCCGCACGGTCAGGTCTGCGGGAACTCGAACGACTCGCCGGGCGGTTGCCGGCCGGCGCCGAACTGTACCGGCTGCGCCCGGACGGCCGCGTCCTGCTCGCGGACCGCGACGGCGCCCGGGAGCTGGGTCCGCAGTCGCCGCACGGCCCGGCCGGTGAGGAGTTGCTCCGCTTCATCGACCGGGGCCAGTACGCCCACTACCTGGTCGGCGACGCCAAGACCTCGCCGGAGCGGCCGTCGAACGCCACCTACAAGCTCGGCATCGTCGCACCGCGCAGCGCCTTCACCCCGCACGCGCACGGCGGCGAGCACCTGGTGCTCAGCCTCGGCCACGCCGCCTGCGGCCTCTACGACGCCGAGCGGCGCCGGGTGGTCGAGGTGCCGCTGACGCCGGGGCTGCTGATCCGGATACCCGAGCTGATGCCGCACTCCTTCGCCAACCGGGGCCGCGAACCGCTCAACATCCTGGCCGCCAACACCGGTTACGGCATCGACCACGAGGACTACGCGATCACCGCGGCCGAGGCCGAGCGCCGCTCGGAGGACGAACTCGCCGAGGCGCTGCGGGCGGTGGAGCGCGGGCAGCGGATCGGGCGGGTCGGGCGGCGGGAGCGGCTGGCGGCCGGGCTGCGCAAGCTGGCGGCGGCGCTGGAGGACGGCGCGCGATGACCTGCCCGCACTGCGCGGCCGAGCTGCGGCACCGCGAGCGTCTCGGCCTGACCTGCCCGCGCTGCCGGAAGCGGTTCGCCCTGGAGCCGAGGAACACCCAGGGCCTGAGCGACCTGCGCCTGCGCCGGGCCGTCGAGCAACTCGGCGACAACGGGCGGCTGGTGGTGACGGTCGACCAGCTGCGCTGGGCGTTCCAGCGGCGCGGACGCCCGGCGGCCCTGCCCGCCCGGCGGGCGGGGGGCCGGCCCGTCGCACCCGACGAGGTCGACGTCCGCGAGCTGGTCGTCACCCTGGTCCTCGGCGGCCTCGCGCTGGGTGGCGCCTACTTCTTCGTGGCCCTGGTGCCCCTGATCGTCCTCGCCGTCCCGGCCGCCCTCTTCGCCCTCCTCCTGTTCTGCGCGGCGGTGAACCCCGTGCGGCGGCTGGTGTTCCGCAGGCGGCTCGAAGCCCGGTGGCAGCAGGCCGAGCGGGCGTGGCAGTACCGGCAACAGGCCCTGGAACGCGAACAGCAGGAGTGGACCGAGCCGTTGCAGGAGGACGGGCGCTGGACCGCCGTGACCTTCCGGGACTCGGTCGTGCTCCCCTGGTGTGCGGTCTACGGCGGCCTCCCGGCCGGTCTGACCGGCGGGCTCGACGTCGAGCCCGCCGTCTGGGACGGCCCCCCGGCGCTCGCGGTGCTCTGCCCGGAATGGACGGTGCGGGTCTTCCTGCACGCCAACGGCTTCCCCGAACGCCACCGGGCCGTCGTCGTCGACCGCGTCGAGGACCTGCCGCGGGACCTGCCGGTGATCGTGCTGCACGACGCCTCGCCGCGGGGCCACCTGCTGGTCGTCGAGGCCCGCGCCGCGCGGCCGGAGCTCCTGGTGGTGGACGCCGGGCTGGCGGCGCGCACCGTCCTCGGCGCGGGGCGGAACGCCGTGCAGATGTACGCCCACCAGAAGCGTGAGCCCCTGGCGGAGCTGCTGCGGCAGCTGCCGGAGCTGACCGCCGAGGAGTACACCTGGTTCGAGGCGGGCCTGTGGAGCCCGCTGGCCGCCGTGCCGCCCAAGCGGCTGATGGCGCTCGCCGAACGGGCGGCCGCCCGGGCGCTCGCCGAGCGGGTGCCACGGCGTGATGTCGGATTCCTCAGCTGGCCGGAGCCGGAGGCACCGCGATGATCTGCCCGCACTGCGAGAAGTCGCTGCTCCAGCGTCAGCGCCCCCGGCGCCGGTGCTCCTACTGCCACAAGGAGTTCGCCCTCGAACCGAAGGTGGACGGCCCCGGCCTGCACGACCTGCGGATCCGCAAGGTCACCGCGAAGCTCTCCGACGAGGGCCGGCTGACCGTCACCAGCGGGCAGTTGAACTACGCCCTGCAGCACCGGGGGCGCCCACCGCAGCGGTTCCGGGGCGACAAGGCCCGCGCGGCCGGGCGGATCGGCTTCGGCGTGATCGGGCTCGTCATCGCCGTCGCGGCGATCGACACCGGCCTCAGCCCGCTGATCGTGCTGGTCGCGCTGCTGCTGATCGGCCTCGGCATCCGCCAGGTGATGCTGTCGGACGTCCCCGCGCCGCCCACGCCGGTGAGCTCGCGGTGGACCGAGGAGGTCTTCCGCCGCACCGTGCTGGACCGGTGGCGGCACGTCTACGGCACGCTGCCGCCCGGCCTGGTGGAGGACGCGCTGGTGCGGCCCGGCCCGGTGCCCGCCGACCCGGCGTTCGTCCTGCTCTGCCCGGACCGCACGGTCACCTCGTTCCTGCACGCCAACCGCTACCCCGAACGCCACCGCGCGCAACTCGTCCACGAGCTGCGCGCGGTGCCGGCGGGCCTGCCGCTGGTGGTGCTGCACGACGCCTCGCCGAAGGGGCACCGGCTGGTCGCCCAGGCGCGCACCGCCCGCCCCGGGCTGCGGGTGCTGGACGCCGGACTGTCGGTGCGCACCGTGCTGGTCGACGAGCACAGGTACACCCTGCTGCGCGACGTCCACCGCTCCGAGGAGTCGCTGCTGCGCCTGGAGCACGCCGTCCCGGAGCTGACCGGCAGTCAGCTCGACTGGTTCGCCGACGGCTGGTGGACCCCGCTGGCCGCGCTGCCGCCCAAGCGGCTGATGGCGCTCGCCGAGCGGGCCGCCGAGCGGATCACCGCCCCGCCGGCGCCCCGGGACCCGGCCGCCCGCCGCACCGGGCCGGCGGGCTCCCCCGCCGCGGGGCGGCCGGAGAGCCCGGTCGAGACCCGCCGCCGGGCCCTCGCCGTGGGCTTCATGACCTGGCCCGAGCCCGGGTCCGACGGCACGGCCGGGGACGGGGGCCGCCCCGGCGGACCGGACCTCGGGAAGGGCCCCGCATGACGGCGGGCACGACGAGAGGCAGGAACCGAATGACACTGCGTCCGCTGCTGGACGGCGCGCTGACCGTGGCCGCCGCCCGCGCCGGGGCACCCGGCGGGCTGCGGTACACCGAGCGCCAGCTCTACTACGAGCTGTGCCGGGTGCTCCAGCCGCTGCACGCCGGACCGCGCCGGATCCCGTACACGCTGGCACCGCCCGTGCGCTACGCCCGGTTCGCCGCCGCGCTCGCCGCCCGCCGCGCCGGGCTGCCCGGTCTGCTGCCGCCGCCCGCGCCCCGCCCGGCCGGCCCCCGGACGACCGCCGCCGCGGAGCCCGACCTCTACGACTACGGGCTGCCCCGGCTGCTGGTCTGCCAGAGCCGGGAGATCACCGCCATGCTGCTCGCCAACGACCTGCACCTGGAGGCCGCCTGCCCGATCGTCGCGGCCGGCGACCTGCCGCTCGACGAACGGCTGGTGGCGGGCCTCGAACGGGCCGGGGGCGCCGTGCTGCACGTGCTGCACGACGCCAGCCCCTCGGGACTCGCCTGCTACGAAGAGGTCCGGGCGGCGTACGGCCCGGGCGCCGCGCACGGCGGGCCGCAGGGCCTCCGGGTCCGCTCGATGGGCCTGGTGCCCCGGCACGCCACCACCCTGCACCTGACCTCCGGACGCGGCCCGCACGGCTACCGCGGGGCGCTGCCCGCCGGGCTGCGCCCCGAGGAACGGGCCTGGCTCGGCAGCGGACGGACCATCGAGCTGGCCGCCGTCTCCCCCGCCCGGCTGCTGCACACGGTTATCCGCCAGGTCCGCGGCGGCGGGACGCCCGGACCGCGCCGCACCCCGCTGACCCGGCGCGTGCGCACCGCGCGCGGCAGCGGCTTCCTCAGCTGGCCGGCCGGCTGAGCCCGCCCCCCTCCCCGCCCCGATCCGTGAGGCCATCCCGATCCGTGAGGACCCCGCACCCATGAGCAACGCACGCCACCTCGGCTACCGCGACGAACTGCTGGCGGACGGCCAAGTGCACCGCCGCTACGAGGACGGCCGCAGCGAGTGGCGCCGGCGCGGCACCGACCGGCAGATCCACTGGCACGACAGCCTCGGCCGCTCCGGCACCGACGAACCCCTCGGCCGCGACCTGGTCAAGCGGCGGTACGCGGACGGCACGACCGAGTACGGCCGGGACATCGGCTACGGGCGCACCGTGTGGGGCGCCGGGCTGGTCACCCTCAACCGCAGCTCCTTCGGCGGGCGGCTCGGCGTGGTGGTCGGCGCCCTCGGCGTGGCCGGCGTCGCCGCGATCACCGCCGCCCAGCTGCCCCCGACCGAGCTGTCGGAGGCGGAGGAGGAACAGCTGCGCGAGGAGGCCCGCCGGCAGCAGTCCTCCGACCTCTCCGGCGGGGGCGGTGGCGGCGACGGCGGCGGCGAGGTGTCGACGGACGACGACGACCACGACGGGACGCACGCCGACCCGGCCGCCGACGACGACTTCGGCGACTGGAACGACTCCGACGACGGCTGGGACGGCGACGACTTCGGCTGAGCCGCCGCCGGCTCCCGGCCCCGGCCCGCCCCGCCGGGCCGCCACTCGACGAAAGGCACCGCACCACCATGCCCCGCTGCTGCGCCTGCGCCGGACCCGACGCCGACCGGGCCCGCACCCACCTCGCCGCGCTCACCGGCGCCCCCGCGCCCGACGGCGCGCAGGCCGCCCTGCTCCCCGCCGAACCCGGCTTCGCCACCGGCCCGTTCACCGTCGACGGCACCACCGCCGTCGGCGAGGTCACCCTGCACAACCGGCCCGAGCTGCTCGCCGCCCTCGCCGCGGCCGGCTCCCCGGCGCCCGCCAGCTGCCCCGACGGCGAGCTGCTGCTGCGGCTGTGGCTGCGGCTCGGCGCGGACGGCCTGCGCCGGGCCGACGGGATGTTCGCGCTCGCCGTCGTCGACGGCGCCGACCTCGTGCTGGTCCGCGACCACACCGGCACCCGCACCCTGTTCTACGCCCGGGCCGACGGCTGCTGGGCCGCCTCCACCTCGCTGCGCGCCCTGCGCCACTGGCCCGCGCTCGGCACCGGCCTCGACCTGGCCGCCGTCCGCTCCTTCCTGACCTTCGCCTACCTGCCCGGCGAGGAGACCCTGCTGCGCGGCGTCCACGAGGCACTGCCCGGCCGGGTGCTGCGCCTCGCCGCCGACGGCACCGCCCGCCAGGAACCGTACTGGGAGCCCGCCGAGCGGCTGCCCGAGGGCGCGGCGCCGCCCGAGGGGACGTACGTGCGGGAGCTGCGCGAGCTGCTCGAACAGGCCACCGCGCGACGGCTGCCGGCCGGCGGGCCGGTCGGGGTGCTGCTGTCCGGCGGCGTCGACAGCTCGCTGGTCACCGCGCTGGCCGCCGAGTTGCACGACCACCCGGTGCACACCTACTCGATCAGCTTCGGCGACCGGCTGCCCAACGAGCTGGGGTACTCCGGGCTGGTCGCCCGCCACTGCGGCACCCGGCACCGGATCCTCACCGTCTCCGGCGAGGAGGTCGCCGCCCGGCTCGCCGACACCGTCGCCCTGCTCGACAGCCCGGTCGGCGACCCGCTGACCGTCCCCAACCTGATGCTCGCCGAGGCCGTCGCCGCCGACGGGATCACCGTCTCGCTCAACGGCGAGGGCGGCGACCCGGTGTACGGCGGGCCGAAGAACCTGCCGATGCTGGTCCACGAGATGCACCGGGACGACCCGTCCCCCGAGGCCCGGGCCGAGGCCTATCTGCGGTCCTACCGCAAGTGCTACGAGGACCTGCCCCGGCTGCTGACCGCCGAGGCCCTGCGCGCCCTGGACGGGCAGCCGCAGCCGCGCCGCTTCGTCGCCCCGTACCTGACGCCCGGGCCGATGCACGCGCTGCTCAACCAGCTGCTGCACTGCAACCTGCGGACCAAGGGCGCCCACCACATCCTCACCAAGGTCGAACGGCTCACCGCCTCGCGCGGGGTGCAGGGCCGCTCGCCGCTGTTCGACCGGCAGGTCGTCGACCACGCCTTCGCCACCCCGCCGACCCTCAAGCTGCGCGGCACGGTGGAGAAGTGGGTGCTCAAGGAGGCGGTGCGGGACCTGCTGCCGGCGGCGGTCGTCGACCGGCCGAAGAGCGGCATGCGGGTGCCGGTGCAGCAGTGGCTGCACGGGCCGCTGCGCGAGCTCTCCGGGGACCTGCTGCTCGGGCGCACCGCCCGGGAGCGCGGACTGGTCCGCCCGGACACCGTCCGCACCTGGATGCGCCGCGAGGGCACCCTGCTGCCGCGCCAGGGCGGGAAGCTCTGGCTGGTGCTCACCCTCGAACTCTGGCTGCGCGCCTACGACCTGTGACCCCGTCGAACGTTCCGTCCCCTGCTGCCCCGGCCCGGGAGGCCCCGTCATGGCACCGACCACCGATTCCCCCGAAGCGCCCGAGCTCCACCTGACCGACCCGCGCACCGGCCACACCCGGGGCACGCTCGTCCCGGCGCGCGCCGGTCAGGTCGCCGAGGCCGTCGCCCGCGCCCGGGCCGCCGCCCCGCGCTGGCGCGCGCTCACCCCGCGTGAGCGCGAACGCCGCCTGGACGCGCTCGCCGACCTGATCGAGCGTCACCTCACCGAGTACACCGTGCTGGAGCAGGCCGGCACCGGGAAACCCGAGGCGGAGGCCGCCGCCGAGATACGCGAGGTCGCCGACCTGTTCCGGTTCTACGCGGGCGCCGCCCGCACCGGCACCGCCCCGGCCGCCGGCCGCTACCTGCCGGGCCACGAGAGCTGGGTGCGCTGGGAGCCGGTCGGCGTGGTCGCGGCCGTCGTGCCGTGGAACTACCCGCTGCTGATGGCCGCCTGGCGCGGCGCCCCGGCGCTCGCCGCCGGGAACACGGTCGTCGTCAAGCCCGCCGAGACCACCCCCGACTCGGCCACCCTGCTCGCCGCCCACGCCGCCGAGGCGCTGGGCGCGGACGTGCTCACCGCCCTGCCCGGCGACCGCGGGACCGGCCGGCTGCTGGTCGCCGCCGACGTCGACCTCATCGCCTTCACCGGCAGCGCCGCCGCCGGGGCCGACATCGCCGCCCGGGCCGGCCACCGCCGGGTCAGCCTGGAACTCGGCGGCAACAGCCCCGTGCTGGTCCTGCCGGACGCCCCCGCGCACACCTGGTCCGCGCTCGCCGCCGCCTGCACCTACAACGCCGGGCAGAGCTGCGCCGCGCCCGCCCGGGTGATCACCCTCACCGAGAACCACGAACGGGCCGTCGGGGCGCTGGCCGCCGCGCTCGGCGAACGGGAGGCCGGCCGGGACTTCGGCCCGCTCAACAACGCCGCCCAGGCCGCCCGCTACGACCGGATCCTCGCCGCCTCGGGCGCGAAGCGCTCGCTGCCCGCGCCCGGCCGCGCCGACGGGCTGTGGCGACCCGCCCGGCTGCTCGCCGACCTCCCGGACGACGACCCTGCGGTGGTCGAGGAGGTCTTCGGCCCGCTGCTCACCGTCCAGCACGCCCCGACCGTCGAGGCGGCCCTCGCGCTCGCCAACGCCGTGCCGCAGGCCCTCGGCGCCAGCGTCTGGACGGGCGACCTGTCCGCCGCCCTCGACCTCACCGCCCGTCTGGACGCCGGCGAGGCCTGGATCAACTGCCACCTCGTCCAGAGCGCCGAACTCCCCCACGGCGGGCGCGGCGCCTCCGGCCAGGGCACCGACCTGTCGGTCCTGGCCCTGCACGAGTACCAGCGCCCGAAGACGGTGACCGCCCGCCTCTGAGCACCTCACGCGCCCCGCCCGGCGTCCCGGCCCCGGGCGGGGCCGTGGTGGCGGGGGGCGTCACGGTCGACGCCGATCGCCACCGGCCGTCGGTTGCCGCCCTTGCGCCGAACGGGTCCGCCGAGGGGGCGACCGACCCGCGCCGCGCACCCGGCCGCCGCCCGCCACCGGGTGGTTCACCCGTTCGCACCGGTTCGCCGGACGGGCGGGCCCCGGTGCCCCAGGGGTCGTCTTCACACCCCCGTCGTCCGCCCGGAGGGCGGCAGGCGGGGGTGTGAAGACGAGCCCTATAGGGTCGGTGCGGCAAGTGGTCCGAGTGACAGGGGGTACGGCAGGTGCGGTACGGAATCATCGGGACGGGCGGGGTCGCGCGGACGATCGCGGACAAGCTGGTGGCGCTCGGTCACGAGGTGACGCTCGGTTCGCGCAGCAAGGACAACGAGGCGGCCGCCGCCTGGGCCGAACAGGCCGGGGCCGGCGGCCACCACGGGACCTTCGCCGACGCCGCGGCGTTCGGCGAGGTGCTGCTGAACGCCACCCCGGGGACGGTCGCGGTGGAGGCGCTGCGGTCGGCCGGGGCGGAGCACCTGGCGGGCAAGCTGCTGATCGACCTCTCCAACCCGCTGGTCTTCTCGCCGGAGGGCGAGCTGACGCTGGACCCGGTGAACACCGACAGCGTCGGCGAGCGGATCCAGCGGGAGTTCCCGCAGGCGCTGGTGGTGAAGACGCTCAACACGCTGACCGCGCCGCTGATGGTGGACCCGGCCCGGCTGGAGGGCGAGCACAACCTGTTCGTGGCCGGGAACGACGCGGACGCCAAGGCCCGCACGGTGGCACTGCTGGGCACCTTCGGCTGGCCGGCCGAATGGGTGATCGACCTGGGCGACATCACGGGTGCCCGGGCGATGGAGATGATGATGCCGTTCTGGATCCGCCTGATGGGGGCCTTCGGCACGACGGACTTCAACTACGCGTTCAAGCGCGCCCGGTAGCGGACGCCGGCGCCCCCGCCCCCTGCGAGGAGGGGACGGGGGCGCCGGCGTTTCCGGGCGACGGCCTACCGGCGGCCGGTGGAGGCGTGCACCCGGTCGTCCGAGTCGTCGTCCTCGACCGGCTCGGGCGTGCCGGACGGGCGCGGCACCCGCACGGCACCGGGGGCGCGGCCCTTCCGGGCGGCCTCGGCGAGGGCGAGCTGCCGGTCGGCCTCGGCCTGGATGGCGTCCTTGTCGCCGATCTCGGCGTCCGGCAGCGCGTCCGGGAGGATGTCCTCCAGCAGGCGCAGCGGACGGTAGGCCAGGCCCAGCAGGCCCCAGACGAAGAGCACCAGGCCGACCACGACGAGCAGCAGGCCGGCGCCGCGGCCGGGTCCGGTGCCGAGCACCAGGCCGACCGAGTCGGCGAGCGCGCCGCCGGGGCGCATCAGCGGCTCGAAGACGTGGTCGGACAGCGGGCCCGCGGTGAGGAAGCCGAGCGGCATCATCGACATGGCCAGCATCTGGTTGGTGGCCAGCACCCGGCCCTGGAGCTCCATCCCGACCTTGGTCTGGATCAGCGACATCCAGTGCGAGTTCAGGATCATCATGGACGCCCAGAGGACGAAGAGTCCGCAGGCGGTGAGGGCGGTCTCGGGGCGGCTGCCGGTGAGGACGGCGGCGAGGCCGACCACCGAGGTGAAGCCGATCATGCCGACGGTGCGGCGGCGGGTGCCGCCCCACAGGCCCATGACCAGGGCGCCGATCATCGCGCCGAGGCCGCCGAGGGCGGTGATGACGCTGAGCTGGAAGGGCGTTCCGGTGGCCAGCACCATCGGGGTGACGAGCACGGTCGCGACGGCGAACAGGTAGTTGAACACCACGAAGAAGACCACCATGGCGACCAGGCTGTGGCGGCGCGCGATGTACCGCCAGCCGGTGACGACCTCCCGCCAGAGCGGCTCCTCCTGCTTGTCGAACAGGGCGTCCGGGAAGCGGACCAGCAGCAGGCAGGTGACGCCGATCAGGAAGGTGGCCATGTCGAACAGCACGACGCCGTGCAGGCCGACCAGGGAGACCAGGACGCCGCCGGCCAGGATGGCCATCATGTCGCCGGCGCCGGTGCCGAGCTGGGCGAGGCCGTTGGCCTGTCCGAGGTAGCGCTTGGGCACCAGCTGGGTGATCGAGGCGAGGTACGCGGGCCGTTGGAAGGCTCCGCAGGTGGAGCCGATGCAGGCCACTACGTAGATGTGCCAGATCTCCAGCAGGTCGGCCCAGAGCAGCAGACCGAGGCTGAGCATGCCGGCGGCGGCCACGGTGTCCGTGGCGATCATGATCTTGCGCCGGTCGACCCGGTCGGCGAGGGCGCCGGCGACCGGCAGCAGCAGGACGGCCGGCAGCACCGCGATGAACGAGATCATCGCGAAGTCGAAGGCCGAGTTGGTCTGCTGGTAGACCCAGACGCCGAGCGCGAAGGTCGACAGGCTGGTGCCGATCATCGAGACGAACTGGCCGATCGCCACCTTGGCGAAGATGCCCAGCTCGGCCCGGGCGGCCGGGCGCTTGACCGCGGCCGGGTCGGAGATCGTGCCGGTGGCGGCGAACTCCGCCAGCACCCGGGCGAGCTCGTCGGCCTGGTGCTTGAGGAAGTAGTGCCCGGCGCGCGGCACGACCGCGAGGTCGACGCGGTCGCCGAAGTGCTCCCACTCGGCGTAGCGCTCCTCGTAGAGCTGGGTGGCGCGGTCCTTCTCGCCGACCACGCACAGGATCGGGGCCCCGATCTTCTCCGGCCGCTCGTCCCCGTAGGCGCGGGTGTAGAAGTCCTCGGCCTGCCGGACGTCGTGGCGCAGTGCCCGGACCAGGAAGTCCTGCTCGGCCTGGTCGTAGACGTCGGTGAAGCCGCCCATGGCGCGCAGGTATTCGAGGTAGCCGCGGTTGGACAGCACCCGGTCGCCCGGCATCCGGCGCGCCATCCACTCGGCGAAGCGGCCGGGCAGCCGGGCGGCGGGGAAGGTGCCGCCGAGCGCGAGGCCGCGCAGGTCGACGCCGGCCGCCTCCAGCCGCGAGCCGAGGGCGGTGGCGAGCGCGCCGCCCAGGCAGTGGCCGTAGAGCAGCACCGGGCCGTCGACCTTCTCCAGCACCTGGGCGGTCAGCGTGTCGGCGAGGGTGGCGAGTTCGGCGAGCTCGTCGTCGGGCCGGCTCGGGTCGTGGCCGGGCAGCTCGACGGCGTACAGCCGGTGCCCGTCGGGCAGCGCGTCGGCGAGCGGCTGGAAGGTGATCGGGCTGCCGCCGCCGTAGGGGACGCAGACCACGTTGATCCGGGCGGGGGCGTTGCCGCGGGTGAGCTTGTGCAGCAGGGTGCGCGGGCCCTCGTCGGCGGTGCCGCCGGCCCGGGCGTCGATCAGTGCGGCGAGCTCGCGGACGGTCGGGTGCTGGAAGAGGTCGATGACCGACAGGCCGTCACCGATCAGGCGCACCGCGCGCACGGCGGAGAAGGAGTCGCCGCCGAGGGCGAAGAAGTCGTCGGCGGCGCCGATCTCCCCGGCCTCCAGCACCTGGCGGTAGACGTCGGCGACCGCGTGCTCGGTGTCCGTGGTCAGCTCGCCGCCGCCGGAGACCGGCTGGGCGGCGACCGGCTCGGGCAGCGCGGCCCGGTCGACCTTGCCGTTGGCGTTCAGCGGCAGGGCGTCCAGGACGACCAGGGCGGCCGGGACCATGTAGTCGGGCAGCCGGGTGCGCAGCGCGGCGCGCAGCTCGCCCGGCTCGGGCGCGGCGGACGGGTCGGCGGGCACCAGGTAGCCGACCAGGGAACGGGCGGCGCCCTCGCCGCGGGCGACCACGACGGCCTCGCGCACCTCGGGACGGGCGGTCAGCTCGGCCTCGACCTCGCCGATCTCGACCCGGAAGCCGCGGATCTTGACCTGGTGGTCGATCCGGCCGAGGAACTCGACGGCGCCGTCGGGGCGGCGGCGGACCAGGTCGCCGGTGCGGTAGGCACGGCGGCCGTCCACCTCCAGGAAGCGCTCGGCGGTGAGGTCGTCGCGGCCGAGGTAGCCACGGGCGACGCCGCCGCCGGAGACGTACAGCTCACCGGGGACGCCGACCGGGACGGGGCGGCGGCGGGCGTCCAGGAGGTGGGCGCGGACGTTGCCGAAGGGCCGGCCGAGCGGCGCGGTGGCCGCGTCGCCGAGGTCGGCGGGCACCGGCGCGCCGAGCATCGAGACGGTGGTCTCGGTGGGCCCGTAGTGGTTGTGCAGCGGCAGGTCGGGCCGGGCGGCCCGGATCCGGTCCACCAGGTCGGGCCGCAGCGCCTCGCCGGCGCAGATCAGCAGCCGGGCGGGGAGGATCGCGCCCAGGCCGGTGCCGAGCGCGGCCAGGCCCTCCAGGTGGCTGGGGACCAGCTTCATGGCGTCGATCCGGTGCTCGGCCACGTAGGCGGCGAAGGCGTCCGGGTCGGTGGCCTGGTCACGGGTCAGCAGGTGCAGGCAGCCGCCGCCGGTGAGCGCGCCGAACACGTTGGTGGTGCCGAGGTCGGCGGCGAAGGTGGAGACCAGCGCCCAGTTCCAGCCCTGCTGGTCGCCGCCGATCCGCTCGCGCAGGCCGTGCAGGTAGTTGCGGTAGTTGCGGTGCTCGACGGCGACGCCCTTGGGGGCGCCGGTGGAGCCGGAGGTGAAGATGAGGTAGCAGAGGTGCTCGGGGCGGACGTCCGCCCCGGGCGCGTCGGCGCGCTCCTCGCCGTCCGGGACGACCACCGGGAGGTCCCCGGTGAGCCGCTCGCGCAGGTCGTCGGTGGTGACGACGGCGGCGGCCCCGGACGCGTCGAGCAGGGCGTGGATGCGCCCGTCCGGGTAGACCGGGTCGAGCGGCAGGTAGGCGCCGCCGGCCTTGAGGATGCCGAGCATGCCGACGACGAGGGCGGCGGAGCGCTCGACCAGCAGGCCGACCGGGCGGTCCGGGCCGACGCCGTGCGCGCGCAGCCGGTGGGCCAGCGCGTTGGCGCGCCGGTCGAGTTCGGCGTAGCTGAGCACGCCGTCGGCGCCGCGCACGGCGGGCGCGTCGGGGGTGCGGCGGGCCTGCTCCTCGACCAGGGCGTGCAGGGTGCCGTCGAGGTCCCAGCCGCGCTCGGTCCCGTCGTCCCAGACGGCGAGCTGCCGCTGCTCGGACGGGGTGAGCAGGGGCAGGTCGGCGAGCGGGCGGTCGGGGCCGGCGGCCATCGCGTCGAGCACCGTGGTGAGGTGGCCGAAGACCCGGCGGACGGTCGCCTCGTCGTACAGCTCGGTGCGCCAGACCAGGTCGGCGGCGAGCTCGCCGCCGGTGTCGACGACGGCGACCGAGAGGTCGAACTTGGCGGTGTCGGTGCCGACCGGCCTCCAGCTGACCTCGTGCCCGGGCAGCTCGGGGCGGGCCTCGGCCTGGTTGTGGACGTTCAGCAGGACCTGGAACAGCGGGGTGTGGGCGAGTTCCCGCTCCAGGCCGAGGGCGTCGATCAGCCGCTCGAAGGGCAGGTCCTGGTGGCCGTAGGCGCCGAGGGTGGCGTCCTTGACGCGCTCCAGGAGCTCGCGGACCGTCGGGTCGCCGGAGAGGTCGGTGCGCATCGCCAGGGTGTTGACGAAGCAGCCGACCAGCGGCTCGGTCTCGCTGCGGGTGCGTCCGGCGATCGGGGTGCCGACGGTGACGTCCTCGCTGCCGGTGTAGCGGCCGAGGACGGTCTGCAGGGCGGCCAGCAGCACCATGTAGACGGTGGTGCCGGTCTGTTCGGCGAGGGTGCGCACCCGGCGGCTGCGCTCGGCGCCGAGCTCCTCGGTGAACCGGGCGCCCGCGGTGCCGGCCACGGCGGGCCGCGGCCGGTCGGCGGGCACCGTGACGGTGGCGGTGGCGCCGCGCAGGCGCTCCTGCCACCAGGCCTGCTGGCGGTCGAGTTCGGCGGCGAGCTCGGTCTGCTGCCAGTGCGCGACGTCCGCGTACTGGACGGCCAGCGGCTCGAACGCCGGGGCGGCTCCGGCGCGGCGGGCGCCGTAGGCGGCGGCGAGGTCGCCGAAGAGCACGCCGATCGACCAGCCGTCGGCCGCGATGTGGTGCAGCACCAGGCTGAGCACGGCGCCGTCGCCGGTGCGCAGCAGGGCGGCGCGCAGCGGCAGGTCGGCGGCGAGGTCGAAGGGCCGGCGGGCCTCGGTCTCCAGCCAGGCGTCCACCCGGTCGGCGGGGACGTCGGCGGTGGTGAGGGTGAACCGGTCGGCGGGCAGGGTCTCGGGGCGGACCTCGCCGTCGACCTCCGGGTAGACGGTGCGGAGCACCTCGTGCCGGGCGAGGACGTCGGTGAGGGCGGCGCCGAGGGCGGCCTCGTCGGGCTCGCCGTCCAGGTGGAGGGCGAGCGGGATGTGGTAGGCGGCGCTGTCCGGCTCGTACTGGGCGAGGAACCACATCCGGCGCTGGGCCGAGGAGAGCGGTGCCGGGGTGCCCTCGGGGCGCGGGGCGATGCCGTGGCGGTCGGTGCCGCCGGCCGCGGCCGCCGCCTTGGCGGCCTTAGCCTTGGCGAGGCGGCGGCGCAGCAGTTCCTGCCGTCTGGCGGCGGGATCCGGTTCCGGGACGGTCCCGGCGGTGGGCTGGTCGGTCATGCGGTGGTCTCCCCCGTTCGGGCGCCGGTGTCGCCGGCGGCCGTGCGTGCGTCGGTGGTTCCGGACTCCCCGGAGTTGCCGGTGGTTCCGGATTCGGTGCGGTGGATCACTGGGCGCTCCCGGCGGTCTCGTCGGGGCCGAGGTCGTCGCCGAGGTCGTCGAGGTCGTCGATCTCCTCCAGCAGGCGCTCCTCGACGCGGCGGGCGAGGGCGGCCAGGGTCCGGTCCTCGAAGACGACGCGCAGCGGCAGTTCGGTTTCGAAGGTGTCCCGGATCCTGGCGAGCAGCCGGGTGGCGAGCAGCGAGTGGCCGCCGAGCGCGAAGAAGTCGTCGTGCCGGGAGACCCGTTCGACCTTGAGGACCTCGATCCACAGGTCGGCGAGCAGTTCCTCGCAGTCGCCCTCGGGCGGGGCGCCGGCGCCGCCGAGCTGCGGCACGGGCAGGGCGGCCCGGTCGACCTTGCCGGCCGGGGTCAGCGGCAGGGCGTCGAGCAGGACGAGGCCGGCGGGCACCATGTAGTCGGGCAGCCGCTCGATGAGGGCGGTGCGCAGCGCGTCCTCGGTGAGGCCCGGGGCGACGGCGTAGCCGGCCAGGGCCGGGCCGGCCGGGGTCTCGACGAGCCGGGCGGCGCCCGCGGTGACGCCGGGGACGGCGGTGAGCGCGGCCTCGATCTCGCCCAGCTCGATGCGGAAGCCGCGGAGCTTGACCTGGGCGTCGGCGCGGCCGTGGTACTCCAGGCGGCCGTCGGCGCGGCGGCAGGCGAGGTCGCCGGTGCGGTACATCAGGGCGCCGTCGGTGCGGCCCGGTTCGGGGGTGAACCGCTCGGCGGTCAGGTCGGGCCGGCCGTGGTAGCCGAGCGCGACGCCGGTGCCGGCGATGCACAGCTCGCCGATGCCGTTGACCGGGACGGGCTGCCCGGAGGGGCCGAGCAGGTGCAGCCGGGTGTTGGCGATCGGCGCGCCGAGGGCCACCACGCCGCCGTGGGCGGCGAGTTCGGGGGTGACCTGCTGGGCGGTCGACCAGACGGTGGTCTCGGTCGGGCCGTACAGGTTCCACAGCGCGCGGACCCGGCCCAGCAGGGCCAGGGCGAGGTCGGCGGTGAGCGCCTCGCCGCCGCACAGGGCGGTCAGCCCGGGGTGGCCGTCCCAGCCGGCCTCCAGCAGCATCCGCCAGGTGGCGGGGGTGGCCTGGACGTGGGTGACGCCCTGCTTCTCGATCCAGGCGCCGAGCGCGGCGCCGTCGGTGGCGGTGGCGCGGTCGGCGATCTCCACCCGGGCACCGGTGACCAGCGGCAGCCACAGTTCCAGGCCGGCGATGTCGAAGGTGACGGTGGTGACGGCGGCCATCACGTCCTGCTCGGTGAGGCCGGGTTCGCGGCCCATCGAGGTGAGGAAGTTGACAATCGCGCGGTGCGGCACGGCGACGCCCTTGGGGCGGCCGGTGGAGCCGGAGGTGTACAGCAGGTAGGCCGGGTCCTCCGGGCCGACGGTGACGGCCGGCGCGACCGCGGGGGCCGCGGCGTGCTCGGGGCCGTCCACCAGGACGCTCGCGCGGCCGTGCAGCAGCTCGTCGCCGGCCGTGGCGGTCTCGGCGACCAGCAGGGTGACCCCGGCGTCGTCGAGCACGCCCCGGTTGCGGGCGAGCGGCTGGTCGACGTCGAGCGGCAGGTAGGCGGCGCCGCTGCGCAGCACGCCGAGCAGGGCGGCGGGCAGCAGCCTGCCGCGCCGCACGGCGACGGCCACCAGGCTGCCGGGGCCCGCGCCGCGGGCGGCCAGCAGGTGGGCCAGCCGGTTGGCGGCGGCGTCGAGTTCGGCGTAGCTGAGGGTGCCGTCGGCGGCGGCCACGGCGGGCGCGTCCGGGGTGCGGGCGGCACTGGCGGCGACCAGCTCGTGCAGCCGGGCGTCGGGGACCGGTGCCTCGGTGCGGTTGACCGGCTCCTCCGCCGCGAGTTCGGCGGCGGAGAGCATGGCGAGCTCGCCGAGCGGGCGGTCGGGTTCGGCGACGGCGGCGGCGAGCAGCGCGACCAGGTGGTCGAGCGCCGCACGCACGGAGCGCTCCTCGTAGCGGGAGGTCCGGAACTCGGCGGACAGCAGCGGGCCGTCGGCCGGGAACTCCAGGAACAGCGAGAGGTCGGTCTTCGCGGTGCTGTTGCACACCTCGGCGACGAACGTCAGGTCGAGGCCGGGCAGTCGCACGCCGGGCACCGGGTGGTTCTGGACGGCCAGCAGCACCTGGGAGATCGGCGAGGCGGTGAGGCCGGCCGAGCCGCCGGAGCGGCGGGCGTGGTCGACGAACGGGTGGCCGCTGTGCTCGGCGGCCTCCAGGACGGTCGGGCGGACCCGGGCGAGCAGTTCGCGGAAGGTGTCGGTGCCGGCCACGTCGAAGCGCAGCGCGACGGTGTTGATCAGCGAGCCGAGCACCGTCTCCAGCTCGGGCACCGGGCGGACGGCGAAGGGGCTGAGCACGGCGACGTCGGTGCGGCCGGTGTAGCGGTGCAGCACGCCGCCGAGTGCGGCGAGCACCGCCATGTAGAGGCTGGCGCCCTCCTGGGCGGCCCACTTCTCGACGCCGCCGACGAGGCCGGCGTCGAGCCGGCGGGCGATCCGCCGGCCGGCGATGTCCTGCGGGTTGGGGTGCGGACGGTCGCCGGGCAGGTGCTGGTCGCCCTCGATGCCGCGCAGCCGCCGGCCCCAGCGCTCGGCGGCCTCGCGGCCGGCCGCGACGTTGAGCTCCTCCCAGCGCGCGACGTCGGACAGCTGGAGCGCGGGCTCGGGCAGTTCGCCGTCCTGGTGGGCGCGGGCGACCTCGGCGAGGAACAGCCCGGCGGCCCAGCCGTCCATCGCGGCGTGGTGCACGGTGAACAGCAGCTCGTGCCGGTCCTCGCCGGTGCGCAGGGCGAGGGCGCGCAGCAGCCGGCCGCCCGGCAGGTCGAGCGGGCGGGCGGCCTCGGCGCGCAGCGCGTCGTCGATCGTCTCCTCGTCGGGCGCCGCGCCGTGCGGCCCGGTGAGGTCGAGCAGCGGGACCTCGACGGTGTAGGGCGGGCGGACGTCGGCGACGACCGGGTCGTGCTCGGTGGGGATCGCGGCCCCGTTCAGGGCGGTGCGCAGCGCCTCGTGGCGGCGGACGACCTCGGTGAGCGCGCGGCCGAGCGCCTCGCGGTCGAGGGCGCCCTCGGCGCGGATCCGCAGCGGCACGTTGTAAAGCGGGGTGTGCGGCTGCATCGACTCGTGCAGCCACAGCTCGTGCTGGAAGTCGGTGGCGCGGGCGGGCAGGTCGGCCCGGCGCCGGGGCGGCTCGACGGAGGCCCGTCCGCCGCCGCCGTTGGCGACCCGCACGGCGAGGGAGGCGACGGTCGGGGCGGCGAAGAACTCGGCGAGCGGCACCCGGGTGCCGAACTCGCGCTCGACCCGGGCGAGCAGGCCGGCGGCGAGCAGCGAGTGGCCGCCGAGGTCGAGGAAGACGTCGTGGACGCCGACCTCCGGCACGCCGAGCAGACCCTGCCAGAGTTCGGCGATCCGGGTCTCGACGGGGGTGCGGGGGGCGACGAACAGCTCGTGCCCCGCGCGGCTGCGGGCGACCGGGGGCAGCGCCTTGCGGTCGGTCTTGCCGTTCGGGGTGAGCGGCATCGTCTCCAGGACGGCGACGGCCAGCGGCACCATGTAGCCGGGCAGGGCGGCGGCGCAGTGGGCGCGCAGCTCGGCGGGCGTCGGCTCGGCGGCGCCGGCGGCGGGCTGGACGAAGGCGGCCAGGTAGTCGCCGGCCTCGTCGCGCTGGACGACGGCGGCGGCGGACTCGACGGCGGGGTGGGTGGCGAGCACGGCCTCGATCTCGCCGAGCTCGACGCGGAAGCCGCGGACCTTCACCTGGTGGTCGACGCGCCCGTGGTACTCCAGGTCGCCGTCGGGCAGCCGGCGCACCAGGTCGCCGGTGCGGTAGCAGCGCAGGCCGTCGACGTGGACGAAGCGCTCCTCGGTGAGGTCGGGGCGGCCGTGGTAGCCGCGGGCCAGGCCCTCGCCGGAGAGATAGAGCTCGCCGATGCCGCCGTCGGGCACGGGTATCCGCTGCTCGTCCAGGACGTGGCCGAGGGTGCCGTCGAGCGGGCGGCCGATGACCGGCTCGCCGGTGCCGTCGCGGGTGACCAGCGACCAGGTGGAGTAGACGGTGTCCTCGGTGGGCCCGTACAGGTTGTAGAGGCGCTCGACCCGGGGCTGGGCGTAGACCTTGTCGGCCAGGTGGCGGGGCAGCGCCTCGCCGGCCAGGTTGACCACGCGCACGGTGCCCGGCAGACCCCCGCCGCCGGGAAGGCCGTCGCCGCGCAGCAGCGCCGCCATGGCGCTGGGCACGGTGTTGACCAGGGTGACCTCGTCCCGGGCGGGCAGCTCGGGCAGGGCCAGGACGTTCTCCGCGACGATGATCGTGCCGCCGACGGAGAGCGGGAGGAACAGCTCGTACACCGAGATGTCGAAGCACACGGAGGTGCCGAAGAGCACGCCGGCGAGGTCGGCGGCGGTGTAGGTGCCAGCGGCCCAGCGGAGCATGGCGTTGACGCCGCGCTGGGTGACCGAGACGCCCTTGGGGCGGCCGGTGGAGCCGGAGGTGTAGAGCACGTAGGCGAGCGCGTCGGTGGTGGCGTCACCGGTGGTGGGGCGCTCGGCGGCCGGGTCGAGCGGGGCGGAGGGGCTCTCGCCGTCGACGTACAGGAGGGTGGCGCCGGCACCGTTCAGCAGGTGCTCGTGGGCGCGGTCGGTGACCACGACGGGGGCCTGCGCGTCGCCGACGACCAGTTCGAGGCGGTCGCGCGGGTACGCCGGGTCGAGCGGCACGTACGCGCCGCCGGCCCGCAGCACCGCCAGAAGGCTGACCACGAGGTCCGCCGTGCGCGGTAGGCAGACCCCGACGAGGGTCTCGGCCCGGACACCGGCGGCGGCCAGCCGGCCCGCCATGGCGTCCGCCGCGGCGTCCAGTTCACGGTAGGTCAGCCGGCGCGTGCCGTCGATCACGGCGGTGGCGTCCGGTGTTCGTCTGACCTGCGCGGAAACCAGGGCGGCCAGAGGGGCGGCCGGATCCAGCGGGGGAAGTCCCGTCGAACTCATCACTCTCTCCCGAGGGGTGCTGCTGCATCGACTTGTGGTCGGCGAGAAATGGGCGGTGTGCCCTGGGAGATGGTGGGGTAAAGATCTACGAATCACCAGCACATTTCCGTCACTCGTTCGATATGCCGGAAAGATCACCCCCTTCTCCCCCGTCAGCGGTGCTGAAGCGTGACGGTTCGTTGGCGATTTCTTACAGATTGTCAGTCCCCTCGACGCCCCCTTGGCAGGGTCAGTTCGGACCGCTACGGTTTCGCCAACGGTCCGTCAGCTACGCCACCCGTGCGTCCTGCCGACGCCGCAAGCAGATTTCCGGACTTTACATTGTCCGAGGACAGTCAAACAGATGGGGGGTCATGAGGCTCCGTGGAGGCTCCCGGGAGGCTGCGGACGGGACCGGCGCCCGGCGGGTACCGGGTGCGCCTCCCACGGTCCGTCACCCGCTGTCCCGGGCGCCTGGGGCACCGGCCGCGTCCCGGCCCCGGTCCGGCGCCCGCCCCCGTCCCGGGCCCCCGCCCACGGCGGTCCGGGACGACCCCGGACCGGACGCCCGGCGCGCACCGCCCCCACGAGGCGCCAGAATGGACCCATGTCCCGACGCCGTTCCCCCGCCCGCGCCGCCGCGCCCGCCCCGCGCCTGCTGCCGTCCTCGCCCTGCCCCTGCGGCCTGCCCGCCAGCTACGCCGAGTGCTGCGGCCGGCTGCACCGCGGCCAGGCCGCGGCGACCACCGCGGAGGCGCTGATGCGCTCGCGCTACAGCGCCTTCGCCGCCCGGGACGAGGCCTACCTGCTGCGCACCTGGCACCCGGACAGCCGGCCGGACTCGGTGGACTTCGACCCGGGGCTGCGCTGGCTGCGGCTGGAGGTGCTCTCCACCACCGAGGGCGGGCCGTTTCACGCCGAGGGCACGGTGGCCTTCCGCGCCCACTACGCGGACGGGCGGGAGGAGGGCGTCCTCACCGAGCACAGCCGGTTCGTGCGGCACGAGGGCGCCTGGGTGTACCTGGACGCCCTCGCGCTGGACTGACGCCCCCGCGCGGGCCCGTCAGCAGTCGCCCCGGAGGCGACCGCCCCGGAGCCGGCCGCCCTGATGGTGGCCGCCCCGGAGCCGGCCGCCCTAGAGGTAGTCGTCGAGCCGGGCCAGCGCGAAGCCCTGGGCGGTCACCTCGTCGACCACCTTGCGCAGCAGGTCCGGCATGGTGCCGCTCCACAGGTCGGTGCCGCGGAAGTGGGTGAGGATGATGTCGCCCGGGTGCAGCCGCCGGTCCTCGTAGCGGTACTCGACGCGGTCCGGGAACGCCTCCTCGTTCCACAGCGGCACCGCCTCGATCCCGCAGGAGGCGGCGGCCCGCAGGGTGTCCTCGTTGTACTCGCCGTACGGCGGGCGGAACAGCCGCGGGCGGGTGCCGATCTGCTCCTCCAGCTGGTCCTGCTGGCGGCAGATCTCCTCGCGCTGGGTGCCGTAGCCGAGCACCTTGAGGTTGCGGTGGTTGATGGTGTGGTTGTTCACCGCGTCGCCCTGCGCGGCGAGTGCGCGGAAGTAGCCGTAGTCGGGGCGGGCCAGGTAGTCGGCGACGAAGGTCGACAGGGGGATGCCCAGCTCGGCCGCCATCCGGTTGAACTCCGGGTCCTTCTCGGCGCCGTCGTCCACGGTCAGGAAGACGATCCGCTCGTCGGTGGGCACCCGGTAGACCACCGGCGGCACCCCGTCCGCGAGCTTCACCCCCGGGGCGGCGACCAGCTCGGGCCGGCTCGCCGGGCGCGGCGGGGCCGGCAACGGCGGCCGCGCCAGGCCCCAGCGCGCCGCGGTCTCCAGCACCGCCCTGGCGGCCTCCGCCCGGCGGGCCACCGCCTCGCTGCTGGCCTCCTCCTCCGCCCGGGCCGGCCCCGGCAGCACCACCGGCACGGCGGGAGGGCGCGGCACGCCGCGGTCCGCCGCCGCGCTCGCCCCGGTGCGCCCGGCCTGGTGCACCTCCCCGCCCCCGCCGGGGCCGCCGCAGCCCGCCACCGCGGCGGCCAGGCACACCACGGCGGCCAGCCCGTTCCGTCCCCACCCGCGCCTCCGCCCCGCCAACCCCCTACTAGTACGACTATCTGATGACCTGTCCATAGCCCCACTGCTCCCCCGCCACGCCGGTCACCCAATCCCCCCGTCACCCGCCCGGCCGACCGGCGGCGGGATGATCGAAAACGGCTCGCGGCAGGAGCGGCGGGCGCCCGATAATGCGCCCATGACGATCAGCACGCAGCGAGGTACGACCGAACCCTGGGCGATCGCGCCCGCCGACGTCGGGTCCGCGGAGTCCCTCGCGCTGCTGCGCGACTACTACATCGACGTCGCCAACAGCTACTACCGGCTGCACCTCGGCCGGGAGGGCACGCCCGAGGAGATCGAGACCGGCCTCGCCGGCTCGCCCAGCGACGACCTCGCGCCGCCCACCGGCGTCTTCCTGCTCGGCCGCTACGGCGGCGAGGCCGCCGGCTGCGCCGGACTGCGGGTCGTCGACACCGCCACCGTCGAGCTGACCCGGGTCTACATCCGCCCGGCCCGGCGCGGCACCGGCGGCGGAGCGCGGCTGATGGCCGCCGTCGACGCGGCGGCGCGGGCGCTCGGCGCCGAGCGGATCGTGCTGGACACCCGGCTCGACCTGGTGGAGGCCCGCGCGCTGTACACCCGGCACGGCTACCGGGAGATCCCCGCCTACACCGACCGCCGCTACGCCGAGGTCTGGTACGCCAAGGATCTCGCCCGTGCAGACCGTTGAGCTGCTCTGCGACCCTCCGCTCGACCGCGCCGTGCGCGCGGTCTGGCAGCAGCTCGCCGACGGCGGGGTGGACAGCCTCGCCCACAACCCGCACCCCGGCCACCGCCCCCACCTCACCCTGGCCGCCTGCGCCCGGATGCCCGCCGGGGCGGCCGACCGGCTCGACGAACTCCTCGCCGACGCCCTGCCGCTGACCGTCCGGCTGACCGGTCTGCTCTCCTTCTCCGCCCGCAGCAGGCGCCGGGTGCTCAGCTGGTCGGTCGTCCCGACGGTCGAGCTGATGCAGCTGCACCACCGGGTCTGGGAGGTCCTGGAGCACGCCGAGGACCCCGACCCCCACTACGTCCCCGGCCGCTGGTCCCCCCACCTCGGCCTCACCCGCCGCCTCCCCCCGGACGCCGTCACCCTCGCCCACACCCTCCTCGGCCGCCACCCCGACCTCACCGGCACCCTCGACACCGCCCGCACCTTCGACACCGACACCCAGCACACCCGCCCCCTGGGCCCCGCCACCAGCCGACACACCCGGCCGTAGGCCACCACGACCCCACCCGAACCGCCGGCCGCCTGCCGGGGCCCCGTCCCCCTCGCCCACCCCTCCACGGCCACCACCCTCGACACCGACACCCAGCACCCCCGCCCCCTGGGCCCCGCCACCGACCGACGCACCCAGCCGTGGACCACCACGACCCCACCCGAACCGCCGCCCTCCTGCCGGGGCGAGCGTGGGTCTCGATCAGGTCGGACGCGGCCGCAGCGCAGTCCGTGCGGTGAGGCGCCTCCCGGCCACCGGGCCGGGGGCGCGCATGCCCCGGCGTCCGCGGACCCGGCCCGGGCCACAAGGCACGCCCTCGGGCCTCTCCCGGACCGTCTCGGACCTGTGGGGGTCTCCCCACCCTTCGGCCTGGGGTACCCCAGGCGTGCGTGCACCGGCGGTCCGGAGACGGGGCCACCTCCAGACCGGAGACCGAGGGCGTAAGCGCCCCAGCGACGACCGCCTGACGCGATCCGAACGACAGGGCGAGCCCACGTCTTACGGACCGGGCCGGACGAGACCGCAGCGCAGTCCCTGCAGTGCGGCACCCCCCGGCCCGGGCCACAAGGCACGCCCTCAGGCCTCTCCCGGACCACGTCGGACCCGTGGGCGTCGGCCTGGGGTACCCCAGGCGTGCGTGCACCGGCGGTCCGGAGGCGGGGCCACCTCCGGACCGGAGACCGGGGCGTGCCAGGCCGGACGAGACCGCGGCAGAGTTTCTGCAGCGCGGCACCCCCCGGCCCGGGCCACAAGGAACGCCCCCGGGTCTCTCCCGGACCACGTCGGACCCGTGGGCGCCTGCCAGGGGTACCCCCAGGCGCGCGTGCATGGGCGGTCCGGAGGCGGGGCCACCTCCGGACCGGAGACCGAGGCGCACCAGGCCGAACGAGACCGCGGCAGAGTCCCTGCAGTGCGGCACCCCCCAGCCCGGGCCACAAGGCACGCCCCCGGGCCCCTCTCGGACCACGTCGGACCCGTGGGCGTCTGCCGGGGGTACCCCAGGCGTGCGTGCACCGGCGGTCCGGAGGCGGGGCCACCTCCGGACCGGAGACCGGGGCGTGCGCACCCCGGCGACGACCGCCTGACCCGATCCGAACGACAGGGCGAGCCCATGTCCTACGGACCAGGCCGGACGAGACCGCGGCGGAGGCACGCTGGGGCACCTCCCCGCCGGAGGGCGGACCCGGCCTGGGCCCGCAGGGTGCGCCCTAGCCGCGCAGGGCGGCGGCCAGTTCGGCGAGGTCGGGCGGGGCGGCGCCGGGGCGGGTGACGGTGAGGGTGGCGGCGGTGGTGGCACGGAGGAGGGCGGTGTCGAGGTCGGCGCCGGTGTGGCGGGCGTGCAGGAGGGCGGCCGTGAAGGCGTCACCGGCGCCCACGGTGTCGGCGACCTCGACGCGGCGGGCCGGTGCCTCCGCGTGGCGGCCGTCGGCGGTGAGTGCGAAGGCCCCGGCGGGCCCGCGGGTGACCGCGACGGTGGCGGGGCCGAGGCCGAGCCAGTGGCGGGCCGACTCCTCCGGGGTGCGGTGGGGGTAGAGCCAGGCGAGGTCCTCGTCGCTGGCCTTGACCAGGTCGCTGAGCGCCACGCAGCGCTCGACCCGGCGGACGGCCTCGGCGTGCTCGCCCATCAGCACGGGCCGCACGTTCGGGTCGTAGCTGACGGACGCCCGGCCGCGCCAGCGCTCGACCAGGGCGAGCACGGCCGCCGCGCCGGGCTCCGTGACGGCGGCGATCGAGCCGAGGTGCAGGTGTCCCGGCGGGAAGGGCAGCGCGAACGGCGGGAGGGTCCAGCCGATGTCGAAGGTGTAGTGCGCCCGCCCGTCGGCGTCCAGCCGCACCACCGCCGAGGGGGTGCGCGGGCCGCCGTCCCCGCCCGCCGGCTCGCGCAGCAGCGTGACGCCGGCCGACTCCAGGTGGGCGCGGATCAACCGGCCGTACGGGTCGTCGGCGAGTTCGGTGACCAGCGCGACCGGCTCCCCGAGCCGGGCCAGGCCGTACGCGACGTTGGCCGGGCTGCCGCCGGGGTGGACGGTGTCGGGCGCGCCGTCGGTGCGGACGACGTCGGCGACACACTCGCCGATCACCACGAAGTGCGGGCTGGTCACGGGTTCGCTCCTGCCGGTCCGGTGCGCCGGCGGGGGCTGCGGGCGGCCGGCGCGGCTGCCCAGCCTACGAGGCGGGGCGGGGCGCGGCGGGCACGGTGCGCGGGCATGAGAGTACGGCCGCCGGTCCTGGCCAGGCGCTCCGGCGGCCGTGGCCCCGTCCGTCAGGGGGCGGAGCTCTTCGAAGGTATGACACTGCGCAGCCGTCCGGCTACCACAATGGGCCGTCCGGGGGACGCCGCGTGTCGCCCGGACTGTCGGAGCCCTCTGCTACGGTCCGTGCCCGGAGGATCGCTCACCGGAAGCGGGTCCGTTCGACACGAGACGAGGTGACCGCTGTGCCGCCCGGACACCGTCCTGTCCTCGCCACCGCGCTCGCGCTGGCGGCGCTCCCGCTCGCGCTGACCCCGGCGGCCGGCGCCCCCGCCGCCGGCCTCGCGGGCGCACCGGGCGCCGGGGACCCCGTGTTCCCCTCGCTCGGCACCACCGCCTACGACGCGCTCGCCTACGACCTCGCGTTCGACTACCGCCCCGCCACCCGCACGGTGGACGGCACCACCGTGCTGACCGCCCGCGCGCTGACCCGGCTGACGGGCCTGGAGCTGGACGCGCTGGGCCTGGACGTGCACGCCGTCCGGGTCGACGGGCACCCGGCCGGGTTCCGGGCGCACGACGAGAAGCTGACCGTGCTGCCGGCCCGGCCGGTGCGGGCGGGCGCCGTGCTGCGGGTGGAGGTGGAGTACAGCGCCGACCCCCGCGCCGCCCTGCCGCACACCGGCTGGGTGGTGACGCCCGACGGCTTCGCGGTGGCCGGGCAGCCGGACGGCGCGCACACCGTCTTCCCCTGCAACGACCGGCCGGGCGACAAGGCCCGCTTCCGGATCGCCGTCACCGCGCCGGACGACCTCCTCGGCGTGGCCAACGGACGGCTCACCGCCACCGAGCCGCACCCGGACGGCACCACCACCCGGCGCTACGTCTCGCGCGAGGCGATGGCGACCGAGCTGCTGCAGGCCTCGGTGGGCCGCTACACGGTCCGCGAGCGCGGCGGGCCGGACGGGCTGCCGCTGCGCGACGTCGTGCCCACGGCGCGCGCCGCGGACCTGGAGCCGGCCCTGGCCCTGACGCCCGGCCAGCTGGCCTGGGCGGAGCAGCACCTCGGACGGTTCCCGCTGGAGACGTACGGGCTGCTGCCCGCCGACACCGACGACCCGGCGGCGTTCGGCTTCACCGGGCTGGAGACGCAGACGCTGACGCTCTACAAGCCGGACTTCCTGCGCGGGCCGGAGCGGACGATCGGCTCGCACATGATGCACGAGTTGGTGCACTCCTGGTTCGGTGACAGCGTCACCCCGGGGACCTGGGCCGATCTCTGGCTGAACGAGGGCCATGCCGACCTCTACGGGTTGATGTACCGCTACGAGCGCGGCTGGCCGGACTCCGGCGGATCCACCACGCTCACCGACCGGATGCGCAGGGTCTACGCCCAGGGCGACCAGTGGCGCCACGACTCCGGCCCGGTGGCCGTGCCGACCGCCGCGACGCTGTTCGACAGCCAGCGGTACACCGGCGGCGCGCTGGTGCTGTTCGCCCTGCGGGAGCGGGTCGGGGCGGAGGTGTTCGACCGGATCGAGCGGGCCTTCCTGGACCGTCACCGCCACGGCACCGCCACCACCGCCGACTTCCTGCGCACGGCCGACGAGGTCTCCGGGCAGCCGCTGGGCGACTTCCTGCGCGAGTGGCTCTACGGCGAGCGGACCCCGCCGATGCCCGGTCACCCCGACTGGACGGTGGACCCGGTGGATCCCGGCGCCGCCGAGCGGACGGGAGGTGGGCCGCGCGGATCGGGGACGCTCTGACGGAGGGCGCCGGCGGGGTTCTCCGGGGCCGCCCGGGCGGGGCGTGGTGCGGACGGCGGACGGCGGGCGGGCCGTCCCGCCCGGCGCGCCCTGCCGGTGCCCCCGGGCGCCCCGCGCGCGCCCTTGGCGGGCCGCCGTGGGGGGCGGATCGTGGTGGCCACGGCCCGCCCGCCGCCCGGCCGAGTCCCGGCCGGCTCGCGGGCCGTCCAGCGTCCGCGCCGGGCCGCTCCCCCCACCGCCCCGGCGCCCGCCCCGCCCCGCGCCCGGTCCCGCCGTCCCGGACCGTCCCGGAGCTGTCGGCCCGGACCCGACCGGCCCGGGAGAGCGGGTCCGGGAAACCGCTTTGCGAAACTGGTCCCGGCGACCGGACAACCCACGGCGGACCCCAGCGCGTTCAGCAGCCGTGAGAACGACAGCGAGGACCCGGCGGCCACGGCCGACCGGCAGGACCGCCGCCACCGACGTGGCGGCACGGGCGACGGAGACGGCGGCGGGAACGGCATGGCGGGGGCGGCGGGATGACGGACGCGACACCGGACTTCGAGGAGTTCGTCGCCGCCCGCAGCCCCCGGCTGCTCCGGATGGCCTGGCTGCTCACCGGCGACCCGCACCAGGCCGAGGACCTGCTGCAGACGGCCCTCGCCAAGGTGTGGCCGCGCTGGGAGCAGATCTCCATCGACCGGCCCGAGGCGTACGTCCGCAGGGTTCTGGTGAACGCGCACGTCTCGTGGTGGCGCCGCCGCTGGCACGGGGAGCTGCCGCACGAGCGGCTGCCCGAGCCGCCGACGGCCGCGGACCCGTTCGACGACGTGGTGACGGGCCAGGTGGTGGCGGCCGCCGTCCGGGCACTGCCGGCCCGGCAGCGGGCGGTGGTGGTGCTGCGCTTCTTCGAGGACCTCAGCGTGGAGGACACCGCCGAGGCGCTGGGCTGCAGCACGGGCACCGTCAAGAGCCAGACGCACCGCGCCCTTCAGGCGCTGCGCGGCCGGTTGCCCGCCCGGGAACTGCTCCTGGACGGGGGGCGTCGTGACGGAGCCTGAGTTCCCCGCCCGGGACGCCCCGGACCGGGAGGCGCCCGGGGACCGTGAGGTGGCGGACGAGCTGCGGGTGCTGCTCCAGCTGGCGCCCCCGCACCTGTCGGCACCCGAGGACCGGATGGAACGCGTGCTGGCCCGGGCGGCCCGCACCCGCCGGCGCCGTCGCCGGGCCGCCCTCGCGGGCGGGCTGGCCGTCGGCCTGACCGCGGCCGTGCTGGCGGCGGCCCCGGCGCTGGCGCCCGCTCCGGGGGGCTCCTCGCTGCATCCGGCCGCCTCCGGCCCGGCCGGCGACGCGGTCCCGTCCGGCGGTGCGTCACCGAGCACCCCGCCGGGCAGCTGGCCCGACGGCAGGACCGGCGACGGCCTCACGATCCGCTTCACCCTGCTCGACGACATCGCGATGGACGTGCCGTTCGGCTGGTACGGCCTCACGGCGCTGCCCGGCAGCGGGCAGTCGGAGCCCCTCGGCTACCTCTCCTCCCAGCAGCTGGCCGGGGCGGCCGACTGCCCGCGCCCGGACAACCTGCAGAGCCCGGTGTGCATCACCGCGGGAGTGCTCGCCGACGAGGGCGTGGTCATCGCGCTCCGGGTGATCCCCGAGCAGAACAACGCCGAGAAGCTCCTGGGCCAGCCACCGGTGCTGGAGTCCGCGCCGACCGACAAGGACTGCGTCCTGCGGGGCGGCACCCAGCAGCTGCGCGGGTTCCAGGCGCTCCTGGTGTCCGGGCGGGCGGAGCTGGTCCAGCTGACGGCCTGTCTGCGGCTTCCGTCGTCCGAGACCCTCACGACGCTGAAGCGGACGGTCACCTCGATCCGCCCGGCCGAGAAGGCGCCGTCCGCGTCGCCCGTCCCGGTCACCCGGGCGAAGTGATCCCGGGGGCGCGCCACCGGCCCGCGCGCCCTCCGGTGACCGCCCGGCCGTAACCCGGGTGGCGGAGCCTCGTTGGACGGGGCATGAAGAAGCGCAGCATGCTCGCCGTCGCCTCGCTCGCCGTCGGCGTCGTGGCCTCCCTGACCGCCCCCAGCGCCCACGCCGCCGTCGCGGACGGCGCGGGCGACCTGACCGGCCCGCTGCGGAGCGGGCCGCTCGCCTCGGTGCCGGACGCCCTGCCGGGGCAGCTCGGGGAGGCCGGCACCGTGGTCGGCCAGGCCACCGGCCACGTCACGGGCGAGGCGCCGGGCCTGGTCGGCCTGCCGGTCTGACGGACGGCGGGCCGACGCCGGGTCAGCCGAGCGGGGTTCCGAGGTCCTGGGTCCAGTAGGGGCCCCCGGGTCCGGTGGCGACGCCGATGCCGACGTCCTTGAACGCGCAGTCCAGCATGTTCGACTGGTGGATGCCGCCGTCCATCCAACGGGAGAAGACCACGGCCGGGGCGATCGGTCCCCGGTCGAGGTTCTCGCCCCACTGCGACCAGCGGTAGCCGGCCGCGGTCAGCCGGGTGTCCGGCCGGCCGCCGTCGGGGGCGACGTGGTCGAAGTAGCCGCGGGCGGCCATGTCCTCGGCGTGCTTCTGGGCGGCGGCGTGCAGCTTCGGGTCGATGCGCAGCGGGCCGCAGCCCCGCCTGGCCCGCTCGGCGTTGACCAGGTCGACCAGCTGGCGTTCCTGGTTCGCCGGGGCGGCCGGGGCGGTGCTCGGCCGGGCACTGCTCGGCGCCGGGGTCGGGCTCGCGGCCGCAGGGGGTGCCACGGCGGACGACGGCGTCGCGCCGGGGCCGGTCGTCGGCGGCCCGGCCTCCGGGCTCGGCGCGGCCGATTCGGCGGGTGCGGCGGGCGGCGGTGCCAGGACGTCGGGGGCGGTGGCCGGGCTGGCCGGTCCGGGCGCGGTGTCCCCCGGTCCGGTGTGCTGGGGCCAGACCATCGCCAGCGTCGCCGCGGCGAGCACCGCCGCCGTCCCGCCCGCCAGCACCGTCCGCCGCCGGGCGAGCCCGCCCCGGCCGCCCGGTCCGCCGGCCGGGTCCCCGGGCACGGGCGGCGGGCCCGCCGCCGCACCGGGCGCGCCGCCCGAGGAGCCGCCGGACGCACCGGCGGCGCCCGGGGACCCGGTGGCCGCCGCGCCCGCGGACTGGAGCGCGAGCCCGCCGGGGGCGTCCATCGGCACCGGGACCAGCGCCAGACCGGCCAGCAGCCCCTCGGCCGGGACGAGGTCGCGGGCCAGCCCGTCGCAGGCGGCGCAGCCCCGGACGTGCCGGGCTGTGCGCTTGCGCCAGACCGAGTCCGGGGTGCCGTCCCAGCCGGTCGTCAGTTCCGTGAGCTCCGGGCAGCGCGGGTAGGCGGTGAGCGCGCGGACCACCACCCGGCCCGCCTCCAGCTGCTTCTTCATCCGCTGGACGCGGACGGCGGCGTGCTGCGGCGTCAGGTCGAGCACCTCGGCGAGCTCGGCGCGGGTGAGCTCGCCAGCGGCCTCCAGCCACCACAGGGCGAGCAGTTCCCGGTCGTCCGGGTCCAGCCAGCGGGTGGCCTCGGCGACCTCCCGGCGCTGGCCGGAGAGGCCGAGCCGCAGGATGGTCAGGTCGGTGAAGTCCGCGCCCGGGTCGGCCAGTTCCCAGCTCTCGTCCAGGCCGCCGACGGCCGCCTGCTGCTGGCCGGTGTAGCGGCGGCGGACCTGGTTCATGGTGATCGCGACCAGCCAGGACCGGAACGCCTCCGGGTCGCGCAGACCCTCCAGGCCGTCCAGCGCCCGGATCATGGTCTCCTGGGCGACGTCGTCCACGTCGGCGTGGCCGTTCAGCGCCCGGCCGGCGACGTTGTAGACCAGCGGGAACCAGGCGGCGACCAGCGCCTCGCGCGCCCGGGGGTCGCCCGCCTGGGCCGCGAGCACCAGGGGCGCTCCGGCGCCGCTCTGCACGTCTACGTTCATGGGTCCGCACTCCGTCTTGCTGTCGTCCGTCCGCCGCTGCCTCCTCGGAGACCTCTGGGGAGTGCTCAGATAACAACAATTCCCGCTGATTCGGAAAATCGGCGGCCCGCCGCCGCCCGGCGGGCCCGGGCGGCGGTCGGGAAGGGGCTCCGGACGGGCCCCGCACAGTGGCCAGAACGGGCCCCGGACAGCGGCCAGGACCGGGCTCAGGACGGTGCGGCGAAGACCTGGGTCCACCAGGGCCCGCCCGAACCGGTCCGGACGCCGACGCCGATCTGCCGGAAGGAACAGTTGAGGATGTTGGCGCGGTGGCCCGGGCTGTTCATCCAGGACTCCATCACCGCCGCCGGATCCTTCTGGCCGCGCGCTATGTTCTCGCCCCAGGTGCTCCAGCGGTAGCCGGCCGCCTCGATGCGCTGGTCGGCGTGGGTGCCCTCGGGGCTCGCGTGGTCGAAGAAGTTGCGGTCGGCCATGTCGTCGCTGTGGACCTGGGCGGCGGTGGCCAGCCGGGCGTCGGCGGTGAGCGGTCCGCAGCCGGCCCGCGCGCGCTCGGCGTTGACCAGGTCCACCACCTGCTGGGCGAAGGAGCCGTTGGCGGAGCCGCCCGGCTTGGCGGTCGTGGTCGGACGCGGGGCGGTCGACGAGGGCTTGGCGCCGGGCGCCGCCGTGGCGGTGGCGGTGGTGGCGGCGGTGGCCGTGGGCACGACCGACGCGGGGGCGGTCGGGGGCTGCGGGCCGGCGCCGTCGCCGGGCGCCGGGCTCGCGGCCGGGTCGCGCGGCGCGGTGGAGACCGTGGCGGCGGTGCCGGGCGCCGTGGAGGCGCTGCGGCCCGGGGTGGCGGCCGGGGCCGAGGGCGTCGCGGGGGCGGCGGGAGCGGTGCCGGCCGAGGGGCCGGCGCCCGCCGCGCGCGCCTGGTCGGTGGCGGCCGGGGCCGGGTCCGGCCCGCTGAGGCCCGCGCCGGGCACCTGGATGCCGTTCAGGTCACCGGCCTCCGCGTCGATCAGCGGCTCGTGGGCGACGGCCTGCACGCCGGTGTCGCCGCCCTCCTCGCCGCGGTACACCGCGTACCCGGCACCGGTCAGGGCCGCGATCACGCCCGTCCCGGCGACGGCCGCGACCACGGCCACCACCGGCCCGACCCCGCCGCGCCGGCGCCGTCGGCCGTGGCCGCGCCGCCGTTCCGCGGCACGGCGCCCGGAGCGCCCACCGGGGCCCGGGTGCCCGGTCGCGGGGAGGATGGTGGTCCGGTCTTCGCTGTTCACCTGCGCACGCTTCCTGTGTTCGGTCCGTCGGGTCCGCCGGAGGGTCCGGCGGACGGGTGCCGACACGAGGGAGACCTGCGGGCGGTGACCGGATAACAGAAAAGTGCGAACGGATTTCCGAACGGGGGCGGCGGACGGCCGCCCCCGTTCGGCTCAGGCCCCGGCCGGGAGCATGTCGTAGGTGAGGAACCGGGTGCGGGTGGCGACCTGGTCGTACTTGCCGCGGGCCCGGTAGTTGTCCTCCGCGGTGATCCAGCGGACGGCGTTCCAGCCGCGCTCGGCGGCGATCTCGCGCAGCCGGGCGAGCAGCAGGTCGACCGCGCCGGTGCCCCGGGCGGCGGGGGCGACGAACAGGTCGTCGAGGAAGCCGGCCACCGCGCCGTGCAGCGGGCGGACGAAGGGCCGGTAGTGGGCCAGCCCGACCGGGGTGCCGTCGGCGTCGCGGACCAGCAGGCCCTCCAGCTCGTGGGCCGGGTCGGTGAGCCAGGACCAGACCAGCGCGGCCTTCTCGTCCGGCATCGGCACCCGGTAGAACGCGCCGTAGCCGCGGTACAGCTCGCGCCAGGCGGCGAAGTCGGCGTCGGTGGGCGCCCCGACGGTCCAGCCGGCCGGGGCGGCGACGGTGCTGACGGCGGTTTCCGGGGTCATGCGGAACTCCCTCTGATCGGTGGCCGGTGGGGGCCGGATGCGATGCGTGCCAGCATGACGGCCCGTCATCTGCCGCGCCGATCGACAGCGCGGCCAAGAACCCCACCCTTCCACGCCGATCCGTCGCCCGGAGCGTTCTCGGCGGGCCCGGGGGCGGCCCGGCGCGCGCCGGCGCCCCGGATCGCCGATCCTGGACGCCCGGCCCGCCGACGGGCCGCTCCCGAGGAGGCCGCGATGCTGCTCCGCCGGCTGGCCCTGACCTCGCGCGCCGTCGCGGCCGAGCCCGGCCGCCGGGCGAAGACCGGGCTGCTCGCCGACTGCCTGCGCGAGCTCGGCCCCGACGAGGCTCCGGCGGCGGTCGCGCTGCTGTCCGGCGAGTCGCAGCGACTGCGCACCGGCCTCGGTCCGGCCGCCCTGCGCGACCTGCCGCCGCCCGCCGCCGAACCCCGGCTGGGGGTGCGCGAGACGGAACGGGCGCTGGAGGCGATCGCCGCGGTGCACGGGCCCGGCGCCCGGGCGGAGCGGCACCGGCTGCTGACCGGTCTGTTCGAGCGGGCCACCGACGCGGAGCAGGCGTTCCTGCGCGCCGTCCTGGTCGGCGACCTGCGCCAGGGCGCGCTGGACGCGGTGGTCGCGGACGCGGTGGCGCGGGCCGCCGGGGTGCCGGCCGCCGCGGTGCGCCGGGCGCTGATGTTCCGCGGCTCCGCCCGGGCGGTCGCCGCGGCCGCGCTGACCGGCGGGGAACCGGCACTCGCCGCGTTCCGGCTGGAGGTGGGCCGGCCGGTGCGGCCGATGCTGGCGGCCTCCGCCCCGGAGGTCGGCACCGCACTGGAGCGGTTCGCCGGACCGGTGGCCCTGGAGTGGAAGCTGGACGGGATCCGGGTGCAGGTGCACCGCGACGGCCGGGACGTCGGCGTCTTCACCCGGTCGCTGGACGACATCACCGCCCGGGTGCCCGAGGTGGTGGAGGCGGCGCTGGCCCTGCCGGTGCGGTCGGCGGTGCTGGACGGCGAGGCGATCGCGCTCGGGCCGGACGGCCGGCCGCGGCCGTTCCAGGAGACCGCCGCCCGCACGGCGGCGCGCCGCGACCCGCAGCGGCTGCGGGCCGAGGTCCCGCTGAGCGTGCACGTCTTCGACCTGCTGCACCGGGACGGCGAGGACCTGGTCGACCGCCCCGGGCGGGAGCGCTGGGCCGCGCTGGACGGGGCCGTCCCGGCCGGGCTGCGGGTGGCGCACACCGAGACCGGGGACCGCGACGAGGCGCTGGCGTTCTTCGAGGACGCCCTCGCGCACGGCCACGAGGGGGTGCTGGTCAAGGACCCGGCGGCCGGCTACCAGGCCGGACGGCGCGGCGCCGGCTGGGTCAAGGTCAAACCGCGGCACACCCTGGACCTGGTGGTGCTGGCCGCCGAGTGGGGCAGCGGGCGGCGGCAGGGCTTCCTCAGCAATCTGCACCTGGGCGCGCGGGCGGGCGGCGAGGCGGGGCTCGGCCCGTTTGTGATGCTCGGCAAGACCTTCAAGGGGCTCACCGACGCGACGCTCGCCTGGCAGACCGCGGCGCTGCTGGAGCGCGCGGTGGAACGGGACGCCTGGACCGTCCGGGTGCGGCCCGAGCTGGTCGTGGAGATCGCCTTCGACGGGGTCCAGCGCAGCCCGCGCTATCCGGCGGGGCTGGCGCTGCGGTTCGCCCGGGTGGTGCGCTACCGGCCCGACAAGAGCGCGTCGGAGGCGGACACCGTCGCCGCCGTCCGGGAGATCGCCGCCGCGGAGGGGCTCGGCTGAGCGGCGGGCCACACCGGAACGCTCCCGGACAATTCAGCTGACGGTCAATCAAACTCCGTTTTTCGCAAAGTCGTTCACGAGCGTACCCAAATCGGCCATTCTGCGCGGGTTGGCCGTCCACTCTTCGTGTGCGACGGGAAGCGGGGATAGCTTGGCCGGGACAGCGGAGGGCGGCCCGGCTCCGGCGGACCGACCGGTGCCACACCACGGAGAGGTGTCCGACATGCAGGTGAACGTCGAGCGGGACCGCTGCTGCAGCTCCGGCCAGTGCGTCATGACGGCGCCCGGGGTCTTCGAGCAGGACGAGCGGGACGGCCTGGTGAACGTCCACCGGCCGGCCGTCCCCGCGGCCCTGTTCGAGGACGTGCGCCTCGCCGCCGACCTCTGCCCGGGCGGCGCGATCACCGTCACCGAGGACGACGCTCCCGGCACCACCGTCTGACCCGGCCGCCCGGGGGTTCGCGACCGGCCCTCCCGCCGTCTCCCACCGCCTGCCACGGGCCTCACCTGTCACGCGAGGAGACCACCTTGAGCATGTCCACCGTTCCCGTCACCCCGATCCCGGCCCGGCGCGGCACGGCCTGCCCGTTCGCGCCGCCGCCCGCGTACACCGAAGCCGCCGGTACCGGCCCGGTCAGCCGCGCGGAACTGCCCGACGGCAGCCCCTGCTGGCTGGTGACCGGCTACCAGGAGGTCCGCACGGTGCTCTCGGACCGCCGGTTCAGCGCCGACGTCCGGCGGCCCGCCTTCCCGTTCCTCGTCGAGGGCCGGCGCGAGCTCATCGCCGCCAACCCCTCGTTCCTGCGCCTGGACGACCCCGAGCACGCCCGGCTGCGCCGCATGGTCACCGGGGAGTTCCTGGTCAAGCGGGTGGAGGCGATGCGCCCCGGCATCCAGCGGATCGTGGACGAGGCGCTCGACCGGATGACGGCCGGGGGCGGTCCGGCCGACCTGGTCGCCGACTTCGCGCTGCCGGTGCCCTCGCTGGTGATCTGCCTGCTGCTCGGCGTCCCCTACGAGGACCGCGAGGCGTTCCAGGCGAACAGCCGGCTGCTGCTCGCCACCGAGGCCGCCGGCGAGGACTTCGCCCGGGCCCAGAAGGAGATGCTCGACTACCTCGCCGGGCTCGCCGAGCGCAAGCGGTCCGAGCCCGGCGACGACATCCTGAGCCGGCTGGCGGCGCGCGACGACCTCACCGTGCGGGAGATCGCCGCGACCGGGGTGCTGCTGCTGGTCGCCGGGCACGAGACCACCGCCAACATGATCGCGCTCTCCACCGCGCTGCTGCTGCGCCACCCCGAGCAGGCCGCCCGGCTCGCCGACCCGGCGGCGGTGCCCGGGGCGGTGGAGGAGTTGCTGCGGCTGCTCACCATCGTGCACACCGGCGTGCCGCGGCTGGCGGTGGAGGACGTCGAACTGGGCGGCGCCCTGATCCGTGCCGGGGACGGCGTGATGGCGATGCTGTCGACGGCCAACCGGGACGACCGGCTGTTCGGCACCGAGGGGCACCCGGGCGCGGACGAGGTCGACCTCGCGCGGGACGCGCGCCGGCACGTCGCCTTCGGCTTCGGGGTGCACCAGTGCCTGGGCCAGCCGCTGGCCCGGGCCGAGCTGCAGATCGCGCTGGCCACCCTGTTCCGGCGGCTGCCGGGGCTGCGGCTCGCGGTCGCGCGGGAGGCCCTGGAGTTCCGCGCCGATGCGCTGATCTACGGCCTGAGGGCGCTGCCGGTCGCCTGGTGAACGGCTCGGCCGGCCGGGCGGTGCGGGGCGCCGGATCCGCCCGGTTGGCCGTCTCCGGGGTGCGGAGGCAGGCTTGAGGGGCGAGACAGACCGGCCGAGGAGACGGAGCCCGTGATGACCGACATGAGCGCACGCTCCGAGGTGAGCACCGACCGGGACGAGGACGTCCGCGCGGCCGACCCCGAGGAGGGCATCACCTCGATGCAGAACCAGCACGCACAGGACACCTCGCAGGCGGAGGGCGAGCCCCGGGAGGAGCCGGCGGCGGGCGGCTGACCCGCTCCGGCACCGCTTCGACCACGTCGGCAGACGAGTTGCCACAAGGCCGCCCGATCCCGAGGGCGGCCTTCGCGACCGCCGGTGTCGCTGCCCGGGCGGCGACGGACCGGCGGGGGAGGATGGGCGCATGACCGAACAGCAGCAGGGCACGGCAGGGCAGGTACCGGGCCCGGCGGGCGGGACGGCGGGACGGGTGGAGCCCCCGCTCGACCCCAGGGCCTCGTGGGCCACCTGGACCACCCAGTCGATCATCAGCGGGCCGGGCGGGGTGACCACCGTCGAGGTCGGCCCGATCTCGGGCGACCTCACCGTGCACACCACCTGGGCCGACGGCGAGGCGCGGCTCACCGTGCAGTACACCGGGGCGCTGGACTGGTACTCGGTGGCGGGCAGCCCCGTGCCGGCGGCCGACGAGACCACCGCCCGGGCCGTCCACCAGGCGATGGTGAACGCCGTGAAGACGGGCCGGGGCGCCGGGGCCCCGCAGACACCGGCGGGCTGACCCGGCGCCGCGTCGCCGCCGCAGGCCGGACCGGCCGGTCCCGTCCGGGGCCGGCCGGTCCGCCCCGCGCCCGCGGGCGGCGGTCAGTCGCCGGGCCGGGGCCCCTCGGCGGGCGCGGCGGCCGCCCAGTACCCGGGGTCCGCCGGAGGCAGCCGGCGCAGCGACTCGCGGACCTCGCGGGCCACCTTGCGGGTGTCGCGCAGGTTGATCGTGGCGCCGATGCCCGCGCCGACCAGCAGCGGGGTCAGCGACGGCAGTCGGCGCAGCGAGCTGCGGGTGAGCCGGCGGCGCACCTGCTGGCGCACCTCGCTGCCGAGCGCCATCGCGGCCAGGCCGGCCGGCTTGGCGAGCAGGGTGGGGTCGATGCCGCGGCGGTTGGCCCAGGCGCCGACGTACGCGCCGGCCTTCTGGGTCGCGGTGCCCCGGACGGGCAGGCCGTAGACCTCGTGCAGCTCGGCGATCAGCTTGATCTCGACGGCGGCGACGGCGATCGTCTCGGCGGCGATCTCGACCGGCATCGCGGGCGGCACCGGGAGCATCGCGGCGGCGCCCACGCCCGCGCCGAGCGCGCTGGAGGCCCGGCTCGCGCCGGTGACCAGCAGGTCGGCGAGCTTCTCCGGGTCGGCGGCGCCGGGGTGCTGGGCGCGCAGGGTGGCGAGGGTGCGGACCGGGATCCGCGGGGCGGTCTGCAGCAGCTGCTCGGTGAGGGCCCGGCCGCCGACCGCGGCGCCCTTGGCGGCGGCCCGGCCGCCGGTGCCGATCCGCCGGGCGATCGCGGCGACCAGCCGGGCGCCGCGGCGCCGGCCGCGCTCGGTGTCCGCCCGGTACTCGGCGAGCTCGCCGGGGCCGCCCTCGGCGGGCTCCCCGGGTTCGAGTTCCTCGACCAGGCCGGCCAGCTCGTCGGCGAGGCCGTCCGCGGTGGGCTCGGGCTGCCCGGGGCGTCCCGGTTTCCTGAAGATTGCCATGGTGTGGCCGTACCCGGCGCCGCGGCGCGATACGCCCCGGGGGTGTCGCGGTCCTGCGACAGGACGACGACGGCCGTGTCCCGGTGACCCGGCCGGGGGACGCACAGGGGACAGCCGGGTCGGCCGTCGGGTCGGTCGGGTCGGCCGTCGGGCCGGTCGGGGGCCGGTCGGGTCAGTCGGTGATCTCCACGCCCCGCCAGAACGCCACCCGCCCGCGGATGTGCTCCGCCGCCGGGTCCGGGTCCGCGTAGTACCAGGCGGCGTCCGGGTTGGTCGCGCCGTCGACGTGCAGCGAGTAGTACTCCGCGGTGCCCTTCCAGCCGCAGAAGGTGGTGGTCTCGGACGGGCGCAGGAACTCGGTGCGCACGGAGTCGGCCGGAAAGTAGTGGTTGCCCTCGACGACGACGGTGTCCTCGCTCTCGGCGACGACGGTGCCCTGCCAGCGTGCTGTGGTCATGCCGCGAGTGTGCCCCACGGGCGCGGTGCTGTCAGCAGGGCGTCAGGGCAGCGGCTGGGCGTGGACCGGGCAGTGCGGCGTCTGGTGGCCGCCGCTGGCGAGCATCCTGACCTCCCCCGCGTCACTGATCTCGGCCCGGACGATGCCGCTGGCGTCCTCGTACACCGGGTGCCCGCCGGGCCCTGTGGCGCTGGTGCGCGCGACCACGACCACGTCCTGCGGGGCCTGGGTTCCAGGGGTGCCCGGGAAGGTGAGTGCGTAGCGGGTGACGGAGCTCATCACCGACCTCCTGCTCCCTGTGCGGCCCCCTAGACCGCGGCCCGGGCCGCACGGGCGGGGGCTCCGCGGACCTCCAGCTCGGCGAGCAGGCTCGCGGTGGCCTCGGTGACGGCGTCCACGGCCCGGTCGAAGGCCTCGCGGTTGTGCGCGGCCGGGGCCCGGAAGCCGGAGACCTTGCGCACGTACTGGAGGGCGGCCGCGCGGTAGTCCTCCTCCGTGGCGTCGGGCGTCACGGGCGGTCTGAGCGTCTTGATACTGCGGCACATGACCCCAGTCTCCCGCGCGGACGCCCGGGTGGCGACCCCCGTCCGTCACCGGACCGCCTCGCGCACCACACGGGCGCGTCATCCGGTCCGATTAGGATTCCGGACGAACAATCCCCGCTCGTCCCCGTTCCTCCCGGAGTACCCCCGTGCCCCTCGCGCTGGTCGCCCTGGCCGTCACCGCGTTCGCCATCGGAACCACCGAGTTCGCCGCCATGGGACTGCTCCCCCAGGTCGCGGACGGCCTGGACGTCTCGATCCCGCAGGCCGGCTGGCTGATCTCGGCCTACGCGCTGGGCGTGGTGATCGGGGCGCCGCTGCTCACCGCGCTCGCCGCCGGGCGGCCCCGGAAGGCGGTGCTGGTCGCGCTGGCCGCGTTCTTCGCCTTCGGGAACCTGCTCTGCGCGCTCGCCCCCGACTTCTGGACGCTGGCCGCCGCGCGGCTGGTGACCGGGCTGCCGCACGGCGCGTTCTTCGGTGCCGGGGCGGTGGCGGCGGCCGAGCTCGTGACGCCGGACAAGCGGGCCCGGGCGGTCGCCGTGATGTTCTCCGGCCTGACCCTGGCCAATGTCGTCGGGGTGCCGGCCGCGACGCTGCTCGGCCAGCACCTGGGGTGGCGGGCGACCATGCTGGTGGTGGTCGCGATCGGCGCGGCCGGGGCGGTGGCGATCGCCCGGCTGGTGCCGGCGCTGCCCTCCCCCGCGCAGGCGGGCCTGCGGCACGAGCTGGGCGCGTTCCGCAGCGGGCAGCTCTGGCTGGCGCTGGCCACCGTGGTCTTCGGCTGCGGCGGCTTCTTCGCCTGCTACTCCTACATCACCCCGCTGCTGACCGAGGTGTCCGGCTACGCCACCGGCTCGGTGACGCTGGTGCTGGCGCTGTTCGGGGTGGGGATGACGATCGGCAACCTGCTCGGCGGGTACGCGGCCGACCGCGCGCTGCGCCCGACGGTGTGCGGTGCGTTCGTCCTGCTCGCGGCGGTGCTGGCGCTGTTCGCGGTGACCGCGCGCGCCGAGTGGTCGGCGGCGGTGACGGTGGTGCTGGTCGGCCTGTTCGGGTTCGCGATCGTGCCGGCGGTGCAGACGCTGGTCATGCGCGAGGCTCGGAGCGCGCCGACGCTGGCCTCGGCGACGGTGCAGGGCGCGTTCAACCTGGCCAACGCCCAGGGCGCGTTCTTCGGCGGGCTGGCGCTGGACGCGGGGCTGGGCTGGACCTCGCCGCCGCTGGTCGGCTCCGGCCTGGCGGCCTCGGGTGCGGCGATCGCGGTGGCCGCCTGGGCCGTCGACCGTCGGCGCACGGCCGCGCCGACGGTCGTGGTCGCCGCCGGCGGCGCGGCCCGGGTGCCCGGGCCCGCGCCGGCCCCGGAGGCGGGCGGGCTGGTCAGCGCGGACGCAGCTCCCGGTGGCCGTCGGCGAGCAGCAGGTAGCCCTCCGCGTTGATCTTGATGCCGGCCCGTTCCTCCTCGGTCAGCTCGCGGCGGATCCTGGCCGGCACCCCGGCGACCAGCGAACCGGGCGGGACCACCGTGCCCTGCGGCACCACGGCGCCGGCCGCGACCAGGGAGCCCGCGCCGATCCGGGCGCCGTTGAGCACCGTGGCGTTCATCCCGACCAGTACGTCGTCCTCGATCACGCAGCCGTGCAGCACCGCGTTGTGGCCGACCGAGACCCGCTCCCCCATCACCAGCGGGAAGCCGAGGTCGGCGTGCAGGGTGCAGTTGTCCTGGACGTTGCTGTCCGCGCCGACCGTGATCGTCTCGGCGTCCCCGCGCAGCACCGCGCCGTACCAGACGCTCGCCCCGGCGCCGACCGTCACGCTGCCCACCACCACCGCGTTCGGCGCGACGAAGGCGCCCGGGTCGACGGCGGGCACCCGGCCCCCGACTTCGGCGATCAGCGGCTCTGCCATCCTGGTCCTCCTCGTGACGACGGCCCGTCGATGCGGGCCATGATGGCATCCCCGCTCAGCCGGTCCGGGGCCGGGTGGCCCCGCTCAGCCGGTGCAGGTCGCGGCGCTCTGGAGCTTCTCGTAGGCCGCCCTGGTCTCCGGCGGGGTCGAGAGGCCCTGGGCGTTCATCGAGACCGCGAGCTGCCGGCGCAGGTCGGCGGTGGTGTAGAGGATGGTGTTGTAGCCGGGGATGCCGCCGGTGTGGCCCCAGAGCACCCCGCAGTCGGTGGTCGCCCGCTCCAGGCCGAGGCCGTAGCGGCTCTCGCTCTGCGGGGTGGCCCGCATCATCTCCGCGAGCTGGGGGCGGGGCAGCAGCCGGCCGCCGATCAGGGCCGCGATGAAGGTGTTGAGGTCGGCGGTGGTGGAGATCCCGGCGCCGGAGGCGCCCGCCATGCTCGGGTCCAGTTCGGTGACGTCGGCCGGCCCGGTGGGCAGGTCGTAGTAGCCGTGCGCGTGCGGGCCGGGGACGGTCGGCTCGTGGTCGGGCATGAAGGTGCCGGTCAGGTGCAGCGGGCGGACGACGCGGCGCTCCACCTCCTGCTGCCAGCTGCGGCCGGTGGCCCGCTCGATGATCTGACCGACCAGGACGTAGTTGGTGTTGGAGTAGTGGAAGCCCTGGCCGGGCGCGAAGTACGGCGGGTGGGCGTTGGCCAGCGCGACCAGCTGCTGCGGCGTCCAGCGGGTGTAGCGGCCGGACTCCAGCCACTGCTCGATGTAGCCGGGCTGCTCGACGTCGAAGGCGGCGTCCTCGGTGTAGTTGAACACCCCGCTGGTGTGGCCGAGCAGCTGGCGCAGGGTGATGCCCGCGCCGTTCGGCACCGCGCCCGGCAGCAGGCGCTCCACCGGGTCGTCCAGGCCGATCCGCCCCTCGGCGACCAGCTGGAGGGCGACGGTGGCGACGAAGGTCTTGGTCACGCTGCCGATCCGGAAGCGGCCGTCCGGCGAGGCCGGGGCACCGGTGGTGCGGTCGGCGACGCCGGAGGCGCCCTTCCACAGGGTGCGGCCGTGGTCGCCGACCCGGGCCAGCGAGGCGGAGGTGCCGCCGGAGTCGACCATGCCGCGCAGCGCGGCGTTCAGGGCCCCGTTGTCGACGCCCTTCCGGGGCCCGCGTCCGGCGGCGTCCGGCGCCGCCTCGTCCTGGGTACTGGTCACCGTCACCGTTCCGATCGGTGGCGCGGTGCCGAGGGCGCCGGCCGCCGGGGCCGTCACGCCCACCAGGCCCGCGCCCGCGAGCACGAGCGCCACCAGCCGGCCGGCCGGGCGGCGCCGCCGGCGCCCCGTCCCCCCGCGGCCGGCCTGCTCCGCCGCGCCGTCCCCGTGTTCCACCATGCCCATGAGCCCTCCTGTGTCCGTGCCGGCCGGTGCCCACAACACCAGTGCTGTTCTCGGCATTTGACACTCTGACAGGAGGCGCGGCGGAGGTCGTCCGCCGCTGGTCCGAGCTGCGTCCGGCGGGTCGCTCCCCCTCAGGGAGGGGCCGGCCCCGAGGTCTCCTCAGGGACCGCCCCCTAGGGTCCCGGGGGTGGCCGCGGGGCGCGACGGTTCAGTCGACCGGGGCCTTGACCCGCAGGACCTCGATGAACGCCCGCAGCCACGCCGGGTGGTCGGGCCAGGCGCGGGCCGAGACCACCACGCCGTCCACCACCGCCTCGCCGTCCACGTAGGTCGCGCCCGCCGCCCGCACGTCCGGCTCCAGGGCCGGGTAGGCGGCGCTCGTCCGCCCGGCGAGCACCCCGGCGGCGGCCGGCACCAGCGGGCCGTGGCAGATCTGGGCGACCGGCTTCCCGTCCTCGTAGAAGTGCCGGACGATCCGCTGCACCTCGGGGTCGTTGCGCAGGTACTCGGGGGCGCGCCCGCCCGGGATCACCAGGGCCACGTAGTCGGCCGGGTCGACCTCGGCGAACGCCAGGTCGGCGGGCCAGGTGTAGCCCGGCTTCTCGGTGTAGGTGTCGAACCCCTCGACGAAGTCGTGCACCACGAACTGCAGCCGCTTCCTCGCCGGCGCCGCGATGTCGACCCGGTAGCCCTCCTCGCGCAGCCGCTGGTACGGGTAGAACACCTCCAGTGACTCCGCGGCGTCCCCGGTGACGAGCAGGATCTTCGATGCCATCGCCGACATCCCTCCGAAGTGATCGGTCGTCGAACACGGTGCGGGCCCGGGCCGGAGAGCTCCGCTCCGGGGCCCGGACCAACCTCCCGCACCCGGCCCCCGCACGCAACGGGGCGCACCGTCCGCGCACGGCGCACGCCCCGTGGCGCGCGCCCCCGGTGGGCCGGCCGGGCCCGGGAAACCCGGGTGCGGCGGCCCGCGCGGCTCTGGGATCATGCCGGAATGTCCCAGCGTCTCGAATCCCTGGTCGTCCGACACACCTTCCGCCTGCCCGCCCCCGACGGTCCGGCCGGGAACGGCGAGGCCGCGGCGCGGCAGTTCGACACCGCGCTGATGTCCGTGGGCTTCAAGCTCTCGGCCGGGTCGCTGGAGCGGCTGTCGGGGCTGAGCGCGCAGGCCGTCCACGACACGGCCCTCCGCACCCTGCCCACCGTGCGCGAGCTGTCCGGCGACCACGTCCGGCACAACGCCTACTTCGTCGACTTCCCGGCCCACGTGCCGGACACCGTCGACTTCTGGGCGCGCTGCATCGGCGAGGCGCTCGCCGACGACGACACCCGCGAGCACACCCTCGCCCAGCTCGACGCCGGTGTGGTCGACCTGCTGACGCTGCCCCGCTACGGCCGCTACCAGCACACCTACGCCGAGCTGCTCGCCGCCCACGACGAGCTGATCGCCGCCGCCGGCGACCGGCTGACCGTGCTGCACCCGGGCGGCCCGCTGGAGGACGAGCTCACCGCCCTGTACCTGGCGCTGGCGGGCAGTGCCACCCCGCTCGGCGAGGAGGCCCTGCGCGACCTCGGCGAGCTCGCCGGGCACTGCGCGCACGGACCGCAGCCCGGGGCGATCCCGGTCCGGGAGAACCGCGCCGTCGTCAACCGGGCCCGCCTCGACGCCGGGGCGGACCTCCTGCTGGACACCGTCACCGACGTGCTGCGCCTGGCCTGCGCCCTGTCGGACGGTGACGTCACGCTCGCACGGCCGACCCGGTTCCGCCCCTTCTCCCGGCCGGTGCGCCGGGCGCTGATCGCCGGCCTGGACGCGGTGGTCGCCGCCGCCCCCGCCAAGCTCGGCGACGTCGGCGCGCACCGCGAGATGTTCAAGCGCCTCGGCGAGCGGCTGCACCCGCACGAGTACCCGGGCCGGCCGCACGCCGCCGAGGTGTTCGCGGTCGCCCGGGGCGAGCGGGAGGCCCGGTCCTTCGACAGCCGCGTCGAGGAGGCGTTCGGCGCGGGGGACGTCGCGGCGGCGGTGCGGCTGCTGTCCGCCGCCCCGGGCAAGCTGTTCCGCGCGCTCGACCGCCTGCTGCGCGCGTGCGCCACCGAGGAGCAGCGCGGGACCGTGGTGGCCGCCGCCGAGGCGGCGGCCGGGCGGGTGTCCGGCCGCCTGCTGCTGTCGGTCCGCGAGCACCTCCAGAACCGGCGCGCCGACGGCGGCGGGCACCGGATCTTCGTCAACCGGACCGGCCGCGGCCGGGTCTTCGCCGACGTCCGGCCGCCGTTGCCGCCCGCCGAGCACGGGCGCCTGATCGCCGCGCTGGACGCCGAGGTGAGCCGGCGGCTGCCGGATCCGGGACACCTGCTGGTCGACCCGGCCGTCCTCGACGTCGCCCTGCCGCTCAGCGGCAACGCCACGTCCGCGGGCCTGGGCGTGCTGCCCCGCGGCTCGCTCAGCCCGGTCGACGGCGAGCTGCTGCGCTTCTTCATGTACTGGAAGCAGCGCGAGCGGCGCACCGACCTCGATCTGTCGGCGCTGCTGCTCAACGAGTCCTACGAGACCGTCTCCTGGCTCTCCTACACCTCGCTCACCGCGATCGGCGGCGAGCACTCCGGGGACATCACCGAGGCGCCCGAGGGCGCGTCGGAGTTCATCAACCTGCGGCTGGACACGGTGCGGGCCGCGTTCGTGGTCCCGCAGGTCGACGTCTACTCGGGCGAGGGCTTCGAGCAGGTCGAGGAGTCGTTCTTCGGCTTCATGCTGCGCGACGGCGAGCAGGCGGGGCGGCCCTTCGAGCCGCGCACCGTACGGATGAAGTCGGATCTGCGCGGGCCGGGACGGACGGCCGTGCCGCTGGCGTTCCTGCGCGGGGACGACGGGCGCTGGCACGCCAAGTGGCTGCACCTGCACCTCGTCGGCGTGCCCGATGCCGAACAGGTGGAGGACAACCGGGTATCGGTCGCGACGCTGCTGCGCGGGGTCGTCGAACGCGAGTACCTCACCGTCCGCCACCTCACCGACCTGATGCGGCAGCGGGCCGCGACCGTCGCCCTGTGGGACGGCGCGGAGGTCCCCGCCGGGCCGGTGACCTACATCGGGCTGGAGCGGCCGGAGGGGCTGCACCCGGACTCCCGGGTCGTCACCCCCGAAAATCTGCGCGACCTGATTCCCGTCTGACTGGTAGCGTGAGCCGCGGCGAGGCCATGAAGGGGCTTCCTTCTCACTCCTATTGAATCCAGCCCCTTCGCTCTCCTCGCCCTCGACCCAACGCCGGGGCGCGGTTTCCGCGCCCCGGCGTCGTCGTGTCCGTGACTTCTTCTCCCCGGAGGGACCCCGCGCCGATGTCCGACCGCACCACCTTCCTCGTCCTGCCCGGCTACCAGAACTCCGGGCCGGCCCACTGGCAGAGCCGCTGGGAGGCCGCGGACCCGGCGGCGTTCGTCCGGGTGCGGCAGGACGACTGGGAGCACCCGGATCCGCACGCCTGGGTGGCCCGGGTGGACGAGGCGGTCGCCGCGGCGGCGGCCGAGGGCCCGGTGGTGCTGGTCGCGCACAGCCTCGCCTGCGTGACGGTGGCCCGCTGGGCGGCCGGGGCGCCGGCCCCGCGGACGGCGGCGGTGCGCGGCGCGCTGCTGGTGGCGCCCGCGGACGTCGATCACGCGGACGTCCCCGAGCTGCTGGGCTTCCGCCCGGTGGCGCTGTCCCCGCTGCCGTTCCCGGCCACCGTGGTCTCCAGCACCGACGACCCGTGGGTCACCCCGGAGCGCGCCCGGCGGTTCGCCGCCGCCTGGGGCGCGCGCTACGTCGAGCCCGGCGCCTTCGGGCACCTCAACTCCGACTCCGGGCTGGGCGACTGGCCGCTGGGGCGGGAGCTGCTCGCCGCGCTCTGAGCGGCCCGTACGGACGGCGTCCGCCCCGTGGCGTCCCAGGTTCCGGGGATGGTTCGGCGGCCGGGCGCCGGAGCAGAATCGGTGGCGCTCCACCACCCCCCGGGGGACCACCTCCCGACGCGCCGGCCCCGCCCGTCCCTGGCCGGGCCGGCCGGGAGCCCCGGGGCGGAGGCCGGCCGCGGTGCGTGACCGCGGCCGGCCTCCCCCGTGCTCCGGGGCGGTGGGTGCGGGAACTTCTCCCGCAGTTCGTCCGACGGCCACCCGGCCGGGCGCCGCTGCTCCTAGTCTGCGGGCGGCACTCACTCCGCGACGCCCTCAGCTAGGAGCATCCATGACGTACCGTCCGTCCGACGGCGGCACCCCCGCCGGGTCCGCCGACGCCGCCGCCTCCTCCCGTCGGTCCTTCCTGCGGGTCACCGGTGCGGCCGGGATCGGCGCGGCGGCCTTCGCGGCCGGTGCCGGCGAGGCCTTCGCCGCCCCCGGCGCGGACCAGCCGGGCGACGAGCAGTCCGGTGCCGCCGACGAGCGCGGCGTCGCCGCCGGCCGCCCGGGCGGCACCCGCCCGCCGGTGCGCACCGGCACCGGCCTGGACCGGCTGCCGCATCCGCTGATCGTCGGCCACCGCGGCGCCCCCGGCTACCGCCCCGAGCACACCCTGGGCTCCTACGACCTGGCGCTGCAGCTGGGCGCGGACGTCATCGAGCCGGACCTCGTCCCCACCAAGGACGGCCACCTGGTGGTCCGTCATGAGAACAACATCGCGGAGACCACGGACGTCGCGGACCACAAGGAGTTCGCCGGCCGCCGCACGACGAAGACCATCGACGGTGCGGCCCAGACCGGCTGGTTCACCGAGGACTTCACCCTCGCCGAGCTGCGCACCCTGCGCGCCAAGGAGCGCCTGCCGCAGCAGCGCCAGCGCAACACCCTCTACGACGGCCGCTGGGCGGTCCCGACCTTCCGCGAGGTGGCCGACTTCGCCCGCAAGCGCGGCCGCGAGCTGGGCCGGGACGTCTGGGTCTACCCCGAGACCAAGCACCCGAGCTACTTCCGCTCGATCGGCCTGCCGCTGGAGGAGCGCCTCGCCGACGAGCTGCGCCGCACCGGCCTGGCCGGGCGCAACGGCCGGGCGATCCTGCAGTCCTTCGAGCCGAGCAGCCTGCAGCGGCTCGCCAAGCTGGTCGACAACCCGAAGATCTTCCTGCTCAGCGGCCCGACCAGCCAGCCGTACGACTTCGTGCTCGCCGGCGACAAGCGCACGGTGGCCGACCTGGTGAAGCCCGAGGGCCTGCGCTGGATCTCCTCCTTCGCCCACGGCATCGGCCCGACCACCACGCTGATCGCGCCCGTCGACGCGACCGGCAAGCTGCTGGCGCCGACCACCCTGGTGCAGGACGCGCACGCGGCCGGCCTGCTGCTGCACCCGTACACGGTGCGCAACGAGAACGCCTTCCTGCCGCTGGACTACCGCCGGGGCACCGACCCGAACGCGTACGGCGACGCGATCGGCTGGGCGACGTACCTGTACGAGCTCGGCGTGGACGGCTTCTTCACCGACCAGACGGACACCAGCGTGCTGGCCCGTCAGGACTTCTGGGCGGCCAAGGGCGTGCACTGACGCCCCCGGTCCGGCCACGACCGCGACCGCGCCCCGGGACGTCCGTCGACGTCCGGGGGCGCGGTGCCGTGCGGGCCCGGCGGTTCAGCCGTCCTGGTGCTGCTCCTCGGGCTGCGCCTGCTCGCCCTGCGGCGGCTGCTGCTGGTCCTGCTGCTGGTCCTGCTGCTCGTCCTGCCGGGGCTGCGGCTCCGGCTGGGTCGGCTGCGCGGGCCGCTGGGTCGGGCCGGGGTTGCGCGTCGGCCGGGCGGGCGCCGTCGGGCGTCCGGGCCAGGTCGTGGACGCCTCGCCCGGCGAGCCGCTGCCGGAGCCGCTGCCCGAACCGGGGCTCGCCGAGGGGTCGTGCTTCGGCGCCGGGTTGGGGATGTAGACGGTCTCGAACTCCTTCTCCGGCATGCCCCGCACGGCGTCGTTCATCGCCATCTGCCAGATCGGCCCGGGGCCGGTGGCGCCGAAGACCTCGTCGAACCACTTGCCGCCGATCCGGATGTTGCGCATCTTCACACCGCCGGCCGGGCCGCCCAGCCAGACCGAGGCGGCGAGGTTGCCGGTGTAGCCGCTGAACCAGGCGGACTTCTTCTCGTCCGAGGTACCGGTCTTGCCGGCGATCTGGCGGTCGTCGTTCAGGCCGAGGTCGCGCGCGGTGCCGCCCTTCTCGGTCACGCCGAGCAGCACGGTGTTGATGACGTCGGCGGTGCTCTCGGAGAAGACCCGCTCGCACTTGGCGGGGCTGACCGGGACCTCCTTGCCGTCCATCGTGGTGATGGCGCTGATCGCGACCGGGGTGCAGTAGGTGCCGCGGTTGGCGAAGGTCGCGTAGACGTTGGCCATCACCAGCGGGCTCACCTCCTGGGTGCCCAGGCCCAGGGCGGGCAGCTCCTCCAGCGGCTTGCCGCTCGCCTTGGTCAGCACGCCGAGCTTGTTGGCCATCTGCTTGACCGCGCAGAGGCCGATCTCCTGCTCCATCTGCACGAAGTAGGTGTTGACCGAGAGCGCCATCGCCTCCTTGAGCTCGTACGGGCCGACCTCGCCCGCCGACTCGTTGGGGATGGTGCCGCCCTTCTTGCCCTTCTCCAGGTTCTTCCAGGTGCCGTCGCAGGTGCTCATCGACGGCCAGTCCATCTTGTTCGGCGACGGGTAGGACTGGGTGGAGGTGAGCCCCGCCTCCAGGCCGGCGGCGGCCACGATCGGCTTGAAGTTGGAGCCGGGCTGGAAGCCGTTGCCGCCGCCCATCGCCGCGTCCACGTTGTAGTTGACGACGGTCTGGTTCTTGCCCGGGTCGATCCCGTAGGGGCGGGTCTGGGCCATCGCGAGGATCTTGCCGGTGCCCGGCTCCACCATGGTGATCGCCGCCGACACGTCGTCGGTGACCTTCACCTTCGTGGTCACCGCCTTGAGCGCGGCCGCCTGCTTCACCGGGTCGAGGGTGGTGTGGATGGACAGGCCGCCCATGTCCCAGAGCTTCTTGCGCTCGGCGGCGGTCTTGCCGAAGACCGGATCCTGTTTGATCACGTGGCGGACGTAGTCGCAGAAGAAGCCCATGCCCGCGTCGGCGGTGATGCAGCCGTTCTGCGGCGCCTGGTAGTGCAGCACCACCGGCCCGGACTTGGCCTCCTTGGCCTGCTCGGCGGTGAGGTGCTTGTTCTCCACCATCTTGTCGATCACGACGTCGCGGCGCTTGCGCGAGGCCTCGGGGTGGGCCTTGGGGTCGAACTGGGAGGGGTTCTGCACCAGTCCGGCCAGGGTGGCCGCCTCGGCGACGGTGAGGTCCTTGGCGTTCTTGCTGAAGTAGCGCTGGGCGGCCGCCTGGATCCCGTAGGCCTGCTGGCCGTAGTACGTGATGTTCAGGTAGTTGGTGAGGATCTGCTCCTTGGTCAGCTCCTCCTCCAGCTTGATCGCGTACTTGAGCTCCTGCACCTTGCGGCCCAGGGTCTTGCGCTGGGCCTCCCGGACCGCCGCGTGGTCGTCGCCCGCCTTCTCGACGTTGACGTTCTTCACGTACTGCTGCGTGAGGGTCGAGGCGCCCTGCATCGCGGCGCCGCTCTCCGCGTTCTTGGTGATGGCCCGCAGGACGCCCTTGAGGTCGACCGCGCCGTGCTCGTAGAAGCGCGCGTCCTCGATGTCCACCTGGGCCTGGCGTATCAGCGGGCCCATCTCCTCGCCGGTGATCACCCGGCGGTCGCGCTCGTAGACCTTGGCTATCTGCTGGCCCTTGGCGTCGTAGATCCAGCTGGCCTGGGTCAGCGGCGGGGTCTTCAGGTCGTCAGGGATGGTGTCGAACTCCTCCACGGTGCCCTTCATCCCGAGGCCGAGCGCACCGGCGGCCGGAAGGGCGATGCCGGCCAGCAGCACACCCGCCAGGGTGCTGTAGCCGAGGAACTTCACGCCGTGGCCGAGCAGGCCGAGCGGGGTCTCGCGGCGCCGGGGGCGCGGCACCCAGGTGTCGAGGGGCTCCGGGGAGGGCGTGCGGCGGCTTCTCCGTGACATAGTCGGAACACTACGTCCACGAAAACCGCCTGTGGGGCCGGTGTTGGCCAACCTTTGTCACAAATCGGCGACAGATCGGCTCCGTTGGGCGTGGCGGGACCGACGGTGCGGGCCGGGGCCCGGTACGCCGGGGGTCGTTCGAGGACGTCCGGACGGGTGCCGCCGGGCCCGCTCGGCACCCTCCCCGGCCCCTTCGGGCAGGACCGGTGTCAGCCGTCGCGCTTCTTGCGGCGCAGCCCGAGCACCGCACCCGCCACCGCGAGCAGGAAGACCACCCCGAGCGCGCGGTCCCCGGTGCCGGCCGAGGCGGACGGGGCGTCCCCCGAGGCGCCGGCCGACGGCTCGGCGGCCGCCCCGGAGGGCGACGGCGCGTTCCCGCCGGGGGTGGCGCCGGGGGCCGGGTCCGGCAGGGGCGGGACCGTGTCGGGGAGCTGGTCGTCGTCCAGCGGCGAGCGCCAGACCGGACTGTCCTTGCCCTCGCTGCCGTAGAGCAGCGACCGGCCGTCGGCGCTGAAGGTGACCGACTCGCCCTGGCGCTGGAAGGGCGTGGAGAGCGGCTCGCCGCCGCTCGGCGCGCCGTCCTTCCAGCGGTAGAGGGTGGCCGAGAAGTAGCCGCGCAGCACCAGCCTGGTGCCGTCCGGCGAGAAGGCGCCGTCGGTGGTCCACGGCGCGTCCGCGATCCGGCGGAAGGTGTTGACGCCGTTCGGGGAGAGCTGTTCGGGGCCCTGGTAGAGGCCGCCGCCGCCCTGCTTCTTGCTCGCGATGTAGGCGCGGCCGGTCACCGGGTGGACCATCAGTGCCTCGGCGTCGCGCGGGCCGTCCTCGTAGCGGACCTTGTAGCGGGTGACCTGCACGCTCTGGTCGCGGAGTTCGGCGGGCTCGGCGAAGGCGTAGATCCAGACCTCGGGCCACTTGCCGCCGAGGTTGTCGCCGATGTCGCCGACGTAGAGCCGGCCGTCCGGGCCGAGCGAGACCGCCTCGACGTCGCGCGGCTCGATGCCGCGCAGGGTGACGGTGGCGACGGTGCGGCCCTGGGAGTCGACGGCGTAGAGGTAGGGGCCGTCGTCGCTGTCGTTGTGCGTCCAGTACACGCCGGGGTGGCGCCGGCTGGCGGCGAGACCGCTGGACTCGGTGATCCGCGGGTCGCCGATGGTGAACGCCTGCCCGCCGCCGTCCGCCGCCCGGGCGGGCGCGGCGGTGAGCACGGCGGTGCCGGCGGCCGCGGCGGTCGTGCAGACCGCGGCCAGCAGCGCGGCGGGGAGCCTGGTCGTTCGCGTCCTCAGCACCGGTCGATACTCCCACGACGCCCGGGGCGGCACCGGGCGACCCTTTTTCGTCATCTTGACGAGAACAAGCCCCACCCAATATCGTCATCTCGACGATAAGGAGCTGTCCATGGCCGACATCACCAAGCGCTTCGGGCTGCGCCACCTGCGCGCGCTGCCCACCGCCCACATCCGCCACGTCCGGCGCGGCCGGCTCGCCCACGACGGCACCGGCCTCGCGTTCTGGTTCCGCCCGCTCACCGCCGTGCTCTCCGAGGTCCCGGTCGACGACCGCGAGCTGGCCATGCTCTTCCACGCCCGCACCGCGGACTTCCAGGACGTCACCGTCCAGGGCACCCTCACCTACCGGATCACCGACCCGGCCACCGCCGCCGCCCGCGTCGACTTCGGCATCGACCCCGACACCGGCGCCTGGCGCTCCGCCCCGCTCGACCAGCTCGCCACCCTGCTCACCGAGACCGCCCAGCAGCACGCGCTCGGCCTGCTCGCCCGCACCCCGCTCGCCACCGCGCTGGCCGACGGCATCAGCACCGTCCGCGAGCGGATGGCCGCCGGGCTCGCCGCCGAACCCCGGCTGGCCGAGACCGGACTCGCCGTCATCGCCGTGCGGGTGGTCGCACTGCGGCCCGAACCCGAGGTGGAGCGCGCGCTGCGCACCCCGGCCCGCGAGCTGGTCCAGCAGGAGGCCGACCGGGCCACCTTCGAGCGGCGGGCCGTCGCCGTCGAGCACGAGCGCGGCATCGCCGAGAACGAGCTCGCCAACCGGATCGAACTCGCCCGGCGCCAGGAACAGCTGATCACCCGGCAGGGTGCCAACACCCGGCTCCAGGCCGAGGACGAGGCGGCCGCCGACCGGATCCGCACCGACGCCGAGGCGCAGCGCCGCACCCGGCTGGCCGGCGCCGAGGCCGACGCGGCCCGTGCCCTCGGCGAGGCCAGGGCCGCCGCCGAGGCGGCCTGGCTGGGCGCCCACCAGCAGGCCGACCCGGCCGTGCTGTGGGCGCTCGCGCTGATGCGCCTGGCCGAGCACCTGCCGCGGATCGACAGCGTCACGCTCACGCCGGACGTGCTCACCGGTCTGCTCGCCAGGCTCGGCGCGACGGGCGCGGGCGCGGGCGCGGGCGCGGGCGCGGGCACGGGCGCGGGCACGGGCGCGGGCACGGACGGCGGGTCCGCACGATGACGCTCGCGCCCCGGGCGGTCCTGGTCCACCGCCGCACCGAGTACCAGGAGCTGATCGACCACCACGGCACGCCCGGACAGGCCGCGTACTTCCTGAGCAGCCGCGGCCGGTCGGTCGAGGAGATCGAGCTGCGCCACCGGCGCCAGGAGCTCGCGCTGGCCGAGGCGGCCGGCGCAGTGCCGCTCGACTGGCGGCGCACCCGGGTCGAGCGCGCCGACCTGCCGCGGTTCCTCTTCGAACCGGAGGACGTGGTGGTCGTGGTCGGCCAGGACGGCCTGGTCGCCAATGTCGCCAAGTACCTGGACGGCCAGCCGGTGATCGGCGTCGACACCGAGCCCGGCCACAACCCGGGCGTGCTGGTGCGCCACCGCGCGGACGCCCTGGCGCGGCTGCTGCCGGCCGCCGTCGGCCCGGGCGGCGAGCGGCGCTGCGAGGAGCGGACCATGGTCGAGGCGGTCGCCGACGACACCCAGCGGCTGCTGGCGCTCAACGAGGTGTACGTCGGCCGGTCCGGGCACCAGACGGCCCGCTACCGGCTGGCCGTCGAGGAGCGGGCCGGCGCGGCCGACGAGGGCGAGCCGCAGGCCTCGTCCGGCGTCCTGGTCGGCACCGGGACGGGCGGCACCGGCTGGTGCCGCTCCGTCTGGCTGGAGCGCGGCGGCCCGCTCGACCTGCCCGGGCCGTCCGCCGCGTCCCTCGCCTGGTTCGTCCGCGAGGCCTGGCCCTCCCCCGCCACCGGCACCGGCCGGGTGCACGGCCTGCTCGACGGCGGGCGGCGGCTGGTGCTGACGGTCGAGTCGGACCGGCTGGTGGCCTTCGGCGACGGGATCGAGGACGACGCGCTGGACCTGGCCCGGGGGCAGACCGTGCGGGTGGGCGTGGCCGCCGCCCGGCTGCGGCTGATGGGGTGAACCCCGGGCCCGGTCCGCCCCCGGCCCCCGGGGCCGCTCCCCGGCGCGGGGTCAGGCCTCCGCCGTGCGCTCCTCCGGGTGCCGGACCACGACGACCGGGCAGTGCGCGTGCTGGATCATCGCCTGGCTGGTGGAACCCAGCAGCAGGCCCGCGAAGCCGCCCCGGCCGCGGGCGCCGACCACCAGCAGCTGCGCCTGCCGGCTCGCCTCGATCAGCGCCGGGCGGGTGTGCGCCTCGACCACCTCCGAGCGCAGCTCGACGTCCGGGTACTTCTCCCGCCAGCCGGCCAGTGCCTCGGCGAGCACCCGCTCCTCCTGGTCCGGCCAGCTGGTGCTGGGGTGCGCGATGTGCAGGGCGGTCAGCGGGGCACGGCGTGCGGAGGCCTCGGCGAAGGCGAAGCCCAGCGCCTCGGCACCCACCCCGCTCCCGTCCACCGCCGCCAGCACCGGGCCCTGCGGGTCCGGCCGGCCCCGGACGATCAGCACCGGGCAGTCGGCGTGCGCGGCCAGGTGCACCGCCACCGAGCCGATCAGCAGGGCGCCGAAGCGGCCGAGCCCCCGGCTGCCGACCACCACCAGCGCGGCCTCCCGCGACCAGCGGGCCAGCACGGTCAGCGGCTCCCCGGTGACCAGCTCGGTCGCGATCTCCAGCCTCGGGTCCAGCGCCTCGGCGCGGGCCCGGGCGTCCGCGAGGACGGACTCCGCCTGGTTCCGCAGCCCGCCCTCCGGCGGGCCCTCCTGCGCCGGCCCGAGCGGGACGTGCATCAGCGGCCAGATGAACGCGTGGACGATCCGCAGCCGGCTGCCGCGCAGCCGCGCCTCGCGGACCGCGACGTCCACGGCGGCCAGGCTCGTCTCCGAGCCGTCGACACCCACCAGCACCTGGTCACGCATCGCCGGCCTCCTGCTGCTCGTCCTGCCCCTGCTTCTCGGCCCGCTCGTAGGGCACGACGGCGATCGGGCAGGGCACGTGGTGCAGAACGGCGTGGGCGACGGCGCCGAGGTGCGCGCCCAGCGGCGTCCGGCGCACCCGCCGGCCGATCACCACCAGCTCCGCGCGCGACGCCCGGTCGGCGAGCAGCTTGGCCGGGCGGGCGTTGACGGCCTCCTCGACCACCTCGACCTGCGGGTACTTGCGCCGCCACGGCTGGACCACCCGGGCCAGCTCGCCCTTCGCGTAGACGAGCATCTCGCCGGTCACGTCGACGCTGGCCGCGATGCCCGCGTACTGGTACGTCGCCGGGAGCGTCCAGGAGTAGACCGCGCGCAGCGGCAGTCCGCGCCGCTGCGCCGTCTCGAAGGCGTGGGCGAGCACCGCGTCGGCCCCCTCGAACGGGTCGACGCCGGCCACCACCTCCCGCGCGGTCGCGGTCTCCTCCCCCGCCGTCCCCTCCCCCTCGGTCCCGCCGCGGCGCACCAGCACCACCGGGCAGTCGGTGCGGGCCAGCACCCGCTGGCTCACCGAGCCGACCAGGAACCCGGCCACCGCGCCGAACCCGCGCGAGCCCAGCACCAGCAGCTCGGCCGGCGCCCCGTCGGGCTCCTGCGCCCCGCTCACCTCGTCGACCAGCGCGTGCACCGGCTCGGTCGGCACCTGCACGGACGCGATCGCCAGTTCCGGCCACCGCTCGCGCACCCGCAGCTCGGCGTCACGCAACGTGACGTCCGCCTGGCGGCGCGCCAGGTCCACCGTGCCGAGCACCGACAGCGGTGTCACCACCGTCGGCCAGGCGAGCACCACCTTCAGCGGCAGCTGCCGCTGCGCCGCCTCCTCCGCCGCCCAGTCCAGCGCGGCAAGGCTCTCGGGCGAACCATCGACACCGACGACGACGGACCTTGGCATGACGACCTCCGGCAGTTTCGAACGGAGCGGCGAGGTGGGGGCCCGGCCGCACCACCACCCTTCCCGTCGCCTCCCAGTCCACCCAGAGTCCAAAGTCCCCGCCACCCGACCGAGGGTCCCGCCCGGCGCCGTTCGCCCGAAAGGGGGTCAAGCCGGCCCCGCGGTCACGGGAGGGTGAGGATGCGGGGTCCGTCCTCGGTGATGGCGACGGTGTGCTCGACGTGGGCGGCGCGGCTGCCGTCGGTGGTGCGCAGGGTCCAGCCGTCGGGGTCGGTGGTGTGGGTGTCGGTGCCGCCGGCGATGAGCATGGGTTCGACGGCCAGGACCAGGCCGGGCTTCAGGGGGTAGCCGCGGCCGGGACGGCCCTCGTTGGGCAGGTGCGGGTCCTCGTGCATCCGGCGGCCGATGCCGTGGCCGCCGTAGCCCTCCAGCAGTCCGTAGCGCGCGGTGCGGGCGACGGTGCCGACCGCGTGGGCGATGTCCCCGGTGCGGTGGCCGGCCACCGCCGCCGCGATGCCCGCCTCCAGGGCGCGGCGGGTGGTGTCGATCAGGCGGAGGTCCTCGGGGCGGGGCGTGCCGACGGTGAAGCTGACGGCGGCGTCGCCGGCCCAGCCGTCCAGCACGGCGCCGCAGTCGATGCTGACCAGGTCGCCGTCGCGCAGCCGGTAGCCGTCGGGGATGCCGTGCACCACGGCGTCGTTGACGGAGGCGCAGATGACGGCCGGGAAGGGCACCGGGGCGAAGGCCGGGCGGTAGCCGAGGAACGGGGAGGTGGCTCCCGCGTCGCGCAGCACCGCCCGGGCCGTCTCGTCCAGTTCCAGCAGGCTCACCCCGACGCCGGCCGCCCGTTCCACCGCGGCCAGCGCCGTGGCGACCACCCGCCCGGCCTCGCGCATCGCGGCGAGCGCCGCCTCCGACTTGAGCTCCACCACGGGGTCCTCCGACCGGCTCGATCCAATTCTTATACCGGTATTTGTATCACGGTTCGGAGGGCATGCCGGGGCACGCCGGGTCGCCCCGGCCGCCGTGGCCTACCATCGGGGGCATGGTGAGGACTCCGCTGACTCCCGGGGAACGCGAGCGCGGCGAGCGCTTCGGCGCACTGCTGCGCGAGGCGCGGGGCGAGCGCAGCATGGTGGAGGTGGCGGCGGCGGCCGGGGTGTCGGCCGAGACGCTGCGCAAGATCGAGACCGGACGGGCCCCGACGCCCGCGTTCTTCACCGTCGCGGCGCTGGCGTACGCGCTCGGGCTCTCGCTGGACGAGCTGGCCGCCGCCTGCGCGGCCCCGGCCGAGGACGAGGCGCTGTCGGCCTGACCGGCGGCCGGCCCGGGCAGCGGCTCAGGCAGCGGCCCGGGCGGCGGCTCAGGCGGTGACGCCGCCGTCGAGGACGAGGTCGGCGCCGACGGTGAAGGCCGACTCCTCGGAGGCGAGGTGGAGGACGGCGGCGGCGACCTCCTCGACGGCACCGGCGCGCCCGGCCGGGACGCTGCCCTTCATCCGGTCCGCCTTGTCGGCGGCGCTCTCGCCGGGCCGGGAGGACATCGTGGTGTCGATCGGGCCGGGGCTGACCAGGTTGATCCGCACGCCCTCGCCGATGTGGTCGCGGGCGGCGGCCCGGGTCAGGGTGGCCACGGCGGCCTTGGAGACGGCGTAGGCGCCGATGTTCTCGACCCGCAGGTGGGTGCCGAGGTTCGAGGAGATGTTGACGATCGCCCCGCCGCCGTTGGCGCGCAGCTGGGCGATCTGGTGCTTCATCGCGTACCAGGTGCCGGTGAGGTTGATGTCGATCAGCCGCTGCCACTCCTCGTCGGCGACGTCCGCGATCGGGCCGACGCCGCCGAAGACACCGGCGTTGTTGACCGCGACGTCCAGGGCGCCGAAGTGCTCGACGGTCTCCCGGACCAGCCGGGCGGCGTCGGCGGCGTCGGACACCGAGCCGGTCAGGGCGACGGCGGTGCCGCCCTCGCGTTCGACCAGGGCGACGGTCTCGGCGAGGGCGCTCGCGGTGCGGCCGGCGACGGCGACGCGGGCGCCCTCGCGGGCGAAGGCGAGGGCGACGGCGCGGCCGATGCCACTGCCGCCACCGGTGACCAGGACGGACTTGCCGGTGAAGCGGGTGGTGCTGCGGGTCATCTGAGTGCTCCTCGATCGAGGGTCTATATTGACCGTTCGGTTCAGAATAGAGACAGCAAAAAACACCGGGACGGGCATCCCCGACGGCGGGTCAGTCCAGCAGCGCGAGGGCCTGCTCGGCGGCGTCCCCCAGCCGGGCCGAGCCGTCACCGGCCTTGCCGATCACCCGCATGCCCTGGAACAGCACCAGCAGCATCCGGGCGATCGCCTGCGGGTCGCGCCCCTCGGGCAGTTCACCCTGGGCCCGTGCCCGCACCAGCGCCGCGGTCAGGACGGTCTCCAGGTGGAGCAGACTGGCCTCCACCCGGCGGGCGGCGTCCTGGTCGTGCGGGGCGAGTTCCACCGCGGTGTTGGTGACGAAGCAGCCGCGGCGCGGGCCGCCCTCGCCGTCCGCGGCGGACTCGCCGGCGAACCGGCGGACCAGGGCGCGGACGGCCGGGAGGACCGGGCCGGGCTGCGACAGCTCGGCCAGCAGCGCGGGTTGCTGCTGCCGGCCGTAGCGCTCCAGCGCGCGCAGGTACAGCTCGCGCTTGCTGCCGAAGGTGGCGTAGATGCTGGCGCGGGCGATGCCCAGGTGGTCGACCAGGTCGGCCATCGACGTGGCCTCGTAGCCGCACCGCCAGAACAGCTCCAGGGCCGACTGGAGTGCGGCCTCGGGGTCGAATTCCTTGGTGCGCGCCATGTCTGAAAGGTAGTCGATTCCAGATCGGTCGGTCAAGAAAGGGTCGGGGCGCGGGGCGCGCGACGGTTCAGCCCCCGGCGAGGTGGCGTTCCACCGAGGCGACCTTGGCGGTGAGGCCGTCGGTGACCCCGGCCCGGTCGTCGATCTTGATGACGGTGCTGACCCGGCCACTATAGGCCTTCACCGCCTCGATCGCTTCCCGGATCACCGGCATCACCTCGTCCCACTCCCCCTCGACGCTGGTGAACATGGCGTCCGTGCGGTTGGGCAGCCCGCTCGCGCGGACCACCCTGACGGCGGCGGCGACCGCCTCCCCGACGTCCTCGCCGACCCCGAGCGGGGTGACCGAAAAGGCTGCGATCACGGCTGCGTCTCCTCCCAGTACGGCCCGACGGCGGCCCGGCCGGCCACCGGTCTCCGGGCCACCAGGCTAGGGTGTTTCTCCTGGACGGGTTCAGACGACGGTCGGCAGCGGCGGGTCGACCGCCAGCGGGGCGGAGCTGCGGGCGCGGTGCTGCGCCGCCCAGGCGGCGAGGGCGACCGTGCAGGCGTGGTCGAGATGGCGCAGCCCGGACCAGTCGAGCTCGACCGGTCGGTCCGCCGGGAGGCGTTCGAGGGTGTCCAGCAGCCGGGGCAGCCGCAGGAAGGTGGCATTGCCGCTCAGCCGCACCCGCAGCGGGCGCTGCCCGGCGCCGGGCAGCGGCGCCGGCTCCTCCACGGCGATCTGCAGGTGGGAGGTCTGCCAGGCGGACTTGACGACGGCGAGGCCGATGCCGATCAGCACCCCCTCGAACAGATCGGTGACGATGACCGAGACGGTGGTGACGACGAGCACCGCCGCCTCGCCGCGGTGGTCGCGGCAGAGCGCGGCGGCCCTGCGCACGGGGATCAGCTTGGCGCCCGCGTGGACCAGGACGGCGGCCAGCGCGGTCAGCGGGACGAGACCGAGCACACCCGGCAGCAGGGCGGTGAACAGCAGCAGCCAGCCGCCGTGCAGCACCCGGGAGGCCTTGCTGCGGGCACCGGCCTGGACGTTGGTCGCGCTGCGCACGATCACGGCCGTCATCGGCAGCGCGCCGAGCAGTCCGCAGAGGGCGTTGCCGACGCCCTGGGCGGTGAGCTCGCGGTCGTAGTGGGTGCGCGGGCCGTGGTGCATCCGGTCGACGGCGGCGGCACTGAAGAGGGTCTCGGCGGAGGCGATCAGGGTGAAGGCCAGGACGGTGCCGACGCCGGCCGTGGTGGCCAGGGCGCCGAGCGCGGCGCGGTCGGGCAGCTGGACGACGTCGAGCAGGCCGGCCACCTCGACCCGGGCCACCGGCAGGTCGGCGACGGCGGTGACGGCGGCGGCCAGGCCGACGGCGCCGAGCGGGCCGGGCAGGGCGCGGGCGAGACGCGGCGGCAGGTACGTCCAGGCCACCAGCACGAGCAGGGTGGCCGTGCCGAGCGCCACCGCCGCGGGCGTGGCGGCCCCGGTGACGGCGTCGCGCAGCAGCACGGGCAGGCCGGCGATCTTCTCCGGCCCCGTCCCGGGGGCACGGCGGTCGGCGAGCGCGTACAGCTGGCCGAGCAGCAGCGTCAGGCCGATGCCGGCCAGCATGCCGTGCACCACGGAGGCCGACATCGCGCGGAACCATCGGCCCAACCGCAGGGCTCCCATGGCGAGTTGGAGCAGTCCGGTGAGCAGGACGAGGACACCGAGGGCGCCCGCGCCGTACTCCTGGACGGCCTCGTGGACGAGGACGGTCAGACCGGCGGCCGGGCCGCTGACCTGGAGGCTGCTGCCGGGCAGCGCGCCGACCAGCAGGCCGCCGACGATGCCGGTGACCAGGCCGAGTTCGGCGGGCACCCCGGAGGCGACGGCGACGCCGACGCAGAGCGGGAGCGCGACCAGGAAGACCACCAGCGAGGCGGGCAGGTCGTGGCGCCAGGGCACGGCGCGCAGGACGGCGGCCGGGGAGGCGTGGCGCAGCGTGCGGCGGGGGCGGGCGCGACCGGGCGGGGCGCTGTGGCGCGGCGCGGCGGGCGGGCGCTTGCGCGGGCGGGGCAGGCCGTTCACCGGCGCACCGCCGGGGAGTCGGCGCGGGCGGCGCAGACGCGGACGGCGGGCACGGGGACGGCGGGCAGGGGGACGGCGGGCAGGGGGACGATGCGCACGGGGTGGGGAGCGGCGGACGCGGTGGCGGGAGCGGAAGCGGCGGGGCAGGCGGGCAGGGCACGGCGTCGAGGCATCGGGAGGTTCCTTCCGCGCACCCGGCGCGGCGGCGCGCCGCGGGCGGCGCATCGCTGCGGGTGCGTTGCTGCGGGGTGCGTTGCTGCTGGTGACTGCGGTGCTGCGATGGCGGCTGGGACGCGCGGGACGGGCCGGCCGGCGCGGCGGGCGTGCTGCCCGGAACCCGGCGGCCGGAGCTCCCCCGCTCCCCCGACGGTCCCGAACCCCCTTGCCGTGACCCGGTGTTGAACATGGCAACCATGACGGGTCCGGCGTGCCACCGACGGTACCCAGCACCCCGGAGCCGGCCAACCTCGCACACCGACCCTTCACGCGAGCGACACAAGGGGGGCGCTTCCGGGCCGGAATCCCGGCCTCCTGCGGGTACGCACGTTCGCCCGTCGAGCAGCCGGTCGACCCGCGCCCGCCCGCCGCCCCGCGCCCGCCCCGGCACCTCCGGGCGTTCCGGCCGCAGGCGGTACGGGTACGTACCAAGAACCGCCCGCGCGCGACGGCCGCGCGCGGGCCTTTCCCACCCGGGAGGCCCACCGTGTCCTTCGCGATGACCCGTTCCCAGTGCGAACGCTTCCTGGCCGCCGTGCACGTCGGCGTCCTGTCCGTCGCCGGCGCGGAGGCCGGCCAGGCCCCGCTGACCGTGCCGATCTGGTACTCCTACCGCCCCGGCGGACTGATCACCGTACTGACCGGGCGGGAATCCGCCAAGGCGCGCCGGATCCGGGCGGCCGGCCGGTTCACGCTCTGCGCCCAGCAGGAGGAGCCGCCCTGCCGGTACGTGAGCGTGGCGGGACCGGTGGTCGCGATCGAGGACCACGTCGACCCGGACGAGCGCGCCGCACTGGCCCACCGCTACCTGCCGCCCGCCACGGCCGCCGCCTACCTGGTGGCCACCGCCGAGCAGCTGACGGCGGACATCACCGTGCGGATGCGGCCCGAGCGGTGGCTGAGCGCCGACTTCTCCGTCGTCACCGAGCAGATAGCCGCCCTGGAACGGTCGACGCCGCGGCGCCCGGACCCCGGGCCCGGCCGCGGACCGGAACACCCGGCGTCCGGGCGCGGTTGAGCAGGTGGGCGGGCCGGACGGGATACCGTACCCGCGCGGGCCCGCCCGCCGCACCGCACCACCGACGACGACCTCCTCCGAAGGGGCACCCCACCGTGAGCCTGTACGACATCCCGCTGCGCACGCTGTCCGGCGAGGCCGCCTCGCTGGCCGACTACAAGGGGAAGGCGCTGCTGATCGTCAACGTCGCCTCCCGGTGCGGCCTGACCCCGCAGTACGCCGGCCTGGAGCGGCTCCAGGAGCGCTACGCGAGCCGCGGCTTCACCGTGCTGGGCTTCCCCTCCAACCAGTTCGCCGGGCAGGAGCCGGGCAGCGCGGAGGAGATCCAGACCTTCTGCTCCACCACCTACGGCGTGACCTTCCCGCTGTTCGAGAAGACCGACGTGAACGGCGAGGACCGCCACCCGCTCTACGCGCGGCTGACCGGGACGGCCGACGCCGAGGGCCAGGCCGGGGACGTGGCCTGGAACTTCGAGAAGTTCGTCATCGGCCCCGACGGCACCGTGACCGCCCGGATCCGGCCGCGCACCGAGCCGGAGGCGGACGAGGTGATCGCCGCGATCGAGGCCGTGCTGCCCAGCTGACCGCACGCCCGCCGGGGCCCGCGGCGCAGCACGCGCCCCGGGCCCCGGCGCCTAGAGCAACAGCTCGGTCCCCGGCGGGAGTTCGCCGTCCCGTGCGGCATCGTGCAGATGGGCCAGCAGGGTCGCCCGCAGCGCCTCGGCGGCCCGGGTGGGCGGCACCTCGTGGCCGTGCGCGACGGCGATGGTGCGGCCCAGGCCGCGGCCGGCGAACGGGGTCACCGCCAGGCCCGAGCGGTGCGCGACCATGCCCGGCAGCACGGCCGGCCCGAGCCCGGCCCGGACGAAGCCGAGCACGGCGTCCATCTCCCCGCCCTCGACGGCGAACTCCGGCTCGAAGCCGGCCTCCCGGCAGGCCGCGAGGGTGGCCTCGCGCACGTCGTAGCCCTCCCGGAACATCACCAGCGGCCATCCGCGCAGCTCGGCCACCCGCACCGTGCGCCGGGCCCGGCGCTCCGCCGAGACCAGCACCAGGTCCTCGTGCAGCAGCTCGGTGACGGCCAGCGCCGGCTCCTCCTCCCCGCGCGGCGGGGTGATGATCAGCGCGAGGTCCAGCTCCCCCGCCACCAGGGAGCGCACCAGGTCCCGCGAGCCGCCCTCGCGCACCATCAGCGCCACGCCCGGGTAGCGGTCCCGGAACACCCGCAGCACGTCCGGCACCAGGCTGGTGCACAGGCTCGGCGGCGCACCGAGCCGTACCCGGCCGCGGCGCAGCTGCACGGTCTCCTGGACGGCCAGGCGGGCGCTCTCGGTGTCGGCGAGGATGCGCCGGGCGAGCGGCAGCAGGGCGTCCCCGGCATCGGTCAGCGCGATGTTGCCGCGGGTGCGGTGGAACAGCTCGGCGCCCAACTCCCGCTCCAGCGCCCGGATCTGTTGCGAGAGTGACGGCTGGGCGACATGGGCCGCCTCCGCCGCGCGGGTGAAGTGGCGGGTCTCGGCGACGGCCACGAAGTAGCGGAGTTGCTGGAGCTGCACCCTGCCAGGATAGGCCGCACCGATAGGAAGCGCCTATGGTGACCAGCCGCATCATGTCTTGGACGCACCGTAGCCCGCCTCCTTACCGTTGTCGCCATGACAACCGCGACTCGGACGGCCCGGCACCCGTCCACCCTGGGGACCCTGTGGCGGTCGACCGTCGGCAAGAAGGCGGTCATGGCCGTCAGCGGACTGGTCATGCTGCTGTACCTGGTCGCCCACATGCTGGGCAACCTCAAGGTCTTCTTCGGGCCGGACGACATCAACGGCTACGCGGCCTGGCTGCGCACCCTCGGGCAGCCCTTCCTCGGGCACGAGTGGTTCCTGTGGATCGCCCGGGCGGGCCTGCTGGCCGCCGTCGTGCTGCACGGGGTCGCCGCGTACCAGCTGAGCCGGCGCGACCTCGCCGCCCGGCCGAGCAAGTACGCCCACCAGCGGCGGCGGGCGAGCTACGCGACCCGGACGATGCGCTGGGGCGGGGTGATCCTGGCGCTGTTCATCGTCTGGCACATCCTGGACCTCACCACGCTGACCGTGAACCCCAACGCCGAGCACGGCCGGGTGTACCAGAACATCGTGGCGTCCTTCGGGAACTGGTACTCCTGCGTGATCTACATCGTCGCGATGCTCGCCGTCGGCCTGCACATCCGGCACGGCTTCTGGAGCGCGGCGCAGACCCTCGGCGCCAACAACGCCCGCCGTGACCGCGCGCTGAAGCTCACCGCCAACGGCCTGGCGCTGCTGCTGACCGCGGGCTTCCTGTCCGTCCCCGTGGCCGTGATGACCGGAGTGGTGAGTTGAGCGAGTACCCGGACTACACCGTCGGCGACCCGATCGCCGACACCCGCGCCCCCGAGGGGCCGATCGAGCAGCGCTGGGACCAGCGGCGCTTCGAGGCCAAGCTGGTCAACCCGGCGAACCGGCGCAAGCACACGGTCATTGTGGTCGGCACCGGCCTGGCGGGCGGCGCGGCCGGCGCCACGCTGGCCGAGCAGGGGTACCACGTCGTCCAGTTCTGCTTCCAGGACTCCCCCCGGCGGGCCCACTCGATCGCCGCCCAGGGCGGCATCAACGCCGCCAAGAACTACCGCAACGACGGCGACTCGGTCCGGCGGCTGTTCTACGACACGGTCAAGGGCGGCGACTTCCGCGCCCGCGAGTCCAACGTCCACCGCCTGGCCCAGGTGTCGGTGGAGATCATCGACCAGTGCGTGGCGCAGGGCGTGCCGTTCGCCCGTGAGTACGGCGGTCTGCTGGACACCCGCTCGTTCGGCGGGGTGCAGGTCTCCCGGACGTTCTACGCCCGCGGCCAGACCGGCCAGCAGCTGCTGCTCGGCGCCTACCAGGCGCTGTCGCGGCAGATCGCCGCCGGGAACGTGGAGATGCACGCCCGCACCGAGATGCTGGACCTGCTGGTGGTCGACGGCCGGGCGCGCGGCATCGTCGCCCGGGACCTGGTCACCGGCGAGATCACCAGCCACACCGCCGACGCCGTGGTGCTGGCCTCCGGCGGCTACGGCAACGTCTTCTACCTCTCCACCAACGCCAAGAACTCCAACGCCACCGCGATCTGGCGGGCGCACCGGCGCGGCGCGTACTTCGCCAACCCGTGCTTCACCCAGATCCACCCGACGTGCATCCCGCGCTCCGGCGACCACCAGTCCAAGCTCACCCTGATGAGCGAGTCGCTGCGCAACGACGGCCGGATCTGGGTGCCCAGGGCCAAGGGCGACACCCGGCCGGCGGCCGAGATCCCCGAGGAGGAGCGGGACTACTACCTGGAGCGGATCTACCCGGCCTTCGGCAACCTGGTGCCGCGCGACATCGCCTCCCGGGCCGCCAAGAACGTCTGCGACGAGGGCCGCGGCGTCGGCCCCGGCGGGCAGGGCGTCTACCTGGACTTCGCCGACGCCATCCGCCGGCTGGGGCGGGACGCGGTGGAGGCCAAGTACGGCAACCTGTTCGAGATGTACGAGCGGATCACCGCCGAGGACCCGTACCGGGTGCCGATGCGGATCTTCCCGGCGATCCACTACACGATGGGCGGGCTCTGGGTCGACTACGACCTGCAGACCACGATCCCGGGCCTGTTCGCGATCGGCGAGGCCAACTTCTCCGACCACGGCGCCAACCGGCTCGGTGCCAGCGCGCTCATGCAGGGCCTGGCCGACGGCTACTTCGTGCTGCCGCCGGTGCTCAACGACTACCTGGCCCGCGAGAAGCTGCCCGCCGTCCCGGCCGGCCACGAGGAGATCGCCGCGGCGGAGGCCGAGGTCGCCGACCGGCTCAACCTCATCCTCGCCGTGGACGGCGACCGCACGCCCGACTCCTTCCACCGCGAGCTGGGCGAGCTGCTCTGGGACGAGTGCGGCATGGCCCGCGACGAGGCCGGGCTGCGCCGCGCGCTGGAGCGGATCCCGAAGCTGCGGGACGAGTTCTGGCGCCGGATCAAGGTGCCCGGCACCGGCCAGGAGCTCAACCAGTCGCTGGAGAAGGCCAACCGGCTCGTCGACTACTTCGAGCTGGCCGAGCTGATGTGCCTGGACGCGCTGCACCGCGCCGAGTCCTGCGGCGGCCACTTCCGCACCGAGAGCCAGACGGCCGACGGCGAGGCCGCCCGGCGCGACGAGGAGTTCTCCTACGCCGCCGCCTGGGAGTTCACCGCCACCGGGCAGGCACCGGTGCTGCACCGCGAGCACCTCGACTTCGAGTACGTCCACCCCACCCAGCGGAGCTACGCGTGAACCTCACCCTTCGGATCTGGCGCCAGGCGGGCCCCGACACGCCCGGCTCGATGACCACCTACCAGGTCAGCGGGATCAGCCCGGACATGTCCTTCCTGGAGATGCTGGACACCCTCAACGAGGAGCTGATCACCCGGGGCGACACCCCCGTCGCCTTCGACCACGACTGCCGCGAGGGCATCTGCGGCGCCTGCGGCATGGTCATCAACGGCCAGGCGCACGGCCCCGAGCGGACCACCACCTGCCAGCTGCACATGCGGCACTTCCGGGACGGCGACACCATCGACGTCGAGCCGTGGCGGGCGGCGGCCTTCCCGGTGGTCAAGGACCTGGTGGTGGACCGTTCCGCCTTCGACCGGATCATCGGCGCGGGCGGCTACATCACCGCCCCGACCGGCAGCGCCCCCGAGGCGCACGCCACGCCCGTCCCCAAGGAGGCCGCCGACACCGCGTTCGAGCACGCCGAGTGCATCGGCTGCGGGGCGTGCGTGGCGGCCTGCCCGAACGGGTCGGCGATGCTCTTCACCTCCGCCAAGGTGGTCCACCTCAACGTGCTGCCGCAGGGCGCGCCGGAGCGGAGGTCCCGGGTGCGCGACATGGTGGCCACGATGGACGCCGAGGGCTTCGGCGGCTGCACCAACACCGGCGAGTGCGCGACGGCCTGCCCCAAGGGCATCCCGCTGCCGAGCATCGCCGCGATGAACCGCGAGTTCCTGCGCAGCTCGCTGGGCTGACGCCGCGCCGACGGCGCCCCTCCCCGGCCGGGGAGGGGCGCCGTCGGCGTGCGCGGCTACGCCTCGGCCGGCAGCGCGGCCAGGGTGGCGGCGAGGGCGTGCAGGTCCGCGGGACGCACGGACGGCCCCATGGCGGCGAGCCGGAACGGGGAGAGCCCGCCGAGCATCGCCTGCAGGCCGGGGTTGGCCAGCATCGGCAGCCGGTCCAGGACGGCCCCGCGCGCGCCCTCGTGGGCCAGCAGGGCGCGCAGCGGGGTGTGCACCGAGAGCGGGGCCTCGGCGAAGTCCTCGGCGTTCGGCAGCGGCTCGGCGGCGGCGAGCGCCTGCGGCCGCTGGGCGCGGGCCAGCAGGTGCCCGGCGGTGACCGGCCCCTCGGCGGGCAGGCCGAGCCGTTCGAACTGGTCGGCGGGCGCGTCGCCCTCCCGCAGCGCCTCGGTGAGCAGGGTGGCCATCCGCAGTTCCAGCGCGTCGTCGACCAGCGGGTTCTCCTGCCCCGGGTCGGTCTCCAGGTCGAAGAGCAGGGTGCCGAAGGCGTACGGGTTGCCCCAGGAGTCGGCCGGCATCCGCAGCACGGGCACGCCCTTGGTGAACGGCAGCGGCTCGGCCAGGGTGGCGCCGGCCAGCTCCCGCGGGGTGAAGTGGCCCCGCATGTGGGTGGGCATCAGGGTGTGCTCGTACAGCGGCCGGTTGGACGGGTCCTTGCAGGCGCGCATGTAGACGTGGCGGCCGTCGGTGATGCTGACGTGACCGCCGAAGACGCCGAACAGGCCGTGCCGGCGGACCGGGGTGTCGTGGGCGACCGTGCCGGCCAGCGGGCGGCCCTGCATGTCGGGGGTACGCGGGACGTCGAAGTACTCCAGCAGGGTCGGCCCGAGGTCGACGGTCTGGACGAGGGAGGCGCGCCGTCCGGTGGCCCGGCTGCGCGGGTCCCAGACGAACAGCGGGGTGTGGATGTTCTCGTCGTACCAGGGCTGGACGTTCTTGCCCCACCAGCCGCGCTCGCCGAGCAGCAGGCCGTGGTCGGTGCAGACGATCAGCAGGGTGTCGTCCCACAGGCCGTGCTCGTCGAAGGCGTCCAGGACGCGGCCGAGCGAGTCGTCGCACATGGTGAGCAGCGCGGCGTACTCGTTGCGGGCGTGCTCGACGGCCTCCGGGCTCTCGGTGACGCGCTTGTAGTCGGGCCAGTCGAAGTGCGGGCCGTCCCAGTCGTGCGGGTAATGCTTCTTGTGCTCGGCGTAGGAGTAGAACGGCTCGTGCGGGTCGAAGCACTCGATCTGCAGGAACCAGCGGTCCTGCTCGCGGTTGGTGGCGATGAACTCCAGGCCGGCGTCGAAGGTGCGGGTCTGCGGGTGGTCGGCGACGTCGGCCAGGTACTGGCGGTTGACCCAGTCCTGGCGCCAGGCCGGGCCCTCGCGCCAGGAGAGCGTCGCGGGGACGTCCGGGTCGGCGACGTGGCCCTTCCACTTGTCGCCCTCCTGGCCGCGGAAGAACTCGTAGCTGTCGTAGCGGTTGTGGTAGGTGGCGCCGCCGTCCTCCCAGTAGTGCTGGTGGTCGGTGACCAGGTGGGTGTAGACGCCCGCCTTGCTCAGCAGGTCCGGGACGGAGTCGTCGAAGGGCTCCAGCGGGCCCCAGGAGCGGTGCAGGAAGTTGTAGCGGCCGGTGTGCATCTCGCGGCGGGCCGGCATGCAGGGCATGGAGCCGCCGTAGCAGTTGTCGAAGGTCGCGGCGCGGGCGGCGAGGCGGGCGAAGTTCGGGGCGACGGTCCAGTCGCAGCCGTAGGGCGGCAGGAACCGCCGGTTGAGGCTGTCGAACATGACCAGGACGGCTTTCACCGGGGCGTCTCCTCGGGGGCGGTGGCGGGGGCGGGGTTGGCGGTGGGGACGGTTCCGTCGGCGAGCAGCCGGCGGACGTGCTCCAGCCAGTCGAGCCATGCGTCGACGGCGGAGGTGCCGTAGGCGTGGGTGAGCTCGCGGATCATCCGCAGCCGCCGGGCGTCGGCCTCCGGCGTGCCCTCGGGGAGGGCCAGTGTGCGGTCCCGGGGGCGCATGACCGCCACCTGGCGGCGGCGGTAGGCGAGCTCGGTGTCGACCAGCGGGAGCAGCTGCTCCGGTGCGAGCTGGGCGGAGCAGTAGAACCGGGCCATGAAGTCCGGGTCCTGGAAGCGGCTGGTCGGCCGGTACGGGGAGCGGGCCTCGCGGATCAGCTCGGCCCGCCCGGCGTCGGTCAGCCGGTAGACCTTGGCGTCCGGGCGCCCGTCGCGCGGGTCGGTCTCGTAGACCACCCAGCCCTGCTCGGCCATCCGCTTGAGCAGCCGGTAGATCTGGCTGGGGTGGGCGTTGGAGCGGACGAACTGCCCCTCCCCCGCGAGCCACTCCTTGAGGTCCCAGCCGCTGCGCGGATGGAGGGCCAGCAGGCCCAGCAGGACGTGGTCGAACTTCACCGGATGCCCTCTTCCCCGGCTCCCGCCGGCGCCTCGGATGCTTGCTAGGTGCATTCTCACCTAGGTGCAAAGTGCTATAGCTTGGGCCCATGAGTCAACCCCGCGCCGCCCGCGCCTGCTGCCTGCCGTCCGCCCCGGCCGGGGCCGGGCCCGTCCCGCTGCCGCCGCCCGGGACGGCGGCGCGGCGGCCCGGGCACCCCCGGACGGCGCTGCCCGGCGGGGTGTTCGCGATGGGGGACGCCTTCGGGGAGGGCTGTCCGGCGGACGGCGAGACGCCCGTGCACGAGGTGGAGCTGGCGCCGTTCAGCATCGACACCGAGCCGGTCACCACCGCCCGGTTCGCCGTCTTCGTCGAGGCCACCGGCCACCGCACCGACGCCGAACGGGCCGGTTCCTCCGCCGTCTTCCACCTGTTCGTCCTCGCCGACCCCGCCGATGTGCTCGGCCGCTCCCCCGCCGCGCCCTGGTGGGTGGAGGTGCGCGGCGCCGACTGGCGCCACCCCTACGGCCCGCTCGGCGACGCCGGGGACCTCCAGGACCACCCCGTGGTGCACGTCAGCCACCGCGACGCGCTCGCCTACTGCCGCTGGGCCGGGAGCCGGCTGCCCACCGAGGCCGAGTGGGAGTACGCCGCCCGGGGCCCGCTGGCCGGGCGCCGCTACCCCTGGGGCGACGAGCTGCGCCCGGACGGCGCGCACCGCTGCCGGATCTGGCAGGGCCGTTTCCCCGACCTGCCGACCGGCGAGGACGGCTGGTTCGCGACCGCGCCGGTCGGCACGTACCCGCCGAACGGCTTCGGCCTGGTGGACGTGGCCGGGAACGTCTGGGAGTGGTGCGCCGACCGCTTCGACCCCGGTTACTACGCCCGCTCGCCGCGCTTCGACCCGCGCGGGCCCGGGGCCGACGGGACCGACGGGGGCGGCGGGGGCGACGGGGACGGCGGGGGCGCGGGCGGGAGCGGCGACGGGGACCGGCGGGTGCTGCGGGGCGGCTCGTACCTGTGCCACGACTCCTACTGCAACCGCTACCGGGTGGCCGCGCGCACCGGCAACACCCCGGACTCCACCAGCGGCAACTGCGGCTTCCGGACGGTGGCCTGCTGACCTGGGGCGCGCACAGGGGCGCGCACCGCACCAGGGGGCGCCATCGAACGTTCGCACGCGGCGTGCGGCGCGCCGACACGCGCCCCGCTTCTTCGACTGTTCGTCAGGTCCGGTGCTGACCGGTCGGGTTTCGCGCTACCGTGGTCCCCGCCGCGAAGGAGTGTGCATATGCCCGAGGTCCAGTCCTGCTCCGGTTGCGGCGGGTCCGGGGGGACCCAGAAGACCGAAGCCACGGTCGAACGGGACGAGGAAGGGAGCATGGTGCCCAGGATCCACGTCTACTGGTCACCGTGCCGTCGGTGCCACGGATCCGGAACGGTGATCGTCGGATGAGGCTGGTCTTCGAGTGCGTCGAGTGCGGTAGCCACTACCTGCCGCCGGAGGCGATGGCGTACCCCGACGGGCCCGCCTCGCCGATCTGGTGCACGGGGTGCCAGACGGCGAAGCGCGCGGCCGGGGTCCGGGAGGATCCGCTGCTGGCGCGGGTGGCGCTGGCGGCCGCCCGGGCGGCGAGCGCCAGGACGGCCGCCGAGGAGCCCGCCGCACCGCGCGCCGACGTCCGGCCCTCGCGCCCCCCGGTCTCACGGCGGGGCCGCTCCGGGCCGGGCGTGCTGCGCGGCAAGCTCGCCTGACCGCCCCGCGGTTCAGCGCCCGACCGCGCCGTCCGTCTCCGCGAGGAAGCGCAGGAGGTGGTCGGCGACCGCGTCCGGGGCGTCCTCCGGGCTGTAGTGGCCGGCGCCCGGCAGTTCGACCACCCGGCCGTCCGGGAAGGCCTCCCGGAACAGCGGCAGGAAGTGCCGGGCGTTCAGCGTCCGGTCCGCGGTCCCCCACAGCGCCAGCGCCGGGACGGCCGCCAGCGCGGCGCGGGCCGCCGCGTCCGGCTCCTCGAAGCGGTGCGCGCCGGTGGCGAAGCCCTTCACCCAGCCGATCGCGCCCACGCTCTCGGCCGGGGTCGGGAACGGGGCGCCGTACGCGCGCAGCCAGGTGTCGGTGGCGAGGGCGGGGTTCTCGAAGCCGTTCAGCCTGAGCATGCTGAGCACGGTGACGTCCAGGGCGCCGAGCACCGCCTCCAGCGTGCCGTCGGCGTGCGCCCGGGCGGTCCAGCGGAACCACGGGGAGTCGGCGGCGTTGGCGGCCAGCGCGTCGCCGAGGCCGGGCTGCCCGAACGGGGTGGGGCCGTTGACACCGACCACCCGGGCGATCAACCCGGGCCGGCGGGCCGCGAGGCCCATGCCGACCGGACCGCCGAAGTCGTGGCCGACGAGGGTGACCGCCCGCAGCCCGAGGTCCAGGACGAGCGCCTCCAGGTTGTCGACGTGGTCCTGCAGCCGGTAGTCGCGCCCGGCGGGCGTGGCGCTCTTGCCGAAGCCCATGTGGTCGGGGACGACGACCCGGTGGGTGGGCGCGAGGCGGCGCACGAGGTCCCGGAAGAGGTAGCCCCAGGTGGGCTCGCCGTGCAGGCAGAGGACGACCGGGCCGGCGCCCTCGTCGACGTAGTGCATCGGGAAGCCGGGGGCGGTGCTGAAGTGCGGGCGGTAGGGGAAGGTGGCGTCGAAGGTCTCGTGGGCGGGGATCATGGCGGGCCTCTCGCGCGGGACGGTGGCGAAGCTGCGGTAGCAAAGTGAAACCAGGCAGGCCCGAGCCTAGGGGTGCTGGTTTTTATATGCAACTGCCGCCGGTGGCCCGCCGGGTCAGAACAGCGCCTCCTGGGTGTCCGGCTCGGCCGGGCGGACCCGCTCGCTCAGCGCCAGCCCCGCGGACGGCCGCCCGGCCGCCGGGGCCAGCGTCCAGCCGGTCAGCAGCCGGGTGTCCAGCAGCAGTGGCGCGCCGCCGTCCGGCTGGTCGAGCAGCAGGTGCCGGCCGATCGGCGGGCGCAGCCGCCCGGCCAGCACCGCGCCGTCCGCGAGAGCCTCGACCGCCCGGTAGACGGCGGGGGCGCCCTCGGTCAGCCCGAAGACCCCGACGTGGTCGGTGACCGGGTGGTCCGCCAGCAGCTCCACCCCGTGTCCGCACAGCAGTTCGTGCGCCCGGGCCCGCGCGTCGGTGAGCAGCGCGCGGCGGTGGTCCGCGTCGCCGTGCTCCCACCAGTGGTCCACCTTCACCCGGCTCTTGAACCGCTCCCGGGCCAACCCGGAGGCGGCCACGGTCAGTTCGGCCCGCCGGACGGCGGGCAGCGCGCCCCGGGCGGCGAACGTCCAGGCCAGCGCGCCCTGTTCGAGCAGCCGGCTGGTGCCGCGCTGCTCGGCGGTGAGGCCGACCTTGAGCAGCCCCTCGCCGAACCAGGCAAGGTAGAGCCGGTAGGTGCGGCCGTCGTCGAGGATCTGGTCCCGGGCCAGCGCCAGCCCCCGGTCCACGCTCTGGCAGGACGCGCACTGCACGGCGGCGCCGTCCGGCGCGATCACGGCGTGGTGCGGGCAGGGCGTGCGCTCGTCCTGGCCCGCCAGCCAGGCCCCGGTGCACCGGCGCGGCCCGCCGAGCAGCCAGCCGACCTCGACCCCCGGCAGCACCTCGCGCTCGTGCACCCGGCGCCCGTGCACCGCGCTCAGCACCGCCCGCCCGTCGCGCCACCCCAGCCCGGTGGAGACCCATCCGCCCGACACGCTCACCCGCACCTCACCCCGCCGCACACCGGTCCGAGCCCCCGAGGCTACCTCCGGTCACCGACGGCCGGGAAAATGCCGGGCACGACCGATCGCCGCCGCGCTACCCTTCCGCCCGACGGTCCACCAGGGGGGTTCGTGGCGGGGGAACAGCGGGCGGCGGAGCGGCGGCTGATGGCGGAGCGGCGGCTGGTGGCGGCCGTCATCGCGCGGAACGCCGCCGCGGTGCGGGCCTGCCTGGAGGAGGGCGCCGATCCGGACACCCGCGGGCCCGACGGGCTGCCCCTGCTCTGCCTCGCGGTGGCGGGGTTCGACCACGCGACGGCCGAGGCGCTGACCGACGCCGACCCCGGCGCCGACCCCGACCGCGAGCTGCCGGACGGCACCACGCCGCTGCTGCGGGCCGTCGACCTCGGCTCACCGGCCCTGGTCGAGGCCGTGCTCGGCAAGGACCCCGCCCTGCGGATCCCCGCCCCGGCGCGGCAGCGCCTGCTCGACCTCGCCCGGCGCCGGTACGAGACCGGCGAGGAGGAGGAGCTGCGCCGCCGCACCGGGGCCGACGGACCGGCCGTACGGCGGCGGATGCGGGACGGCGACCACGTGCAGGCCGAGGAGGTCGCGCCGGGCAGGCATGCCGTCCGGGCCGGCCACGGCAGCGTCCTCACTCTCCTGGAGCAGCGGTTCGGCGTCCTCCCGCCCGTCGCGGAGGTGGTGGCGCGCGGGATCCGCCGCCCGGACGACGACGACGCGTGGTTCACCGCCGCGCACGCCCTCGCGGGTCGCCGGAGCGAACGGGCCCGGTCCGAGCTCGCGTCGTTGCGGCACCACCCCGATCCCGTCCGCCGTCTGTTCCTCGCCGAGGTCCTGTGGCACCGCGTCCTCCTGGCCGGCGCCGTCATGGACGGCTCCGACAGCACGCGGGACGTCGGGATGCTGGCGGCCTGGGCGTTCGACGAACCCGACGGCCGGGTGCTCGGCAGGGTCCTCGCGGCCCTCCTCGGCCGCCGCCACCCCGCCGGGGAGACCCTCGGCCTGCGCCACGCCGGCCACCCGGATCCCCGGGTCCGCCGCGAGGTCCCGTACCTGCTGAGCCCGGAGCTGACCGGACCGGGCGAGGCCGCCACCGCCGCACTGCTCGTCCTGGCCGACGACCCGGACGGTGCCGTGCGGGCCTCCGTCGCCGACGCCCTGGAGACACCGGGCGTGTTCGCGCCGGACGTCCGGGAGGCACTGCTGCGCCTGCTCCGGGATTCGGACCTCGCCGTGCGGGCCCGCGCGGCCGCCACCCTCGCCGGGTCGGGCGACCGGACGGCCGCGGTGACCGAGGCCCTCGCCGCACTGCTGGACGAGGAGCACCGGACGCTGCGGCTGGAGGCCGCCTACGCGCTCGCGCGGCGGGACGATCCGCGCACCGAGGACGCCTACGCCCGGGTCGGACCGCTCGGCCCCGGGTTCGAGCACGACCACCGGGTGAGCGCCCACTGGCAGTACCGGTCGCGCAACCGGCCCGGCGGGCACTGACCGGGCCCCGTCGCCCGCCCGGAAGCCGGATGCCGGCTCCCGGACGGGCGACGGGGCGGGAGGTCAGCGGGCGCCGGTGAGGGCGGCGAGGGTGGCGTCGAGGTCCGGGACCTGGCCGGGGCGGGGGCGGTTGAACGGGAGGCGGGACAGCATGTTGCCCATCGCGCAGGTGTTGGTCGCCGCCGAGAAGACCAGGCCCGCGCCGACCGCCGCCGAGACCCAGCGGGTGCCGGGCCGGACGCGGTCGACGAGCAGGCCGGCCACGACCAGGCCGCCGGCCGCGAAGCGGACCTGCCGGTCCATCGCCCACGGCGCCCGCGCCGGGGCGCCCTCGGGGCGCTCGACCTCGTGCCCGGCGGCCGCCCAGGCACTGGTGCCGCCGACCAGGGTGGCGGCCGGGATGCCGGCCGCGGCCAGCGACTCGCAGGCCCGGCCCGAGCGGTTGCCGGAGGCGCAGACGATGAGCAGCTCGCCGCGCGCGGCGACGGTGCGCAGCGCCGGGAGGGCCCGGTCGAGCTGGTCGAGCGGGATGTTCAGGGCGCCGGGGACGTGTCCGGCGGCGTACTCGCCCGCGCTGCGGACGTCGACGACGGTGAGCGCGGCGAGGCGCGGGTGCGCCTGGGCCGGGGTGATCTCGGTGAGCGTGGCCATGGGGTCTCCTTGCGAGAGGGGAAAGGGAAGGGGAAAGGGGTCAGAGCAGGGCGTCGGCGCCCATCACCGCGGCGACGCCGAGCAGCAGCACGGCGAAGATCCGCTGGAGGACGGCCCCGGAGAGGCGGGCGGCGAGCCGCTTGCCGTCCCAGGCGCCGAGGACGGCGGCGGCGGTGAACGGGGCGATCACCGCCCAGTCGAGTCCGGCCGCGCCGCCGCCCCGGGTGACCAGCGAGGCCGAGGCGTTGACGGCGATCACCGGGAGGCTGGTGCCGACGGCGGCCTCCATGGTCAGCCCGACCGCGCCGACCAGGGCCGGCACCGCCAGGAAGCCGCCGCCGACGCCGAGCAGGCCGGTCAGGGCGCCGAGCCCGGCCCCGGAGGCGGCCGCCCGCCCGGGGCGGGCGCCGGGCGCCGGTCCGTCGGCCGGGGCCGGACGGGCCGGGCGCAGCATCCGCACCGCGGCGAGCGCGGCGACCAGCGCGAAGGCGCCGGTCAGCACGCTCTGCGGCAGCCTGGCGGCGGCCGCGCCGGCGAGGGCGGCGGGGAGCAGCCCGGCGGCGGCGAAGGCGAGGGCGGTGCGCCAGCGGATGGTGCCGGCCCTGGTGTGGGCGACGATCGCGGAGATCGAGGTGGCGAGGACGATCAGCAGGGCGGCGGTGCTGGCTTCGGCCGGGGAGAGCCCGAGCAGGTAGATCAGCGCGGGGACGGCGAGGATGCCGCCACCGCCGCCGAGCCCGCCGAGCACCAGCCCGACCACCGCCCCGGCGGCGAGCGCCAGCAGCAGCGTGGTCATCGGACCGCCCCGGGGAGTGCGGCGGCCGCGGTCACCCGCAGGGCCGGGCGGGGCGGTTCGCCGGGCGCACCCGCGCCCAGGCCCCGGACCCCGGCGACATGCCCGCGGGCACCGGGTGCATCGGACACTGCCGGGGCGGTGCGTATACAGAGCGCATGGATCGGGGCGGACGGGAAGGAGTGGTGGTGCATGGTGGTGCTCCTGCTGGGGACGGTGCCGGGGGGAGGTCAGCCGGTCACGACGGTGAGGCCGGCCTCGGGGGCGGAGGTGAAGGCGTCGTCGACGGCGATCACCTCGCGCCCGGCCGCGTCCAGCAGGGAGGCGGCGATGGCGGCCCGCATGCCGCCGGCGCAGTGGACCCAGACGGGGCCGTCCGGCAGTTCGGTGCTGCGGCGGTGGAGCTGGTGCAGCGGGATGTGGTGGGTGCCGTCGAGGTGGGCGGCGGCGCGTTCGGCGGCGCGGCGCACGTCGAGGACGACCGGGGCCGGGCCGCCGTCGCCGGCCGCGAGCGCGGCGGCGAGGTCGGCGAAGGTGGCGCGGCGGAAGGCGCGCGGCCGTTCGCCGGGCAGCAGCCAGTTCTCCGGACCGCCGGTGGCGGCCGCGCCGGGGCGGTCGATGCCGACCCGGGCGAGTTCGCGCTGCGCGGCGGCGAGCTGCTCGGGGCTCCCGGCGAGCAGGGTGACCGGCTTGCCCCACGGGATCAGCCACGCGAGGTAGGTGGCCAGCTGCCCCTCGGCCTCGATGTTGAACGAGCCCGCGAGGTGCCCGGCCGCGAAGGCGGTGCGGGCGCGCAGGTCGACGACCCACTCGCCGGCGGCGAGGCGGCGGGCGAGTTCGGCGGCGTCGGCCGGGGCGGGCGGGGTGAGGTCGACCGGGGCGGGGCCGGCGGCGTTGAGCGGCCCCATGTGGGCGTAGTAGGCGGGGATGTCGTCGAGCCCGGCGAGCAGGTCGGCGACGAAGGTGTCGACGTCCTTGACCAGGGCCTCGTTGCGGTGCCGCTCGGCGCCGATGGTGGTGGCCGTGCCGGCGCTCTGCCCGGCGGAGCAGAAGCTGCCGAAGCCGTGGGTGGGCAGCACGGCCACGTCGTCGGCGAGGCCGTCGGCGAGCCGGTGGGCGGAGGCGTGCTGGGCGCGCGCGAGGTCCTCGGTGAGGCGGGGTTCGACCAGGTCGGGGCGGCCGACGGTGCCGATCAGCAGCGAGCCGCCGGTGAACGCGGCGACCGGGCGGCCCGCCTCGGCGAGCACGTAGGAGGTGTGGTGCGGGGTGTGGCCGGGGGTGGCGACGGCCCGCAGGGTGAGGCCGGCGGCGGGGTCGACGTCGAAGTCGTCGCCGTCGTGGACGAGCACCCGCCGGTAGGAGACGGCGGCGTCGGCGGGGACGAGGTAGTGCGCGCCGGTGACCCGGGCGAGTTCGAGGCCGCCGGTGACGTAGTCGTTGTGGACGTGCGTCTCCGCGACGTAGGCGATGCGCACGCCCCGGCGGGCGGCCGCGGCGATGACCTGGTCGATGTCGCGCGGCGGGTCGACGACGACCGCTCCGCCCGGACCGCCGGCCAGGTAGCTGCGGTTGCCGAGGCCCTCGATCTCCAGGGTGTCGACGAAGAACACGTGCCTCTCCTTCTCTGATCCCTTACCCCCGGGGGTATCTTCCCTCTGCCATCGACTGTAGCAGAGATACCCCCAGGGGCATCGCTGGGCGAAGTCCGGCGGACCGGATACGGTCCCGTGCATGATCACCACCGACCCCACGCCCGCGCCCGGCCCCGTGACCCCCGACGACCTGGCCGCCGTGCTCCGCCTCGCGGTGGACACCCTGCGCGCGGCCCCCGCCGACGCCGACTGGTCCCGCCCGGCCGGCGCCGTCGACTGGGACTGCTGGAGCACCGTCGAACACCTCGCCGACGACCTGCTCGCCTACGCCGCCCAGCTCGGCCCGCAGCACCCGCCCCGCGACCGCTACGTCCCCTTCCTCGCCCGGCGCCCGTTCCCCGGCGGCCCGAACAGCTTCGTCTTCGCCCGGCGCGAGGACGGCCCCGAGGGCCTGCTGGAGGTCCTGGAGGCGAGCGGCGGGCTGATGGTCGCCGTCGCGCGGACCAGGACGCCCGAGGTCCGTGCCTTCCACCCCTGGGGGCTCGCCGACCCGGCGGGGTTCGTGGCGATGAGCCTGGTGGAGGTGCTGGTCCACCTGCACGACGTCGCCGAGGGGCTCGGGCTGCCCTGGGAGCCGCCCGCCGAGGTCTGCCGCCGCACCCTCGCCCGGCTCTTCCCGGACGTGCCGGCCGATCCCGGCGCCGGGCCCTGGCCGACCCTGCTCTGGGCCACCGGCCGCACCGCGCTGCCGGGCCGCCCGCCGCGCACCGGCTGGCGCTGGTACGCGGAGGTGCGGGAGCCCGGCGCCCGGGCCTGACGCCGCCTCACCCCCGTCGACGCCGCAGGTCGCAGGGCCTTTGCGCACTCCCCCGGTGCACGTTCTATTGTGGCGGCGCGGCGGCGGCGCGGCCGGGAGGCGGACGCCGCGGCGGACCGGCGGTGGAACGAAGGGGTGGACGTGGCGGGGCGGCGGAACGACGGGGTGCTGGCGGTCTGGGCGGAGGCGCAGCGACAGGAGCAGCGCCGGGAGGAGGCCCGGTGGCGCGCCGAGGCCGCCGAGCTGCGCCGGCGGGAGCGGGAGCAGCGCGAGGCGCAGAAGGCCGCGGCCCGCACCGAGCGCGAGGCGCAGAAGGCGTACCAGCAGGCCAGGGAGGCCGAGGCGGCCCGGCGGACGGCCGAACTGGACGCCCGGGTGGAGGAGTTGCGCGGCCTGCTGGCGGCCGGGCTGGGCGGGGCGGCGTTCCGGGCGCAGAGCCTGCTGGCCCCGCGCCCGGTGCCGCCGTTCGAGCCGGGGCGCCTCGGCGAGCCGGTGCCGATGCCGGACCAGTCCCGCTACCAGGTGCCGCCGCCGGACCCGGTGCAGGCCCGCAATCCCGGGGTGTGGCGGCAGTACGAGCAGTACGTGGCGCAGGCCCGGGCCCGCTTCGAGCAGGACTGGTACGCGGCGCAGGCGGCGGAGGCGGACCGGCAGCGGCGGCTGGCCGAGTACCACGGGCAGTACCTGGAGTGGGTGGCCCGGTGCCGCCGGGAGGACGAGCAACGGGCCGCCCGGACGGAGGAGTTGCTGCGCCGGCTGCGGGCCGGCGAGGCGGAGGCGGTGCAGGAGTACTTCACCGCCGTGCTGTACGCCTCGGCGGGCTGGCCGGAGGGCTTCCCGCACCGGCTGGTGGCGGCCTGGGAGGCGTCCAGCCGCCAGCTGGTGGTGAACTGGGAGCTGCCGGGCGCCGACGTGGTCCCGGCGACGGCCCGGGTGCGGTACGTGAAGTCGGACGACCGGGAGGCCGAGGTGGCCCGCCCGGCGACCGAACGCAAGGCGCTGTACCGCGAGGTGCTGGCGCAGACGGCGCTGCGGGTGGTGACCGAGCTCTACCGGGCGGACGGGGACGGGCTGCTGGCCTCGGTGGTGCTCAACGGCTTCGTCCGCGGCATCGACCCGGCGACCGGCCGGGAGGCGGAGCGGTTCCTCACCACCGTGACGGTCGACCGGGGCGAGTTCGCCGGGCTGGCACTGGACCGGGTGGCGGCGGTGGAGTGCTTCCAGGGCCTGGGCGGAGTGCTGTCGGCACGCCCCGAGCGGCTGGACGAGGTGCGGCCGGACCGGCTGCCGGAGACGGTCGGCGGCAGCGTGGCGGGGCAGGGCGGCGAGGACGACCCGGACCTCTTCGCGATGGACCCGATCGAGTTCGAGGAGCTGATCGCCGAGCTGTTCCGGCTGCGCGGCTTCCGGGTGATGACGACGGCGCGCAGCGGCGACGCCGGGGTGGACGTGGTCGCCGAGGACCTCGATCCGGTGACCGGCGGACGGATCGTCATCCAGGCCAAGCGCTACCGTTCGACGGTCTCCCCCACCGCGGTGCGCGACCTGGACTCGACGGTGCGCCACCACGGCGCGATCAAGGGCATCCTGGTGACCACCGCGGGCTTCGGGCCCGGCTCCTACGAGTACATCCGCAACAAGCCGCTGACCCTGGTGAGCGGTCCCGAGCTGGTGGAGCTGCTGGCGGAGCAGGGGCTGCGCGGGCGGCTGGGCGAGCGGACGAACGGCGGCGGGCCGGCGGCGGGGACCGCCCGGCCCGCGCCCGCGACGACCACCCTGGCGCTGTCGTGGCGCAGCCGCACGGCCGGCGGCGACCCGGTCGAGCTGGACGTCTCGGCCTTCCTGTGCGCCGACGGCCGGGTGCTGGACGACGAGCACTTCGTGTTCTTCAACAACCCGCAGGACCCGCAGGGCGCGGTCCGGCTGCACCCCACCCGCTCGGTGCCGGGCGAACCGGTCCGCCGCGCCGAACTCACCCTGGAGCCGGGGCGGCTGGCGCCGGGCGTGGACGAGGTGGTGGTGGCGGTGTCCACCGAGGAGGAGGAGCCGCCGGTGCTGCCGCTCGGCTATGTGCACGGGCTGGCGCTGACGGGCGCGTTCGGCCCGGACGCCGACGGTCCCGCCGCGTGGGAGGCGGCCACCGGCGGGGTGTCGCAGAGCGCGATGGTCCTCGGGTCCTTCCGGCGGCGCGGCGGCGTCTGGCGGTTCACGCCGGGCGGGACGCCGGTGGAGGACGGTCTCGCCGGGCTCGCGGTGCGCTGGGGCGTCGCGGTGGAGTAGCCGTCGCAGCACGGATCTCAGGGTCAGGTGTCATACCCGAGGAGGAGATGACCCCCCGCCGGACCGCCGGGTCGGCGGGGGGCCCGTGTACCCGGGGGCGACAAACCGGACACGAACCGGTTGCGAGAATGGACGGGAAGACGATCTTCCGATTTCCGTTCCGCACCCTCAGGAGTCTCCCCGTGACGATGCCCGCAACCGCCGTCCGCACCGGCCGGGCGGCCGCCCGCGCCACCGGCCTGAACAAGGTCTACGGGGAGGGGGAGACCCGCGTCGTCGCCCTCGACAACGTCAGCGTCACCTTCCCCCAGGGCGAGTTCACCGCGATCATGGGCCCCTCCGGCTCCGGCAAGTCCACCCTCATGCACTGCATGGCCGGCCTCGACACCGTCACCTCCGGCTCCTCCACCATCGGCGACACCGAACTCGTCGGCCTCAAGGACAAGCAGCTCACCCAGCTGCGCCGCGACCACATCGGCTTCATCTTCCAGGCCTTCAACCTGCTGCCCACCCTCACCGCCCTGGAGAACATCACCCTCCCGATGGACATCGCCGGCCGCAAGGCCGACAAGCAGTGGCTCGACCGGGTCGTCGAGACCGTCGGCCTGTCCGGCCGGCTCTCCCACCGCCCCAGCCAGCTCTCCGGCGGCCAGCAGCAGCGCGTCGCCTGCGCCCGCGCCCTGGCCAGCAAGCCCGACATCATCTTCGCCGACGAACCCACCGGCAACCTCGACTCCCGCTCCGGCGCCGAGATCCTCGCCTTCCTGCGCAACTCCGTGCGCGAACTCGGCCAGACCGTCGTCATGGTCACCCACGACCCCGTCGCCGCCTCCTACGCCGACCGCGTCGTCTTCCTCGCCGACGGCCGCATCGTCGACGAACTGACCCACCCGACCGCCGACGCCGTCCTGGACCGCATGCGCCGCTTCGACGCCAAGGGCCGCACCAGCTGACGCCCCCCGTCCGCCGCCCGACCCGGCCCCGAACCGGCCGCCGTCCCCACGACCCCCAGGACTGACACCACCCCATGTACCGCACCGCACTGCGCAATGTGCTGGCCCACAAGGCCCGACTGCTGATGACGGCGCTCGCCGTCCTGCTCGGCACCGCCTTCGTGGCCGGCACCCTCGTCTTCACCGACACCTTCGGCAACGCCATGCGCTCCCAGAGCGCCAAGAGCTACACCGACATCGCCGTCACCGTCAGCGACGGCGCCGCCGTCGGCAAGGGGTACGACCACGGCAACCGGACCAGCGGCGGCCCCTCCCTCACCGAGGACACCCGCAAGGCGATCGCCGCGCTGCCCGGCGCCGCCGAGGCCCGCGGCGTGGTCAGCGGCTTCGCCGGCATCGCCGACCGCAAGGGTGCGCTGATCGGCAACGGCTTCTCCACCACCGGCACCAACTACGTCCCCGGCGCCGACGGCACCGACCCTCGCTACCCGCTGGTCGACGGCCGCGGCCCGCGCACCTCCGGCGAGGTGGCGCTGGACGCCAAGACCGCCGAGAAGGGCGACTACAAGGTCGGCGACACCGTGCGGATCGCCGTCAACGGGCCGGTCATGGAGCTGAAGCTCACCGGCACCGTGACCACCAACGACCCGCGGGTGCTCTCCGGCGGCTCGCTCGCCGCCTTCGACACCGCCACCGCCCAGCAGCTCTACCTGGCCCCGGACCGCTTCGCCGAGATCGACGTCAAGGCCGAGCCCGGCACCGACGACAACGCGCTGCTCGCCGCCGTCGAGCGGACCCTGCCCGCCTCCGACGACCTGGAGGCCCGCACCGGCCGCGAACTCGCCGACGAGCAGGACCGGATGATCGAGGCCGGCACCAAGGGCATGTCCACCGCCCTGCTGATGTTCGCCGCCATCGCGCTCTTCGTCGGCATCTTCATCATCGCCAACACCTTCACCATGCTGGTCGCCCAGCGCACCAAGGAGCTGGCCCTGCTGCGCGCCGTCGGCGCCAGCCGCAAGCAGATCACCTTCTCCGTGCTGGCCGAGGCCGTGCTGGTCGGCCTGACCGCCTCGATCGGCGGCCTGGTCGCCGGCATCGGCATCGCCGCCGGGCTGCAGGCCGTGATCGGCTCGCTGGACACCGGCATGCCCACCGGCCCGCTGGTGATCGCCCCGTCCACGGTGATCGCCTCGATCCTCGTCGGCACCGTGGTCACCGTGCTCGCCGCCTGGCTGCCCTCGCTGCGCGCCTCCCGGATCGCCCCGGTCGCCGCGATGAGCTCGGCCGAGCAGCCGGCCACCCAGAAGTCCCTGCTGGTGCGGAACGTCATCGGGCTGCTCTTCGCCGCCGCCGGCGTCGCCGCCCTGTTCGGTGGCGCGGCCGCCAAGGAGGTCAACGTGGTCGCGCTCGGCGCGGGCGCGCTGATGATCGGCGTGTTCGTGCTCACCCCGCTGCTGTCCCGCCCGGTGATCGCGCTGTTCGCCCCGGTGCTGCGCAAGCTGTTCGGCACGCCCGGCAAGCTGGCCCGCGAGAACGCCGTGCGCAACCCGCGCCGCACCGCCGCCACCGCCTCCGCGCTCACCATCGGCGTCACCCTGATCACCGCGCTGACCGTGGTCGGCGCCTCGGTGAACAAGGCCGTCGACGAGGCCACCGAGGTCGACCTGAAGGCCGACTACGCCGTCGCCATGGAGAACTTCTCCATGCTCTCCCCCGAGGTCTCCGGCCAGATCGCGAAGACCGCCGGGGTCACCATGGTCAGCGCGGTGCGCGAGGTGCCGGTCAAGGCCGTCGCCGACGGCGACACCACCTGGCTGACCGCCGTGGACGCCACCACCTTCGACCAGCTGGTCGACCTCAGGGTCACCACCGGCGCCGCCGACTCCCTCCGGCAGGGCAAGCTGCTCGCCACCACCGGCTACGCCGAGCGCAACGACCTGACGGTCGGCTCGACGCTCGACATCACCTACCCCGACGGCAGCCGCGGCACCCTGGCCGTCGGCGGCCTGGTCGAGCAGAACACCGAGGTCGCCGGGGTCATCGCCCCCGAGCAGGTGGTCGGCGCGCACGCCGCCGCCGGCTCCGGCCTGAAGAAGGTCCTGGTCAAGGGCGCCGACGGCGCGACCCCCGAGCTCAAGCAGGCGCTGCGCGACGCCACCGGCGGCAACCCGCTGATCAGCGTCAAGGGCGAGAAGGACATCAAGGCCGAGAACAGCCAGCTGGTGACCGCCCTGCTGAACATCATGTACGGCCTGCTGGGCATGTCCGTGGTGGTCGCGGTGCTGGGCGTCATCAACACCATGGCCATGTCGGTGTTCGAGCGCCGCCGGGAGATCGGCATGCTGCGGGCGATCGGCCTGGACCGCCGCGGCATCAGCCGGATGGTCCGGCTGGAGTCGCTGATGATCGCGCTGTTCGGCGGCGTCGTCGGCATCCTGCTCGGCATCGTCACCGCCTGGGCCGGCACCCGCACCCTCGCGGACTCGTTCAAGAACATGACCCTGGTGGTCCCGCCGGGCAAGATCGCCTTCTTCCTGGCCGCCGCCGCCGTGATCGGCCTGCTGGCCGCCCTCTGGCCGGCCCGCCGCGCCGCCCGGATGGACATCCTGGGCGCGATCAAGAGCGAGTAGCCGCCCCCGCCGCGGAACCCACGGCGCCCGCCGGGATCACTCCCGGCGGGCGCCGCGCTGTCGGGCGCTGTGGTTCAGGAGCCAGTGAGGATGCCGACCGTCTCGGCGAGCTCCAGCGTCTCCTGTCGCATCGAGCGGGGGGCCTTGCGCCAGAGGTCGGCCGCGACCGACCGCGCTTGCGGAGTGAACTTCACCGTCTCCGGGCTGATCTTGAGCGCGACGCCCATGACGTGCAGCGCGGCCGTGCGGTCGCCGCGGTCCAAGTGGGAGCGGGCCGCGTCCACCCATAGTCGGGTACGGCGTTCGGCCGAGGGGATCGAGTCGGGGTCGATCTCGTCCGCGAGCGTCAGGGCCTTGCCCGAGCTGCGAAGTTCGGTGGCGATGCTGACGGCGTGGAGGTCGACGTTCGCCCGGCCGAAGACGGTGGAGAGTTCGGCATATCCGGTCGGAAGGGACTTCGCGACCTGGACGGCGGTGTCCCAGTGGTTCCACGCGGAGCCGTCGCGGCCGTCGCGGGCTTCGGTGATCGAGGCACTCAAGTGCAGTGCTCCGTACACGCCTCGCCAGTGCGGCGGAGCCTCGGCGAGGTGCGTACGGAGGCGATCGGCGGCGGTGGTCACCAACATCATCGCGCCTTCGTACTCGCCCACGGCACGCATGGTGTTCGCGAGGTTCCACGCGGCGGCTCCCATGGCGGCGGGGTCGTCGGCTTCGGCGGCGGTGGCCATCGCCCGGTCACCGAGCATCCACACGGCCTCGGCCGGCCCGATGTAGGCGATGACCTGCTGGGCCAGCCGGTACGCGGCGGCGAGGGCGACCAGCGCGGTTCGCCGTTCCTCCCCGGTGACCACCCGGGTGAGGGCTTCACCGTGACGGATCAGGTCGGGGGCGATGTGGCCGACGTCGGTCCGGTTGTTCGCCGTGTTGTGCCAGAGTCTCCACCCGGCGTCGACGTCGGCGGAGTAGTCGGCGGCCGTTGCCCCCGGCGGCAACGCGACCGGTGGACGGGTACCGCGTTCCAGGAGTGCCGCCCACACGGCGGCCGACGCCGGGTGGAACAGACGACCGGTGTTGACGGGCTGTGCGGTTGCGGACGGTCCTGTGATCGCCGTGAGGTCACTGACGCGCAGGGCAAGGGCGACCTTCAGGAGCATGTTGTGCGAGGAGAGCGGCCTCTCGCCGCTCTCGATCTTCTTCAGCCAGTCCGTGCTCCGGCCGACCAGGCCGGCCAAGACAGGGCGTGTCATCCCACGTCGTTCGCGCAGGACGCGGATGCGCTCACCGATGGACAGTTCCTCGGGCAGTTCGGACATGTGCCTCTCCTCGGCTGAGCCGCCATCAGGCAGTACTCAACTGCCCGGTGAACGATGCTCAACCTCCGACTGGATCCGTCCGACATCGCCCGCTACCCGTGGCAGTGGTCACGAAGCCGGTGGCGGTGCGGCGCCTCGTGGGCCGAGCCGTACGCGCACCCGATGACCGATGCCCGGGCGATCACCGACGGGACCCGAACCGCACTCATCACGAGCGCTACCGCAGCCGGATCCGGCAGAGCCGATGTCGGCCCCCTCATGGTCGACGCCGGCTCCTACGACTCCGCCCTCGCGACGGCCCGGGCCGAACGCGACGACTGGATCACCGTCGAAACAACCCGGACCGGCACCGCCGAGATCGCCACCGGCACCGCCGGCACCGCGCCGATCCACCTCACCACCAGGGCCGGCACCCTCTACGGATCGTGGGACCTGCTCAGCGTTCACGAGCAGGCCGCCGACACCGGCCTCGATCTGCTGGAGATCACCCGCCGGGTGTCCCTGCGGACCCGGTACACACCCGCGACGTTCTGGCGGGGAATCCACCTCCTGACCGAACGGGCGACCGCGCACCTCGCCCGGGATGGCGCACTCACCCTCCGGCTTCCGGAGCCGGCCGAGCACACCCGTGCCCGGACCCTGCGGGCCGACGCCGACCCCGTCCCCGCGTTCATCCGGCTACTCGGTCACCTCGTCGCCCGGCATCCATGGGAAGGCCCCAGCACCGGCGTTCAGCTCTCCGGAGGCCTTGACTCCACGAACATCGCCCTCGCCCTCGCCGCCGCCCTTCCGGGTCATCACGTCACCGCCGGGGCGGTCGTCCTCGACGGCGAACGCGGCAGGCAACAGACCGAGCGCCGAGCCGTGATCCTCAGGCACATCGGCGCCTCCTGGCGCGATGTCCTGGTCCCCGCCATGGATCACCTCCCCTACGGCCCGACCTCCTGGTACTCGCGCCCCGGCCGCGTCTCCCCGTACGGAGACCTCTACCTCGACGCGATCGACCGGTTGTCCGACCTCCTGTCCAGCCGTGGGGTCAAGACCCTTTTCACCGGCATCGGCGGTGACGAACTCATGTCCTTCACCACCGCCGAGAAGCCCCGAGGCGTCACGGGTCCGGACCTCGGCGTTCCACCATGGCTCGGCCCCACCGCCCGCGGACTGCTCGCGGAGGTGGACCGCGGCATCACCCCGGCAGCCGTGGTCCCCGAGACGGCGCTCATGGCGAAGGCCGGCGTCGCGGCCCCGCTCCTGCGGCGCGGGATCTGGCCCGTACACCCTCTGACGGACCCGGCTCTGATCCGGTTCTCCGAGTGGATGCCCGCCGAGTGGCGCCGTGACAAGTGCCTCCTGCGTGAGACCATCGACCGCGCCGGCCTCCCGCCACACATCGCCCGACCGCCGATCCCGGAGAACTTCGGCCACGTCATGACGCTCGCGATGCGCCGCCACGGCCCGGCCCGTATCCACCGGCTCCTCGATCAGGGGTCGCCCCTGATCGAGGCCGGGATCACCGACCCCGTCGAGTTGAAGGCCGTCGCCGACCGCCTTTGCCGCCGGGACGACTCCCGCGCGGACCGGGAGGTCGTGTTCGCTCTCCTCGCGGATTCGGCACTCACCGGCCGCTGAGCCCGTCGGGCCCGGGGAGACGCCTCTCCCCGGGCCCGACGCGAATCTCACAGGCCCCGGCCGGCCAACAGGTCGGCCAGCTGCGGAACACGCTCCGCGCGCCGTTGCAGAAGGAACACCTTCGCCTCTTCGAGGTCGACCACCCGGGCGAGGGTCCACCCCTGCGCCTCCTGGTAGTAGCGGGAGAGCCGTTCCTGAGCGGTCCCGCGCCGCACCCACACACGGCCTTCGGCCGCCGCCCGGTCGAGCATCCACCACGCCACCAGGCGGCCGAGGCGGTGCGGGTTCGGCCGGGTGAATGTCGTCGCGAGGAACAACGACGACTCCGCCCGCTCCTCCTCGGTGAACCCCCACGCCGGCAGGGCCTCGGTACCGAGGACGGTCGTGCATCCGACCACACCGTCCCGCTCGTGCTCAAGCACCCACACCGGGACAGCGGGGTTGCCGGCCTGCGAGGCGAACTCGTCGGCCGCGGCCTCGCACTCTCCGAGCCCACGGGCCGACAGCCACGCCGACCGTTCCCGGACCATGCCGGCGATCGGTCCGGCATCCCCGGCCGTCGCCTCGCGCATCCGATACATCGCTACTCTCCCTCCGGCACACCCGCTCGAAGCCTAGACCCCCCTGGGCCGCGTTCCGGTGAAGAGCGAGTAGCCGCCCCCGCCGCGGAACCCACGGCGCCCGCCGGGATCACTCCCGGCGGGCGCCGCGCTGTCGGGCGCTGTGGTTCAGGGGGCGGCGTGGGGTGGCGGGCTGCCGGTGGTGTCCTCCGGCGCGGCGTCGCCGCCGGGTGGGTGCCCGACCTCCTTCAGGGTGGACTGGGCCCGTTCGTCGACCAGCCGGGTCACCAGGTGCTGCGCGGCGCCGAAGGCCACGCCCCAGGCGAGCACCTGGGCCCGGCTGTCGAGGTCGCTCAGGCCGGGGACGAACGCGCCGCGGATCAGCAGCAGGCCGATCAGCGCCGAGAGCGCCCCGGTGGGGAACTTCAGGGCGGCGGCCGCCAGCGGCAGCATGAACGGCGCGCTGGTGCCCTGGATGCGGCGCAGCGAGCCGATCACGGTGAGCGCGGCGCCGGCCAGGCCGGCCACCTCGACGGTGACGATGTCCAGCCGCGAGGCGTAGTCACCGGGGATCGGCCTGGTCGCCGCCCACGGGTACTCCCCGGACGGGCAGACCACCATCCGGGCGGTGGACGGGCCCGGCGGGGTGGAGGGCACCGGGCTGAAGCAGAGGCTCAGCGAGGTGGGGTAGACGGCGCCGAAGACGGCCAGCGAGACCACGCCGACCAGGACGCAGGCGCTGGCCGCCCAGAGGATGTTGCGCAGGCTGCGCACCCGCGCGTACTCCGCGTCGAGGGCCGCGTACGCCGCGTCGAGGGTGTGCACCAGCAGGCTCCGGTCCGCCTCGCCGACGGGTTTGTCCTTGGACCCGACGCGGGCGGCCAGGGCGAGGGTGCGGGGGTCCTTCCTGCCGAGGTGCAGCCGTGCCATGGCCAGGATGTCGACGGCCCGGGCGGACAGCGACCCGGCCGGGACGAGTTCCAGGAGCAGCACGTCGGCGGAGCGGACGTTGGACCAGCTGCCCTCCAGGGCGGTGGCCCCGGACCAGAGCTTGCGCCAGCCGTGCTTCTCGGTCGCCGCCGCGGTGGCCCGGTCCAGGCACCGGCGGGCGCCCTCGATCAGCTGCGCCGGCCGGCAGTCGGCCTCGTCGGCCTCGCACTCCTGCCGGTCGAGCCGCGCCCGCAGGTAGGCGACCCGGGCGAGGACGCGCTCGCGCCACGCGGATCTCTGTCTCCGCCGCTCCCGCGGTAACCGCTCGGACCGTTCGTCCGCCGGGGTACCCATCTCGACCACGCTCCCAAGTCGAGACGTTCTCTTCCTCCACCGTAGGCCCATTCGGGCCGCATCGGGGCACCGGCGCCCCCGTGGTGACGGTGGGGCGCCGGTGCGTCACAGCGAGCGAACGTTTCCTCAGCAGCCGTTGAGGATCGAGGAGAGGGCGCTCTTCTCGGCGCTGTCGACGGACAGGCCGTAGTAGTACTTCACCTGGACCCAGGCGCGGGCGTAGGTGCAGCGGTAGGAGGCCTGGGGCAGCCAGTTCGCCGGGTCCTGGTCGCCCTTGGAGCGGTTGGAGCTCGCGGAGACGGCGACCAGCTGCGGGCGAGTCAGGTCGTTGGCGAGGGCCTGGCGCTGCGCGGTGGTCCAGGCCCAGGCGCCGGAGCGCCAGGCCTCGGCGAGCGGCACCAGGTGGTCGATGTCGAAGGCCGACGCGGAGGTGGTGGTCGCGTTGTCGTAGACCGAGACCCAGCTGCCGCTGACGGCGGCGCAGTTGGCGTCGGTGACGACGTTGCTGCCGTCGCGCTTGAGGACCGTCTCGCGGGTGTTGCAGGTGCCGGAGACGGTGATCCAGTGCGGGAAGAGCGCGCGGTCGTAGGTGGTGGTGTGGGACTCCGCGGCCACCGCGAGGGTGGCGAGGTAGCCGCGGGCGGTGGCGGCCGAGACCGGGGTCGGCAGTGCGGCCTGCGCGGTGCCGGCGCCGGCCAGCACGGCGGTGAGGGCGAGCAGCAGGGCGCCGAGGACGGCGGCCGGGGTGCGGCGGGACGCGGATATGGCGGACGTCGCGGACATGGGGGACTCCTGGGTCGAGGAGGGCAGGGGAAAGCCCCCGGGCGGGAACCGGCCCGGGCCTGCCGACCAGCATGCGACCCCGGGGGTTTACGCGGGTAGAGCCGCGAGGTGAACTTTGACTCCGCGTCAGCCGCCGCGCCCGCCGGAGGCGTCCGCGAACGCCGATCGCCCCGCCCGGCGGGTGGCCGGACGGGGCGATCGGGTGTGCTGCGAAGGCGCGAAGTATTCGCTCAGGCGGCCGACTTGGCGGCGCCGGGCTTCGGGGCGACCGGCTTGGCCGGGCCGCCGCCGGTGGCGGTGCCGACCAGGAACGCGGTCAGCACCGGGCCCAGGTACGCCTCCCAGACCGCCAGCTGGAGGACGGTCGGGTCCGGCTGGAAGTTGAACACGCCCTTGAGCAGGGTGCCGTACCAGCTGTCCTTGGGGATGGTCGAGGAGATGTCGAAGGCGATCTTGTCCAGGCCGCCGAGCCAGCCGGCCTCCTGGAGGTCGTGCACGCCGTAGGCGAGCACGCCGGCCGCGACCACGACCAGCATGGCGCCGGTCCAGGTGAAGAACTTGGCCAGGTTGATCTTCAGCGCGCCCCGGTAGAACAGCCAGCCCAGCACCACCGAGGTCAGCAGGCCGAGCGCCGCGCCGATGACCGGGTTGTAGCCGTCCGAAGTGGCCTGCACCGCGGTCCAGATGAACAGCGCGGTCTCCAGGCCCTCGCGGCCGACCGCCAGGAAGGCGGTGAGCACCAGCGCGCCGGTGCCCATCGCGAGCGCGGCGTCCAGCTTGCCGTGCAGCTCGGTCTTCAGGTGCCGGGCGGTGCGCCGCATCCAGAACACCATCCAGGTGACCAGACCGACGGCGATGACCGACAGCGTGCCGCCGAGCGCTTCCTGCGCCTCGAAGCTCAGCTGGGTCGAGCCGAACTGCAGCACGGCGCCGAACGCCAGGCTGAGCGCGACGGCCACGCCGATGCCCGCCCAGACCGGGGGGAGCCGGTCCTTGCGGCCGGTCTTGACCAGGTAGGCGATCAGGATGCAGACGACCAGGCTGGCTTCGAGTCCTTCGCGCAGGCCGATCAGGTAGTTGGCGAACACGCTGGCTCCCTGGGGGGTGAAGAGGTGGAACGGGCGAGACGGGTGGGGGGTCGGCCTCAGCCGAAGAGGGCCTGGCCCCACCACTCGCCGGGCTTGCGGACGCCCGCGGGGCAGGCGAAGTGGGCGGAACCGACGTGCTGGATGTACTCGTTCAGCGCGTCCGAGGCCGCCAGCCGCTGCTGGAGCGGGACGAACGCCGTGCGGCTGTCGCGCTGGTAGGCCAGGAAGAACAGGCCCGCGTCCAGGCGGCCGAGGCCGTCGGTGCCGTCGGTGAAGGAGAAGCCGCGGCGCAGGATCATCCGGCCGTCGTTGGAGTCCGGGTGGGCCAGCCGGACGTGGGCGTCCACCGGCATCGCCTTGAGGTCCGGGTCGTCGTGCTCCTTGGTCCGCCCGTACGGCGCGCCCTCGCCCTTGGTGCGGCCGAAGACGTCCTCCTGCTCCTTGAGCGGGGCGCGGTCCCAGGTCTCGATGTGCATCCGGATCCGGCGGGCGACCAGGTACGAACCGCCGGTCATCCACTCCGGGCCCTCGCCGGGGGCGACCCAGACGTGCTCGGCGAGCTTGGCGGTGTCGGTCCCGGCGATGTTGTGGGTGCCGTCCTTGAACCCCATCATGTTGCGCGGGGTCTGGGCGTCCGGGGTGGTGGAGGAGGTCTTGCCGAACCCCAGCTGGGACCAGCGGATGTTGACGGTGCCCATGCCGATCCGGGCCAGGTTGCGGATCGCGTGCACGGCGACCTGCGGGTCGTCGGCGCAGGCCTGGATGCACAGGTCGCCGCCGCTGCGCTGCGGGTCGAGGTTGTCGCCCTTGAACCGGGGCAGGTCGATCAGGGCCTCGGGGCGCCTGGCCTTCAGGCCGAAGCGGTCCACGCCGTCCTTCTCGAACAGGCTCGGGCCGAAGCCGATGGTGAGGGTCAGCCGGGAGGCGGGCAGGCCCAGGGCCTCGCCGGTGTCGTCCGGCGGCGCCTCCGGCAGGCCGCTGGCGGCGCCGCTGCCGACCTCGCGGCCGCCGGTCATCGCGGCGGCGGCCTTGGTCCACTCCTTCAGCATCCTGATCAGCGACTCGCGGGTGGCGCTCGCGGAGACGTCGAAGGCGGCGAAGTGCAGCCGGTCCTGGACCGGGGTGGCGATGCCGGACTGGTGGTCGCCGTAGAACGGGACGTCGGCGGTGGCCGCGGCCGGGGCGGCCCGGTCGTCGTCGTCCTGGCGGGTGGCGGCGGCGACCGAGCCGACGCCGGCCGCGCCCAGGGCGACGCCGGCACCGGCCCAGCCGATCACGGCACGGCGGCTGACCGGCGTGCGGCCGGCGGGGGTGTCCTCGGCGGCGGCCGGCGTCCCGTTCTGCTGCTGGTTCTCGGCGTCCATCGGCGGGCGGCCCTTCTCTGTGCTGGACTCACGGAGGCCGTGACGGCCACGGGGGCCGCCACGGCGGAGTGCGGGTGCGGTGCGCGGTGCCCGGTGCGCGCACCGCGGACGGGCGCGCACCGGGCGGCGGGCGTTACTTCACGACCACCGCGGCGGCCAGCTTCGACAGCGGCTCGGCCAGCGAGTTGACGGCGTCGGACAGGGTCTTGCGCTCGGTCTCGGCGACCTTGTCGTACGCGAGGTAGCCGCCGTCGGCCTGCTTGTACTTGGCGAGCAGGGTCTCGATCGCGGCGAACTCGGAGTCCAGCGTCTTGGCGAGCTCGGCGTCCTTCTCGGCGGCGACCGGCTTCAGCAGCTCGTAGGCCTTCTTGGCGCCCTCGACGTTGGCGGCGAAGTCGGCCAGGTCGGTGTGGCTGTAGCGCTCCTCCTCGCCGGTGACCTTGCCGGTGGCGACCTCGTCCAGCAGCTCCTTGGCCCCGTTGGCCATGCTGGTCGCGGTGATCTCCGCCTCCGGGATCTTCTTCTGCCAGTCCTTCAGGTCGGCGACCAGCTGGTCGGCGAGCTTCTTCTCGGCGTCACCGATGGTGGCGTCGGCCCAGAGCGACTTCTCCAGCTTGTGCCAGCCGGTCCACTCCTGGCCCGGCTCCAGGCCGTCCTCGCGGGCGTCGGTCTTCGGGTCGACGTCGCCGAAGCTCTCGGCGACCGGCTCGGTGCGCTCCCAGCCGGTGCGCGAGGGCGCGTAGAGGGACTTGGCCTTCTCCAGGTCGCCGGCGTTGATCGCGGCGGCGAACGCCTCGACGGCGGGGATGGTGGCGTCGGCCTGCTCCTGGGCGTAGGCCCGGTAGGCGGTGACGGCCGCGGTCAGCCGCGGGTCGGCCGGGGCGGCCGGGGCGCCGTCACCGGTGACGGTGATCTTCTGGCGGATGCCGTCGCCGACCATGCCCGGCTTGCAGGCGATCTCGTAGGAGCCGGCCTTGATCTCGGCGGTGATGCTCGCCTTGGTGCCCGGGCCGATGTTCTCGCGCTCGGTGACGATCTTGTCGCCCTCGGCGTAGACGTAGACCTCGGTGACCTTCGAGCCCTTGTTGGCGATGTCGAGCACGACGTGACCGGCCGGGAAGCTGGTCTTCGAGACCTCGCAGGCGGTGTCGGTCGCGTTCACCTTGACGGCGTCGGCCGCGGCCTTGTCGTCCTTCTTCGAGCAGCCGGCCAGTGCGGCGGTCGCCACGGCGAGGGTGAGCAGCGTGGCTGCGGTGGAACGACGGGCGGACATGCGGGCTCCAGCGGTCGGGGCAGGGCGTTTCAGGGCAGGGCTCAGCGCGGGTGGGGAGCAATGACGCCGTCGACGCCCGACCACCTGCTTAGCTAAGGCATACCTTAGGGATATCGGATTTTGCCGTCTACACCGGGGTCGGTCACGAAACGGTGCAGGTGGGAGCGGGGCAGCGGCGCCCCGACGATCGGTTCACCGACGATTTCCGGCCACCGGGGGCGCAGGGGGGCGTGGAAAACAAGGCAAAGAAGTGGTAAAGGAGCGCGCACCGGCGGTGCGCGCTCCTCCAGTGCTGCCGAGCCCCCTCAGACCTCCGCGGTGCGCCCCGACCTCCGGGGCGCGGCGGCCCGGGCGGTCCAGCGGCCCTCGTGCCGGGCGATCCGGATCGGGTGCCCGAAGGTGGCGCTCACCAGCTCGGTGGTCATCACCGCGTCCACCGGCCCGGCCGCGACCGTCTCCCCGCCGCGCAGCAGCAGCGCGTGGGTGGTGGACTCCGGCAGCTCCTCCAGGTGGTGGGTGACCAGCACGCTCGCCAGCTCCGGGTGCTGGTGGCGCAGCAGGTCCAGGCTGTCCAGCAGCAGCTCCCGGGCGGTCAGGTCGAGCCCGGTGGCCGGCTCGTCGAGCAGCAGCAGCCGCGGGCTGGGCATCAGCGCGCGGGCGATCAGCGCCCGGCCCCGCTCCCCCTGCGAGAGCGTGGTCCACGGGGACTCCGCGGCGGCGGCCATGCCGAGGGTGTCGATCAGCAGCTCGGCCCGGTCCAGCTCCTCCGGCGCGGGCTTGCGGTGCAGATCCGGTTCGATGGTGTTGGTGACACCGGTGAGCACCACCTCGCGCACGGTCAGCGGCGAGCGCAGCGGGTGGCGCGGGTTGACGTGGCCGAGGTGGGCGCGCAGCTCACGGATGTCGACCCGGCCGAGCCGGCGGCCGAGCACGTCCACCTCGCCGCGGGTGGGGTGGGAGACCGCGCCGAGCAGGGCGAGGAGCGTGGACTTGCCGGCGCCGTTGGGGCCGAGCAGCGCCCAGTGCTCGCCGGGGCGGATGGTGAGGTCGATCCCGCGCAGCAGGTGGCGTCCGTCGCGGAGGACGTCGACGGCCCGGGCGCGCAGCAGCGGTTGCGTGGCGGGGTCCGCGGCGGGCGGGCCGGAGGGCGTGCGCGGGTCGGTCGTGCTCATGCGGGCGGGCCTCCTACGGGTCCGGTGCCGGGCAGGGTCACGGGCACGGCGCCGCACCGGACGGGCCGGCGCCGACCGTCCGCGTGCAGAGTACAACCGTTCGCCCGGACGGCGGTTCCGGTGTCCGAGCGGTGGACACCCCGGCCCGCCGGCCGATCGGCGCACGCCCCTGTCGCGGCACGGGAGTTGGCGGCAGGATCGGGGAACCGGAGCAGGGCTGCGGGGCGTGGAAGCGGTGCGGACGGAGCACCGCAGGCGGTGCGGCGGGGCGTGGAAGCGGTGCGGGTCGGGTCGAAGGGGGCGGGCATGACGGGGACGGACGAACGGACCGGGGCCGGGGCCGGAGCCCGGGCCGGGGCGGGACGCGCGGGGACGCTGCCCGGACGGTTCGAGGAGCAGGCGCGCAACGCCCCCGCGGCGGTCGCCGTCCGGTGGGAGGGGCGGGAACTGACCTACGGCGAGCTGGACGCGCGGGCCGACCGGCTGGCCCGCCACCTGGCCGCCCTCGGGCTCGGCCCCGGTGAGCGGGCCGCGGTGGCGCTCGGCCGGGGCACCGAGGTGTACGTCGCCCTGCTCGCCGTGCTGAAGACGGGCGCCGCCTACGTGCCGGTGTCGCCGGGCGCACCGGACGCGCTGCTGCGGCACGTGCTCGCCGAGGCCTCCCCGGCCGTGGTCGTCACCGAGGAGGGCCACCGGATCCGGCTGGCCGACGCGGGCGCCCGGACGCTGGTCTGCGTGGACTCGGCCGCCGCCGCACTGGCGGCGCTGCCCGCCGGGCCGCCGCCGGCGGTGTTCGGGCCCGAGGACGCGGCGGTGGTGTTCACCACCTCGGGCACCACCGGCGCGCCCCGCTGCGCGGTGGCCGAGCACCGCAACCTGCTGGCCGCCCACCACGGCTGGCTCACCGTCTACGGCATCACGCCCGCCGACCGGCTGCTGAGCGCCGCGAGCCTGGAGTTCGACGTCTTCACCGCCGACTGGGTGCGGGCGCTGTGCTCGGGCGCCACCCTGGTGGTCGCCCCGCGCGACCTCACCCTGGACCGCGGCGCCGACATCGCCGATCTGCCCGCGCTGGTGGCCGCCGAGCGGATCACCCTGCTGGAGCTGAACACGCGCACCGCGCGCCGCCTCGCGGAGCATCTCGCCGCGACCGGCGGCGGGGAGGGGCTCCCCGGGTTGCGGCTGCTCAGCGTCGGCGCCGAGAAGTGGTGGCTGGACGAGCAGTTGGCGATGCACCGGCTGCTCGGCCACCGCACCCGGGTGGTGAACGTCTACGGGCTGGCCGAGGCCGCCGTGGACAGCACGTACTTCGAGGTCCGGGGCGTCGACCAGGTGGCGGGCAGCGGCGCGCTCTCGGTGGTCGGCGTCCCGTTCCCCGGCGCCCGGGTGCACGTGCTCGGTCCGGACGGCCACCCGGTCGGGCCCGGGGCCGTCGGCGAGATCGCCCTCGCCGGACCGGGCCTCGGCCGGGGCTACCCGGGCCGGCCGGAGGAGACCGCGCGGCGGTTCGTCCGGGTGGACTTCGACCCGGACGGACGGGTGCTGCGCACCGGGGACCTCGGCCGCCTCGCCGAGGACGGCACCCTGCACTTCGTCGCCCGCGCGGCGGACGTGTCCGGGCCCGCCGAGCCGCCCTCGTCCACCGCCGTGGTCGCCCGGGCGCGCGTGGCGGCCCGCGCCGAGGCCGAGCTGCGGGCGCACCCCGGGGTGCGGGAGGCGGCCGTCGCCGAGGTCGCGGTGGCCCCCGGGCGGCGCGAGCTGGTCGGGTACGCGGTCACCGAGCCCGGCGCCCCGGACACCGACGGCTGGTCGCTCTCCTCCCACCTGGGCGCCCGGCTGCCGAAGGGCGGGACGCCCGCCGCCGTGGTCCCGGTGCCGGAGCTGCCGCGCACCCGGGCCGGCAAGCTCGACCGGGGCGCGCTGCCGTTGCCCGCGCCGCCCGACCACGCGGCGCCGCGGCGGGCGGGCGGCGGCAAGGGGTACCGGGGGAAGGGCGGCGGCGGCCGGTCCGGGGACGGGGCGGGGGCGGAGTCCCTCCTCGGCTGCGGCGCGGCCTTCGTCGGGGTGCCCGTCGCGTTCCTCGCCTGGCTGCTCACCGGGAAGCTCTGGCCGGGGTCGACGGACGTCTCGGCGGTTCCGGGTCCGTACGACGACTTCTTCCGGGTGCTCTACCTGTGCGAGTGGGCCTCGTTCGGGCTCGGCGTGGCCTGGCTGCTCCTCGGGGCCGGGGTGATCGCCCGGCTCGGGCGGCCGACCGGGCTCTCGGTCGCCGCGCACCTCTCGGTGTTCTGGCTGCTGGCCTCGTGGTGGCCGCAGGACAACCTGTACCGGACCGCCGACCGCTCGGTCCTGTCCACCGAGGTGTGGCTGGTCTACGTGTTCAACATCGCGTTGATGGCCGCGGCGGCGGTGCTGGTGCGCTTCCTCGCCTGGCAGCCGAAGCGGCTGCCCTGATCCGGGACGGCCGCAGCGATCCGGGACGGCCGCGCCGGTCCGGTCCGCCGGCGGCGCCGCGGTCCGCCGAGGGCGCCGCGGTCCGTCAGCGCAGGGCCTCGAACATCCGCCCCAGCGCGTGGTGGGCCGCCCCGAGCAGGGCCTGCGCCGCGTCCAGCGCCTCGGTGCTGCGCGCGGCGAGGGCCAGGCCGACGTAGGGCTCGGGCTCATAGCACGCCGTCACGATCAGCGGCAGGACGCTCGCGCCGAGCCGCGCGCACCGCGGGCGCAGCCGTTCCAGGTGCCCGAACAGCGCCTCCTGGGAGAGCCGGGCGCCGAGCGGCATGGCGTCCAGGGTGCGGACCAGGTGGCCGGGGCCGCGCACCTCGTCCAGCCGGTGGCGCAGCACGAAGGCGGCCGCCGGTCCGGTGAGCCGCAGGTTGGCCTCGGTGGGGGCGAGCCGGCGCTCCCGGTCGGTGACGAAGTCGACGTCGTACCAGCCGCGGTGGCCGGCGGCGGCCAGCCGCTCCCCCACCGCGAGGCCGAACCGTCCGGCGACGGCCGCCGCCCCGGGCGGCACCACGCCCGGACCGACCGTCACCCCCTGGTAGCGGGTGCCGTCGACGGCCATCTCGCCGACGCCGACCGGGTGCACCCGCCCGTCGGCGCCGATCACCGCGTCGAAGGTGAGGTCGCGCAGCCGGCCCGAGCCGGCCGGTCCGCCGTCCACGTACTCCTCCACCAGCAGCTCGCCGCCGGGCGGCAGCACGTCCTCGCGGACCAGGCGGCGCAGCAGCGCCCGGGCGCCGCCGGCCGCGAGCACGTCCTGCGGGGTGATCACGGCGGTGCCGTACCCGCCGACCCCGTGCGGGGACTTCAGCACGGTGGTGAGTCCCCGGGCGGCCCGGGCGGACAGCCGCCGGGCGGCGCGGCGCGGGCCGTCGGCGTGCTCCTGGCGGGGCACCCGGACGCCCGGGTGACCGGGGGCGAGGGCGGTGAACAGCTCGTGCGCGGCGGCCTTGGACTCGTAGCGCCGCACGGCCGCCAGCTCCGGGCCGTCGCCCTGGTCGGGGGTGCGGCCCCAGTGCAGCACCGGGCCGGGGGCGCCGGCGAGCCGCCCGGCCAGGGCGGGGCGGGCGGCGAGCGCACGGGCCACCGTCGTGCCGGGGGCGATGCCGGTGTACGACTCGACCGGGCCCCAGTCGAGTTCGCGGGCGAGCAGGTCGATCCAGGCCCGGTCGACCTCGGCGGGCAGCACCAGGGCGGCCGGGTCGGGGCCGTAGGCGACGGCGAGGCCGGCGTAGTGGTGCGCCCGGCGCAGGCGGCGGGCGTCCCGGCGCCGCTCGTCGCCGTCGAGGAACTGCTCGTTGAAGTCGGCGACGTTGCCGATGTGCACGGCGCGCCGCCCGCCGGTCCAGGCCCCCACCCATCCGTCCATGGCGCGAGCGTACGGGACGGCGGTCAGAGGCGGAGGAGGCCGGCGTCGGTGGGGCGGAAGCCGCAGGCGTCGAGGTAGTAGTCGCGCAGGTGGGGCTCGAAGTCGACGTGCAGCCAGTCGCAGCCGGCCGCGCGGGCGTTGTCGGCGGCCGCGGCGACCAGGCGGGTGCCCAGGCCGGCGTGCCGGGCGGCGGGGGCGACGGCGGTGTCGAGGAGGAAGGCGTGGACGCCGCCGTCCCACAGGACGTTGACGAAGCCGAGCAGCGGGCCGCCCGGGCCCGGGCGGGCGCAGACCCAGCCGAGGCTGTGGCGCTCCAGCCGGGCCCGCCAGGGCGTGGCGGGGCGGTCCGGGTCGTGGGACCCGCCGAAGGCGGCGGCGTGCAGCGCGTCGAGTTCGCGGTCGGTGAAGCCGCCCCGCCAGTGGAGGTCCGGGGGCGAGGGCTGGGGGGTCGTCATGGCAGGAGCGTAAACAGACTGCTCACGGCTGATCACCCTTGATCAGTACAGGACACGACTTGGCAAAAATCCGACGTTTGCTCTAGCCCTGACTGACTGTTCACCGTCAATCTCTTCGCAACCCTCATCCCTGCACCACGCAGCATCCCCGACTGGAGTCAGAGTGAGCCCCTCCTCCTCGCCCCGCCGCCGTCTCACCGCCGGAGCCATAGCGGCCACCGCCGCCCTCGTCGCCGCCACCGTCACCGCCGGCACCGCCTCGGCCGCCCCCTCCGGCCGTGACGCCGCCGTCGACCGGGCCCGGACCAACGTCGCCCGCAACGCCGCGGTCTTCGGCTTCGCCGACGGGCAGGACCTGGTCGTCAAGGACGTCGTGCTCGACGCCGACGGCACCCAGCACGTCCGCTTCGACCGGACCTACCTCGGTCTGCCCGTGGTCGGCGGCGACCTGGTGGTCCACCAGGACGCCCGCGGCCGGCTCAAGGACTCCACCCGCGCGGCCGCCCACGACGCCGCCGTGCGCACGATCGTCCCCAAGGTCCCCGCCCAGCTCACCGCCGGGCGCGCACTGGAGGCCGCCCCCGGCATCGCCGACGCCAGCAGCAGCCCCGAACTCGTCGTCTGGGCCGCCGACGGCACCCCGCGCCTGGCCTGGCGCACCACCGTCCGGGGCACCGGCGACCACGGCCGGCCGGCCGGCCGGGTCGTCGTCACCGACGCCACCACCGGCGAGCAGATCGAGGCGTACGACGCCGAGCACCGGGCGAGCGGCACCGGCCACTCCGAGTACACCGGGGACATCACCATCGACACCACCGCGCAGAGCACCGGCGGCTACACGCTGACCGACCCGCTGCGCGGCCACGTCACCAAGGACGCGCACAACGTCTCCGCCAACGCCCTCAACGCCGGCTCCGGCACCCCCTACACCGACGCCGACAACGTCTGGGGCGACGGGCGGAAGTTCTCCACCGACCGCGCCACCGCCGCCGTCGACGCCCACGCCAACACCGCCTGGACGTACGACTACTACAAGAACACCTTCAACCGCAGCGGCATCAAGAACGACGGCAAGGGCGCCACGGTCTTCGTGCACGTCGGCACCAACTGGGACAACGCCCAGTGGTCCGACAGCTGCTTCTGCATGATGACCGGCGACGGCGACGGCACCACCGACCCCGAGCAGGTCGACCTCGACACCATGGGCCACGAGATGACCCACGGCGTCACCAGCGCCACCGCCAACCTCCGCTACAGCGGCGAGTCCGGCGGCCTCAACGAGGCTACTTCGGACATCTTCGGCACCATGGTCGAGTGGTACGCCCACAACGCGGTGGACACCGGCGACTACCTGTTCAGCGACCAGTCCACCCCGCCGTGGCTGCGCCGCTTCGACAAGCCCTCGCTCGACGGCCGGTCCGCCGACTGCTGGAGCCGCAAGGTCGGCCAGCTCGACGTCCACAACTCCTCCGGCGTCGGCAACCACTGGTTCTACCTCGCCAGCGAGGGCAGCGGCGCCAGGACCGTCAACGGCGTCGCCTACAACAGCCCGACCTGCAACGGCTCGACCGTCACCGGCATCGGCAACCAGAAGGTCGCCGCCGTCTGGTACCGCGCGCTGACCGTCTACATGACGTCCACCACGGACTACAAGGGCGCGCGCGTCGCCTCCCTGAACGCCGCCAAGGACCTCTACGGCCTCACCAGCACCGAGTACAAGGCGGTCGCCGCCGCCTGGAGCGCCGTGTCGGTCGCCTGACGGCCCCACGCGTCCCGCCGCCCGCCCCGTCCCCGCCGCCGTCCCGCGAGCGGGGCGGGGACGGGGCGGTCGTCGTCGCGTACGGCGTGGCGGGACGGCGGCACGGGCGGGGCTCTGGGATCTTGGGTCCCGGGGGCCGCAGCCGACCCGGCCGGAGGCCGACCCAGCCGAACCGGGGAGACCCTTCATGGCCGAGCTCGTCCTGACCACCTTCCTGACCCTCGACGGCGTGATGCAGGCCCCCGGCGGGCCGGAGGAGGACCGCGAGAACGGCTTCCCGCACGGCGGCTGGCTCTTCCCGTTCGCCGACGAGGAGTTCGGCGCCCTGATGAACGGTGTGCTCGCCCGCGCCGGGGCCTTCCTGCTCGGCCGCCGGACGTACGACATCTTCGCGGACTACTGGCCGAAGGTGACCGACCCCGGCCACCCCATCGCCGTCCCGCTCAACACGCTGCCCAAGTACGTCGCCTCGACCACCCTGCACGACCCGGCCTGGCACAACACCACCGTGCTGACCGGCACCGCCCCGGGCGGCCTGGCGGGCGAGGTGGCCGCACTGAAGGACCGGCTGGGGGACGCCGAGATCCAGATCCACGGCAGCGGCGCCCTCGCCCGCGCCCTGATGCCGCATGACCTCATCGACGAGTACCACCTGGTCACCGCGCCCGTCCGGCTGGGTACCGGCCACCGCCTGTTCCCCGACGCCGGTCCGCCCACCGCCTTCCGCCTCGTCGGCACCCGCACCACCCCGTCCGGGGTCACCGCGAACACCTACCGGCCGACGGGTCCGGCACGCTTCGGGACGTTCTGACGGCCGGGGGTCACGGGCCGTGGGTGTCCTTGCGCCAGGGGCGCCACCGGGCCGGGGCCTTCCGTTCCTCCCCCGCCTCCGCCAAGCCCATCAGCATCCCCATGAGCCCGTCCCGCCGGTCGGGGCCGATCGCGTAGACCGCCGTCAGCGACTCCTCGACGTCCGTGGTGAGACCCGCCCGGATCAGGAGGATCAGAAGGATGTTGGCCTGCGACTCGTGGTAGCGGCAGAACCCGCGGATCAATCGCTGCCGGAGCCCCGGCGGAAACCCCGCACGGGCCAGGCCCACCACCACCTTCGCGAGCTGGGCGGCGTCGCGCGCGGGGATCACGGTCGCGTCGATCAACGCCTCGGCGCTCCAGTCGTGTCCGGCCCGCAGCAGCCGGTCGGCGAGACCGGCGGTCGCGCCCCGGCCGAGCGCGGACCGGGCGGTCAGCCCCGCCGCCACCGGTCCGCCGCCCAGCAGGTCGGCGATCCTGCTGACCGGCTCCTCGGCGATCAGCCGGTCGGTGATCAGCCCGGCCTCGTCGTCGTGCCCCTGCCCGGCCAACGACTGCAGGATCGACACGAGTTCCGCGCTCCGCCGGACGGCGGCGAGGATCCGCCGCAGCTCCGTCCACCGGGCCGGTTCGCCGGGCGGCGCGGCCAGCAGGGTCACGACGTCGTCGGGCGGCCGGTGCAGGACCGCCGTGATCAGGGCCGCCCTGGCCGGCCCGGCGCCCCCGGCGAGTTCGCCGAGCGGGCCGTCCGCCCCGCTCTCCCGCAGCAGCGCCTCCCGGTCGGAATCCGGGGTGTCCGGCAGCTTCCGGAACCACGGGACGACATCGGTGTCCGGAGGGAGCCGGTCGAGCAGGACCGCGGCGTCCCGGTACCGGCCGAGTGCGTGCAGCTGCAGCCAGACGGACGGGGCGTCCGGGGTGGGCGCGACCGCCCGCAGGACGGTCAGGACCGCCTCGTGCGGCCCGTCCCGGTGCACATGGTGCAGCAGCTCCATCGTCTGCTCGCCGGTGAGCGGCTCCAGGGCCAGGGTCTCCAGCGCGGCCCGGCGCCGTTCCCCGCCCTCCCGCCCCAGGGCCCTCAGCAGCCCGGCGAGCTCCTGCGTCACCCCGGACCAGGGGGCGGCGGCGAGGACGGCGCCCGCCACCGGGCCGCGGCGGGCGGCGAGCAGTTCGACGAGCACGGCCCGGCAGCGGTCCGGCGCGGCGAACCGGCCGACGGTCCTGGCCAGCGCGTGGTCCGGCGCCCCCGCGTCCCCGAGCAGCGCGAGGATCTCGGCGACCACCGCCGGCGGCCGCTCCGCCGCCGCCCGGTACACCGCCGTGCCGATCGGCCCGCCCGGGTAGTGGGTGAGCAGCCCGGCCACGACCGAGGGCGGTTGCAGGCGGCCCAGCCGGTCGAGCACGTGGAGGGCCTCCCGACCGCTGCCGTTCCCGTACAGCGTCCTGACGAGGTCGTCCACCTCGTCGATCCGCAGCGGCGGTTCGTCGCGGAAGGCGTCCAGCACGTAGCGGGTGGCGGCCTCCGACCTGCTCGTCCTGGCCACGTGGAAGAGCACGGGCGCGTGGACCCGGACGGCCTCCGCGAGACGGCTGCCGGGCCCGGACCCGGCGTTGCGGGCCTCCAGTTCCCGCAGCAGTGACGCGGTCTCGTCGGCCGCTCTGACCCGGAGGAACGTGTCGAGCAGATCGGTGACGTCGGCGGGCAGATGGAGATCCGGCCGTCCGCCGTCGGCGACCACCAGCAGGTCCACCACCTCCGCGGGCGAGCGCCGTTCGGCCACCAGGCGGAGGATCCCGGCCACCGCGTGCGGTGCGTCCGGGTCACGGGTCAGGGCCTCGACCAGCTCGGCCAGGAAGACCACGGGCCGCTTCCGGGTCGCCTGCACCAGCAGACGCGTGGCGAGTTCGGGGTCCGCCGAGGCCCGCAGGTGCGTGTAGAGGCGGGCCACCTCCGGCGCCCCGCGTTCCTTCGCCGTCCGGGCGAGCTCCGCGGCGGCGTGATCGTGCAGGCCGTGGGAGAGCAGCCACTGCACGAACCCCTCCGGGTGGTCCGGGCCGCCCCTGCTGAACGCCAGCTGCCGGAGCAGCACCTCCTGGGCGACCGCCCAGCCGCGCGCCCCGAGCTCGGCGAGCACGGCCGCGATCGTCCCGTCGCCGCTCCCGGCGACGACCTCCAGCGCCGCCCGCTCCTCACCGCCGCCACGGCGCTCCCCGTCGCAGGCCAGGTGGAGCAGTTCGGCGAGCTGCGCCGGGGACGGACGGGCGGTGATGATCTGCTCCTGCATCACGGACCGCTCCCAGTGGGTGACCGCGGCCAGCACCGGAAGGAGGTCCGCCGGCGGTCGGCCGAGGACCAGCTCGCGCTGGAAGCGGGTCGCGAATCCGGGGCCCGCGTGTTCCCGGAACTCCGCTATCAGCGGCACGGCCTTGTCCAGTGGATACGAGCGCCCCAGCGACGACGCGATCGCCGTGGTGAGCGCGCCGGTCATCCCCGTGTGCTCGACGAACGCCGCCACCTGGGCCGGGGGTTCCTCGGTCAGGTGCCGGAAGAGGGATTCCAGCAGAGCGTCCGGTCCGTGGCGGTCGAGCAGAACGGCCAGTTGCGCCGCCGTGTCCGGGTGGAAGGGGCGGAGCGCCCGGGCCAGGACGGTGTCGGCGTCCTCGACCGCACCGCGCGCCGCCAAGTGCCGCAGCACCGCGTGCACGTCCGCCACCGCGAGCCGGCAGCACTCCTCCAGGGCGGCTTCGAGGTGGTACGGCAGACCGCCGTCACGCAGGGCCTCCAGCAGGGCGTGCCGGTCCTCACGCCGGACCACGGCGGTCCGCACGACGAAGGCGGCGTCCGCGTCGGAGCCGGCGTACGGACGGCCCGACGCCAGCCAGGTGACGACCGCCTCGGAGGGCCACAGCGCGAGGAGCGTCAGCACGGCGGTGCGGTCCTCGGTCCGACCGTCGCGCGCGAGCGCCTCGCAGAGGTCGTCCACCGGTTGCGGACCGTACGCGGCGACCGACTCCCGCAGCAACCGGTCGGCCTCGGCCGCCAGGTCCGCCGCGTGCAGGGCGCTCAGCAGCGGCGTCAGGTCCGCCACCGGACGTGGCAGGGCGAGCACCCGAGCCGCCTCGGCCTCCAGGTCCGCCCGCTTCAGGGCGAGCACGCCCGCCACCAGGAGGGCCGGCGGCAGGCCGCCCAGCGTCCGGAGCACCGTCGCGCGAAGCTCCTCGGCCGTCTCCGGCGACAGGCCGGCCGCGGCGAGGGCGCGCAGCAGCTCGTCCACCGGGCGTCCGCCGGCCGCCACCGCCAGCACCCGGTGCGCGAGCTCGGTGCGGCCCGCCGTGCAGAGGGCGGCGGCCAGTTCCGCCAGCGACGCGGGCGGCCTGCGGAGGGCGGCGGCGTTCCACATCGCGGCGACGGCCTCGGGGACGGCCGGCAGGGAGCCCAGCACGAGCAGTTCGGCCGCGGGCGCGACGGCGGCGTACTCCTCCAGGAGCTCGGTCCGCCGGGCGGTCTGCAGCTCGAAGACGGCGCGCCCCAGCAGCCGGCCCGGGTCGGCGGCGAGCGGTTGCAGCACCGGCGCAGGTCCGCTCACGGCGGGGACCGCCGCGGGGGCGTACGGGACGGCCCCGCGGCGGGCCGGCCCCGCGACCACGAACGCGGTCTGGTCGACGTCGGTGAGCACCCGGACGCTCTGCGCCCGGCCCTGCTTGCCGTACCCCTGGTGGAACTCCTCGATCCGGGCCTGGGTGGCGACGCGCAGCTGTTCCAGGTTCAGCGGGCCGTCGTGCGCGAGCAGCGTGTCCAGGACGGCCCGCGAGAACAGGCTGAACGAGCCGCCGTCCGGCCCCCGCCCGGGCTCGCCGGCACCGACGAACCGCGCGTACTCGCCGGGTGAGCAGGCGTACAGGTGGGCGACCTGCCGGCCCGCGACGACCAGGGCGTCGCGGGTGGCCCAGCCGACGGTGCCGCTCATGAAGTCCTGCCGGACGCCGTTGCGGCAGGCGTCGATCAGGAACAGCACCCGGGCGGCCGGGGTCCGCTCGACCTCGCGCCGCCAGTCGATGGCGATGCAGCCGGCCCAGGGCGGCTCCACCCCGGAGTGCAGGTCCTCGGGGATCAGGTAGTCCTGGCCCTCCGCGTGCAGGCCGTGGCCGCTCAGGCAGACCAGCACCGTCTCGCCGCGCCGGGCGGTCCGCAGGAAGTCGCCGACCTCGCCGTTCACGAAGTTGGCGCCGACCCGGCCGAAGGGCATGGGCCGCACGACCCGGAAGCCGCGGTCCCGCAGCGCCCGGCCGAGCCGTTCGAGGTCCCGGGGGACGAAGGGCAGCGGGGAGCAGCCCGCGAGGTCGTAGTCGCTGGCGCCGATCAGCAGCGCGGCGAAGCCGGCCATCGAGTCCGTTCCGTCGTGCGTCAGCGGCCGAAGACGAAGGTGATCCCGCGCGTGCCCTGCACCTGGGAGCTGCCGATCAGCTGCACGCCGCCGGAGGCGGAGACCTGGAAGCTCAGCTGCACCTCCTTGAGCGGCAGCGGGCCGCCGCGCTCCGCGATCCGCTCGAACACGGCCTGCAGCGCGTCGACGGTCTCGGTGAGGTTCTCGCGCAGGGCGCCGAGCGGGACGCGGCGCAGCACGGCCTCGCGGTCGCGGCCGAAGACGCCCATCGTGTCGGCGTCATCCGTGTCGTCCTCGGTGACCCAGAACTCCAGGGAGTCCGGTCCGGTGATCTCCGGCTCGTCCGCCATGTCTTCCCCCACCCAACCCAGCGATCCGTGTTCAGGCTGCTGCCGGCGCGCCGCCGCGCCGCAGGGCGAGGATAGCCGCCGGGCACCCGGGGTTGAAGTCGATCTCCCGTTTTTCCCGTGGAGTTGACGCGCCGTCAGGTTTCTTGCGGGCCGGCGGCGTCCGGGAGCGGCGGGCGGCCGAGGCGGTGGCCCCGGGCGGTGGACTCGACCCAGTCCCGGCCGAGCTTCGCACGGAGGTGGCCGAGGCGGACCGCCACCTCGCGTTCGCCGGCCCAGGAGGAGTTCCAGACCCGGCGGCCGAGGTCACGGGCGTCGCGGTACTCCTCGCCCTGCTCGATCAGGCCGAGCAGGAGCCTGCAGTCGCCGTAGGTCAGGTCCACGACGCGGCCGTCGGCCACGGCCCGCCGGGCGTGGAAGTCGACCGTGAGCCGCCCGTCGGGTGTCCGGCCGGTCGTCGCACGCCGTTCCATCGCTTCCTCCTTCTCCTTCTCCGTCGCCGTCCCCGTCTCCGTCGTCGCCGCCGTCCTCGTGGCCTCCCGGTCCACCCTTCCGTGGGCGGCTACGGACGGGCGGAGAGCCAGCCGGCGAGCTCGGCGGGGTGGTTGGTGATGATGCCGTCGACCCCGGCGGCGTCCAGGGCCTTCCAGCGGGTGGCCGCGTCGACGGTCCAGACGTTGACCGCGACGCCGGCCGCGTGCAGCGCCGTGACGATCTCCGGGCGGGAGGCGAGGGCACTGTCGGACGGGTGGTAGGCGGACAGGCCGAGTTCCCCGGCGACGGCCACCGGGTCGGCGTCGAGCTCGCTGCGCAGCAGGGCGAGCGGCAGGTCGGGGGCGAGTTCGCGGGTGAGGCGCAGGGCGTCGGCGTCGAAGCTCTGGACGAGGACCCGGCCGGCCATGTCGTGGTCGCGGATGTCTTTGACGACGCGGGCGACCTCGTCGCGGCTGTGCGGGCCCTTGATCTCCAGCAGCAGGCTGCCGCCGCGCGCGTGCAGGTCGTCCAGCTGGGCGGCCAGGCTCGGGACCCGGGCGCCCGCGAACGCCGGGGCGAACCAGGAGCCCGCGTCGAGGGCGTCCAGCTGGGCGGCCGTCAGGTCGCGGATGCGGCCGGTGCCGCTGGTGGTGCGGTTCACGGTCTCGTCGTGCAGGACGTAGGGCACGCCGTCCTTGCTGGGCTGGACGTCGTTCTCGATCCACTCGACGCCGGAGCGGCGGGCCACCTCGTCGGCGAGGAGGGTGTTCTCGGGCGCGGCGGAGGAGGCGCCGCGATGGGCGTACACGGTGAGCGGCGCACCCGGCCCGCGCAGGGGGACCCCCGGCGCGGGTGCGGCGGCCCTGAGGCCGTCGACCAGCCAGCGGGCGGTGGTGCCGTGCGCCCCGGCGTCGACCCGCAGGTCGCGGCCGGTGCCGGCGGAGGCCGGGGCGGAGGCGGTCAGCGCGACGGTGGTGACGCCCAGCGCGGAGAGGAGCAGCGCGGCGCGCAGTCCGCAGCGGCCGTTCTCCGGTTCCAGGATCGACAGGTGACACATGGTCATGTGCGGAAAGGTATGCGATCGCGGTGCCACCGGGGAAACCGCGCCCCCTCGCCCCTGCTCCGACGGGGTGCCCCGTTACTCCAGCCACGTCCCGTCGCGCATGACGACCCGGCCGCGCAGTTCCCGCTCGCCGTGCCAGGCGCGCACGATCTCCGGCACCACGCGCACGTAGACGAAGGGACCCTCCTCCGTCCGCGGGTCCCAGCCGAACTTGGCGGTGTACGCCTCCGCCGCGTCCGCGGGCACGTCCTGGTCCGTGAACCACTGCGCCTCGCCCTGGAGGAGCACCACGTCGTAGCTGTCCGGCAGGGCCAGGCGCACCCGCGGCTCCACGCGGACGTTGCGCGCGGTCGCGGACCCGGCACCGGTGCACATCCACACCGCCCGGCCGTCCCACAGGAACCACAGCGGCACCTGGTGCGGCCCGTGATCGGGGTGCGCCGTCGAGACCCAGACGTCGCGTTCGGCGACGAGCCGTTCCACCGTGTCGCGCCTGCGTTCCGCCGTCGTGCGGCGGACGATCTCCGTACTCTGCATGATCACGGACCCTAACCGGCGGGCCGGGAGCGCGCATGGGGCCGGGGACCTACGCCCGGAGGCCGAGGAGCCCCTCGGTCTCCGGCCCGGGGACGGCCGCGGCCCGCGCGGGCCGCCCGGTTTCACACCCGGGTCACACCCGGGACCGCAGCACGTCGATCTCGCAGCCCGGCGCGGCCGGGTCGAAGCCGTGCTCGGCCAGCCAGCGGACCGTCACCAGGCTGCGCAGCGACCACCACGCGCGGATCACCTCGCGGTCGGCGTCGGCGCCGTAGCCGGCGAGGACGTCGCCGAGGTGCTCCGGGTGTCCGAGGGTCAGCAGGGCGAGGTCGTAGAGGGCGTCGCCCCGGGCCGCCTCGGACCAGTCGATCACGCCGGTGACCGCGTCACCGTCGACGAACACGTGGGACAGCTGCAGGTCTCCGTGGACGAACACCGGCGCCCACGGGCGGAGCGCGGCCTCGGCGATCCGGCGGTTGCGCGTGACCAGGCCGGCGGGAAGGACGTCATGGGCGAGGAGCCACCCGCATTCGGCGTCGAGCCGCGCGGCCCACTCCTCGCGGCTCCGCCCCGGCCACGGCGGCAGCGGCGCGTCGTGCAGCCGCCGTACGGCGGCCCCGGCGGCGGCCCACGCCGCGGGGGACGCGGGCGACGGCTCGCCGAGCCGGCCGAGCGCCGCCCCCGGGAGGGCGGCGAGCGCGAGCACCGGCGGCCTGCGCCACAGCACCGCCGGGGTCGGGACCGGCGCCAGGGCCATCGCCGCGACCTCGACGTCGGTGCGCGTCCGGTCCGCGTCGACCTTCAGGAAGACATCGCCGACGCGCAGGGTGGCGCGCTCGCTGTGGGCGACGACGACCTCGACCTCCTCCATGCCGGCCATTGTCCGGGACAACCGCGCTCGTGCGCCAACGATTTGACGTGCCGCCGGGCGGCGCGGACGATCACTCGTCATGACCGCCGCCCACGAACCCCCGCGCTCCCCCGACCCCGCCCGTCCGGTGGCCCTGGTCACCGGCGTCGGCCGGACGGCCGGGATCGGCGCCGGCATCGCGTCCCGCCTCGCCGCCTCCGGCTGGGACGTCGCCTTCACCTACTGGACCCCCTACGACCGCCGGATGGCCTGGGGCGCCGAGGCCGGCGCCGCCGAGGCCGTCGGGCGCGCGCTCGCCGAGCGGGGTGCGGCGAGCGCGGCAGTGGAGGCCGACCTCGCCGAACCGGACGCTCCCGGCCGGGTCTTCGACGAGGTGACGGCGCGGCTCGGCGGTGTGACGGCGCTGGTGCTGGGCCACTGCGAGTCGGTGGACTCCGGTCTCCTCGACACCACGCCGGAGAGCTTCGACCGCCACTTCGCGGTCAACGCCCGGGCGAGCTGGCTGCTGATCCGGGAGTTCGGACGCCGGTTCGCCGGGCCGGCCGGCCGCGGCCGGATCGTCGCGCTCACCAGCGACCACACGGCGGGCAACCTGCCCTACGGCGCCAGCAAGGGGGCGCTCGACCGGATCACCCTGGCGGCGGCCCACGAGTTCGCCCACCTGGGGGTGACCGCCAACGTGGTCAACCCCGGCCCGGTGGACACCGGCTGGATGACCGAGGAGGTGCGGACGGAGGTCCTCGGCCGCACCCCGCTCGGCCGCCTCGGCACGCCCGAGGACACCGCGAACCTCGTCGCCTTCCTCTGCTCGCCGCAGGGCCAGTGGGTCAACGGCCAGCTGCTGATGAGCAACGGGGGCTTCGCGGGCTGAACGGGCGGGGTCGCCCGCCGGTGCGGCGGCGGCTCCGCTCAGGAGCGGGCGGCTCCGGCCGGGGCGGCGTCCGCGAGGACCAGGTCGCTCCAGCGGACGTCGGAGCGGCCGTGCAGGTCGGGGCGTTCGGTGTGCAGCAGCGGGTGCAGCCCGTGCGCGGAGCCGAGGGCGAGCACCTCGGCCGCCACGGCCTCGTACATCCGGCGGCCCGGCGGGACGGGGCCGTGGCGCAGGCGGAGGAAGAGCCGCCCGGCCGGGGCGAGCAGCCCGGCCAGCGCGGCCATGGCCGCCGGGCGTTCCCCGGGCGGCAGGTGCATCCAGACGGCGGTGAGCAGGACGACGTCGAAGCGGCGGCCGGCCGCGCCGAGGCGGGGCAGCGCGGGCAGGGCGTCGTCCACCCAGTGCACGCCGCTGCCGGCGTGCAGGCGCTCACCGATCCGGCGCAGCTCGCCGGTCGGCTCGGCGGCGACCACGCGGTGGCCGAGGGCGGCCAGCGCGGCGGCGTCGCGTCCGCTGCCGGCGCCGACGTCGAGGACGTCCGAGGGGCGGGACGGGAGCAGGTGCAGGGTCTCGCGGTGGACCTCGGCGAAGGTGACGCTCTCGTACTGCGCCGCCAGCTGGTCGGCCTGCGCACCGTAGCCGGTGGTCCCCACCGGGCGGTTCGTGCGCGCTTCCCCCACGGCCGCTCCCCCTCAAGTCGTCCGGACGGGCCCGGCCGGAGTCGCCCCGTGCCGCCGGGGCCGTCAACGGGCCGCGTCAACCGTACCCCGGACGGCGGTCACGCTTGCGGTCAGGCCTCGCCGGGGTGCCAGGCGGGCCACTCCCAGGGACGGTCCTCCCACCGGACCCGGACCGGGTCGCGCGGGTCGAGGTCGGGGAACAGCTGGTGGAGCCGTGGTTCGAACTCCTCGGGGCCGAGCGGCTCCCAGCCGTGTCCCTCGAAGTGGACCAGCCGGTAGCGGCTGTCGGTGCGGAACTCGGCGACCTCGACCTGGGGCTGCGCCGATCCGGACGGGCTGTTGGTTTCCATGCCCCCAGCATGTGGTGGACCCCCGGCGAGCGCACCCGGGGCAGGGCAGGCAGCGTACGGGCGGGGCGCGAGGCGGCCCGGGCGCGCCCCGGGGCCCCTCTTCCGGGTCATGTCCCGCCGTCGGCGCGCTCGTTGAGCACGGCGAGCGGGGCCCTGCGGCGGCGCCGGACCGGCCCCGTCCCCGTACGACCGGGCGCCGGCGCCGGGCGAACCGCCGGGGTGCCGGAGCAGGCGATGGCAGGAGGACCAGGACATGAGCGGGCAAACGGCAGGCAGCGGGGCACCGGCGGGGCACGGATCACCGGCGAGCGGCGGTCCCCCGCCGCCGCGCGGACCGGTGGTGGGCGGGCCGGTGACCGGCAGACCGGCGGCGGGCAGACCGGCGGCGGGCTGGGAGCGGACGGCGGGCCCGGGCGTCACCAAGCCGTCCGGCACGGTGCAGTGGCAGTGGCCGGCGCACGCGTGGCAGCCTCCGCCGGTGCCGGCGCCGCCCACGACGCCGCCCGGTGAGCCGCCGGCCTGGGAGGCGCTGGCGCAGGCCGCCGAGGCCGCCCGTCGGCGGCGCCGGCGGATGTGGATGGCGGGCTCGGCGGGGATCGTCGCCGGGCTGGCGGCGGTGCTGGCGATGTGCGGGCCCGGGCCGGGCGACGAGTCGTCCGGGGTGGTGGCGTTCCCGGCGCCGTCCGCGACCCCTCCGCTGCCGCCGTCCCCGGTGGCCTCGGCGGCGGCCGACCGGCTGCCGGTACCGGCGCCGTCCCCGCTGCCGCCGCCGACGACCAGCGGCGAGGGCGCGCCCACCGCCGCGGCCGCGAGCCCGGTCGCGAGCGCGACGGCGGGCACGGCGGGCGGGGCGCAGCCGGAGGCCGCGTCCCGGGCCGACGGCGCGGACCACCCCGCGTCGCCGCGGCCCAAGGCGAGCCGTTCGCCGCGCCCGGCGCCGAGCCGGTCGGCGGGCGCCCCGGCAGGTGGTCCCGCCCCGGTTCCCGCGCCGGCGTCCGGCGCCGCGCACGCGCCCTCCGCCGCCGCGAGCGCTCCGCCGGCCGGTGCGGCGGCGGGCGCGGCGGCGGACACGATCTGCGACCAGGCCGAGCGGTTCGGCCGGTGGGCGGCCGGTTCCGAGCAGGCCCGGCTGTGCCGCAGCATCTACGGCTGAGCGGGCGGCGGGTCCGCCGGGTCTGCGTCGCGCGGCGCCCGCAGACGCGTCCCGTACGGTGCCTGCACGGTCCCTTCGCGGTGCGGGGTGGGTCGGCGAGGACGGCGCGCAACGGTCCGCCGGAGCGGCCGGCGGGCTGCGGGGCTCGTCCGGGCGCCGGCCGTGCCGCCGGGTGTACGCGGCCCGGCCCGCCGCACGGAAACGCCGTCGCCGCGGGGCATCCGGTCGCCGCACGGGACCGGCCGCACGGGCCCCGGGTGGAGCCGGGTGAGCGGCGACCGGGACAATCATGATCATGTTCGAACACGAAACACCGGAGACCGATCCCGCACCGCTCACCGTCGTGGCCGCCGCCGTGGTCGAGGACGGCCGGCTCCTGGTCGTCAGCAAGAGGGCGGCACCGGACGTCTACTACCTCCCCGGCGGCAAGCCGGACGCCGGGGAGGGGCCGCTCTCGGCGCTGACCCGCGAGCTGGCGGAGGAGCTGGGCGCGGCCCCGGTCGGACCGCGCCACCTCGCCGAGATCAATGCGGTCGCGGCACTGGAGGGCGTGCCGATGCGGATGACCGTGTTCGAGGCCGGGCTCGACCGCGCGCCCGCCCCCGCGGCCGAACTCGCCGCGCTGCGCTGGACGGACGGACTCGACCCCGACCTGCGGCTGGCTCCCGCCGTCCGCGACCAGCTGCTCCCGCTGCTGCGCGAGCGCGGTCTGCTGCCGGGGCCGGCCCGGGCCTGATCCACGGGGCCCCGCCCGGACCGGGCCGGGGGCGCCCCCGGCCCGGTCCGGGCCCGTCACCGCCGCTACCGGGCAGTGAGCGCCTTGGTCAGCTTCTCGAACCGCAGATCCGCGCGGAGCGGGATGCCGAAGCGCTCGTCCCCGTACGGGAACGGCGCGTGGACGCCGGTGCGGTGGAAGCCGCGGCGCTCGTACCAGGCGATCAGCTCGGCGCGCTGCTCGATCACCGTCATCTCCATCTCCACCGCGCCCCACTCCTCGGCCGCGTACCGCTCGGCCCGCGCGAGCACGGCCCGCCCGAGGCCGCCGCCCTGCCGGCCGGGGCGCACCGAGAACATCCCGAAGTAGGCGTGCTCGCCCCGGCGTTCCAGCTGGCAGCAGGCGAGCAGTTCGCCGTCCAGCTCGGCGAGCAGCACCACCCCGTCGGGGTGGGTGACGGCCGCGGTGACGCCCTCGGTGTCGGTGCGCTGACCCTCCAGCAGATCGGCCTCGGTGGTCCAGCCGGCCCGGCTGGCGTCGCCCCGGTAGGCGGACTCGACCAGGGCGAGCAGGGCGGGGACGTCGGCGGTGGTCGCGGTGCGGAAGCCGAGCCGGTCGGCGGCGACGGCCTCGGCGGCCGCTCGGGTGCTGCTCTCGGGCACGGGGGCCTCTTCTCGGGCGGTCCCGGACGAACGGCCCGGGCGGGCGGCGGCCGTTCGGCCGATCCCTGGCATGGTGCCACAGCCGGCCGGGCCCCCGACCTGCCCCGACGCCCCCGCCGGCGTCCCCGACGGGCGCGGCCGGCCCCGCCCGGGCGCGCCACCGGGCGGGGCGTCCAGCAGCCGGACGCCTCCCCGGGCCCCGCACCCCCTCCGGCAGGATGGCCGGGACGACCGCCCCACCCCTCCCACCAGGCCCACTCACCCCGGAGGCCCCATGACGACCGTCGAGATCCCCGGCTCCAAGTCGGTCACCGCGCGGGCGCTGTTCCTCGCCGCCGCCGCCGACGGCACCACCACCCTGCTCCGGCCGCTGAGCTCGGACGACACCGAGGGCTTCGCCGAGGGCCTGCGCGCGCTCGGCTACGCGCTCACCCGGGAGGAGGACGGCTGGACGATCGGGGGACGCCCGCAGGGCCCGGCCCACGACGCCGAGGTGTACTGCCGCGACGGCGCGACCACCGGCCGCTTCCTGCCCGTGCTCGCCGCGGCCGGCCGCGGCTCCTTCCGCTTCGACGCCTCCGCCCAGCTGCGCCGGCGTCCGCTCGGCCCGCTCACCACGGCGCTGCGCACCCTGGGCGTCGACCTGCGGCACGAGGAGGCCGAGGGCCACCACCCGCTGCGGATCACCGCCGACGGCGTCCGCGGCGGGGAACTGAGCCTGGACGCGAGCCTGTCCTCGCAGTACCTCACCGCGCTGCTGCTGCTCGGCCCGCTCACCGAGCAGGGCCTGCGGATCACGGTGACCGATCTGGTCTCCGCGCCGTACGTGGAGATCACCGTCGCCATGATGCGGGCCTTCGGCGCCACCGTGACCCGCACCGGCAGCGTCTTCGAGGTGGCGCCCGGCGGCTACCGCGCCACCCGCTACCCCGTCGAGCCGGACGCCTCGACGGCGAGCTACTTCTTCGCGGCCGCCGCGCTCACCGGGCGGGAGCTGACCGTCCCGGGGCTGGGCCGCGGCGCCCTCCAGGGGGACCTGCGGTTCACCGAGGTGCTGGCCCGGATGGGCGCGCGGGTGGAGACCGGCGCGGACCGGGTCACCGTCCGGGGCCCCCGGGACGGCCGGCTGTCGGGCCTGACCGTCGACATGCGCGACATCTCCGACACCATGCCGACGCTCGCCGCCCTCGCGCCGTTCGCCGACGGGCCGGTGCGGATCGAGAACGTCGCCAACACCCGGATCAAGGAATGCGACCGGCTGGACGCCTGCGCGGAGAACCTGCGCCGGCTGGGGATCGGCGTCGCCACCGGCCACGACTGGATCGAGATCCGGCCGGGCACTCCGCGCGGCACCGAACTCGCCTCGTACGGCGACCACCGGATGGTGATGTCGTTCTCCGTCACCGCGCTGCGCACGCCCGGCATCACCTTCGACGACCCCGGCTGCGTCCGCAAGACCTTCCCCGCCTTCCACGAGGTGTTCGGACAGCTGCGCGAAGAGTGGGCGACGGCCGGCTGACCGGGGCGGAAAGACCCGGCGGTCCGGGGGCGCCGGCCGCACCGCCCCCGGGCTGCCGCACCACCCCCGGGTCCCCCGCCCGCCGCACCCGCGTCCGCCCAGGTGGGCGGCGCCCGGGGCGGGACGGGCCAGCGGTGCGCAGCGTGCGAACGGGGGGCGGACCGACGGGGGCCACCGCCCTGTGACCCCCGTTCAGGATGGGGCCACGGGTACCTGGCGGGCCGGCACGTCCATGGCTACCCTGCTCCAGCCGGTCGCCGTCCCCGGCGCACCGGCTGTCCGCAAGTCCCACGGGTCGTCATCACGGACCAGAGGAGTGTCATGCCCAGCACTTCCCGCTCCGCCAGCCCCACCCGCAGCGCCGGAAGACCGGGGAACCGCCGGCTCCCCGCGTTCGCCGCCCTCGCCACCGCGGTCGCCCTGGCCGTCGGCGTGGCCGCCCCGGCGTACGCGGCCGAGCCCGCGCCCGGCACCGCGTCCCCCTCCGGCGCGGTCCCCGCCGACAACTCCGCCGCCCGGCACGGCGGTGAGCTGCCGCCGATCCACCCCGAGCTCGACTTCGCCGGCTCCACCGTCGCCGCCCACGAGGGCCGGGGTCCCGGCGCCGCCCCCGCCGCCGCCCTCGCCGTCACCCAGACGCCCGGCCTGGACGTCTCCAGCTACCAGGGCAACGTCGCCTGGTCCACCGTGCGCGCCAACGGCGCCCGGTTCGCCTACGTCAAGGCCACCGAGGGCACCACGTACACCAACCCGTACTTCACCCAGCAGTACAACGGCTCCTACAACGCCGGCCTGATCCGCGGCGCGTACCACTTCGCCCTCCCGGACCGCTCCTCCGGCACCGCCCAGGCCAACTGGTTCGTGGACCACGGCGGCGGCTGGTCGAAGGACGGCAAGACCCTCCCGCCCGCGCTCGACATCGAGTACAACCCCTACGGCGCCACCTGCTACGGCCTCGGCCAGAGCGCCATGGTGAGCTGGATCCGCGCTTTCAGCACCACCGTGCACACCCGCACCGGCCGCTACCCCACCATCTACACCACCACCAACTGGTGGACCACCTGCACGGGCAACAACGCCTCCTTCGGCGCCACCAACCCGCTGTGGATCGCCCGGTACGCCTCCACCGTCGGCACCCTCCCGGCCGGCTGGAGCTTCCAGACGATCTGGCAGTACGCCGACTCCGGCACCTTCCCGGGCGACCAGAACCTCTTCAACGGCGCCTTCGACCGCGTCCAGGCCCTCGCCAACGGCTGATCCCGGCCCGGCCACCGGCCCGGGTGGCTGCGGAATCGTTTCCGCAGCCACCCGGGCCTCCGTGTGCCCCGGCCGCCCCGGACGGCTGCGCGCGGCGGCGGCCCGCACCCGTGCGCCGTCCCCGGTTCGGGCGATTGCGACCGGGGTGGCGGGACGAACCGGGCGGCCGGGGAATCCATGGCCCGGAAGGGCGCCTACCGGTTGTGCGCCCTCGGAAGGGAGAACAGTCATGCGTCATCGGATCGCCGTGGCCGGGATGCTGGCCGCCGCCGGAGCGCTCGCGCTCGCCGTGCCCGCGCAGGCGGCCACGGGGGTGCTGGTGGTGAACGGCCTGCCGCAGAAGGACCCGGCATCGGGGTGTTACCCGACCATCTCACCCGTGATCGTCGAGAACCTCACGGACGCGACGGTCGACGTCTACTCCGCGCCGAACTGCGGTGGGGTGGTGACGCGGTCGGTGGCCGCCGGGATGTCCGCGGCGACGCTCGGGTTCAGCTACTTCGTCCACTGACGCCGGCCCGGCGCGCGTCCGGCGGCCCGGGCGGGCACGGAACCGTCTCCGCGCCCGCCCGGGCCCCGTCGGGCCCGAGGCACCATCAAGTCCGAGGCGCGGTCGGACCTGAGGCGCGGTCAGGCCGACGGCGCCGTCAGACCCGGGGCGCGGCACCGGCCGGTGCCGGACCGCGGCCGGCGCCGGTCAGGGCCTCCAGCAGCAGCCGCCAGGCCGCGTCGTAGCCGGCCGGACCGGCCGCCTCCGGCGGGCCGAAGGAGACGTGCGGGGCGCCGTGCAGCACGGCCAGCAGCAGCTGGGCGACCAGCTCCGGCGGGCGGGGCGCCATGCCGCCCTCGCCCTGGGCCCGGCGGATCAGCACGACCAGACCGCGCTGGACGTCCTCGAAGATGTCCGGCGCCTCGGCCGGGGACGGCCGGACGGGGTGCGGCTGCGCCGGGTCCGGGATGTCGGTGGCCAGCCGCAGCGCCGCCCGCAGCCGGACGTCCTCCTTCAGCCGGTGCGCGAGGTCCAGCACCAGCCCCTCCAGCACGGCGGCGGCCTCGACGCCCGGGACGTCGCGGGTCAGCCGCATCTCGTCCCAGACCTTGCGCGAATGCGACATCAGCGCACCGGCGAGCGCGCGTTTGGACGCGAAGTGCCCGTACAACGCCCCCTTGGTCATCCCGGTCCGCTGCGCCACCGCATTGAGGGTGGCCCGGCTGTACCCCTGGGCGGAAAACTCCTCGGCCGCGGCGTCCAGCACCTTCTCCCTGGTGCGCCGCGCCCGCTCCTGCTTCATCATGTGCCCTCCCTGGAGGAAGAACATACCTTTCTGAACGAATGTTCTCAGCGGTACCCGATGTGCGCAGCGGACACAACTGATGACAGAACATTCATGAATTCTTCCTTCCGCACGCTCGCGCGGGCCGCGGCCGGACCGCTACATTGCGACGCCCCCGCCACCCCGCCCCCCAGGAGCCGACCATGCCCGAGTCCGACCAGGCCACCCCGTTCCTGGTGCGGCCCATCGTCACCCGGCGGGGCCCCGACCCCAAGCAGGACCGGGCGGCACGCACCAGGACGCTGGTGCTCACCGCGGCCGCCGAACTGTTCGCGGCCCGGGGCTTCCGCCAGACCTCGGTGAAGGACGTGGCCGACCGGGTGGCGATGACCAAGGGCGCCGTCTACTTCCACTACCCGACCAAGGAGGCCCTCGCGGTGGCCGTGGTCGAACAGCACTACGCGCGCTGGCCCGCCCTGCTCGCGGAGGTCACCGCCGCGGGGCACGGACCGCTGGAGACCTCGGCGCGCCTGCTGGCGGGGGCGGCGGCCGCCTTCCGGGACGACATCGTCGTCCGGGCCGGGGCCCGGCTGCAGATCGAACGGCCGCAGATCGACGCCGAGTTGCCGACGCCGTACGTGGACTGGACCCGGTTGCTGGCCGCCCTGCTGAGACGCGCCGAGGCGGCCGGCGAGCTGCGCGCCGGGGTCTGCCCGCAGGCGGCGGCCCGGTCGCTGGTGGCCGCGCTCTTCGGCACCCAGCAGATCTCCGACGTCCTGCACGAGCGGTCGCAGATCGCCGAACGCTGGGCGGAGACCTCCGAGTTGCTGTTCCGGGCGATCCGGGCGTAGCGGGCGGCCCGGGGCGCCTCCGGCCGCCCGCCGCGCCGGTCACCGCACCGGCGGCCGGCCCGCCGCCGGGACGCGCTCCGCGCCCGCACCGGCCGGCGCGGGCGCCGCGCCCCGGGTGGTCGCCCGGGCGGTGGCCGCGGCCACCAGGGCCAGCACGGTCGCCGCGAGCGGGAACCAGCGCTCGCCGAGCAGGGCGATCGCCGCGCTGCCGGCCGCGCCGCCCGCCGCCGTCCCCAGGTAGAGGGCGCTGCTGTTGAGCGAGATCAGCAGCTGGGCGTTGGCCGGGTCCAGCGAGGCGAGCCGGTGCGGCAGCGCGACCGAGATCGCCCACCCGGCCAGCGGGGTGACCACGGCGTAGGCGAGCGCGCCGGGCATCGAGCGCCCGGCCCAGGGCAGCGCGGTGAACGCGGCCGCCGCCACCGTGCTGCCGACCAGCAGCACCCGCCGGACGCCGACCCGGTCCACCAGCCGCCCGCCCAGCCAGCTGCCCGCCACCGAGGCGACGCCCGCGACCAGCAGCACCAGGCTCAGCCGCTCCGCCCGGCCGCCGGTGGCCGGGGCGACGGCGGTGGCCAGGTAGATGTAGACCGACTGGAAGGCGAGGAAGAACACCAGGGTGGTCGAGGCGGCGCCGAGCACCCGGCGGTCGCGCAGCGGCGCCAGCCGGTCGCGCAGACCGGGGGCGGCGGCCGGCACCGGCAGTTCGCGCAGCAGCAGCGCCAGCCCGGTCAGCGCGACCGCGCTCAGCGCCGTCACCAGCCACATCGTCAGCCGCCAGTCGGTGCGCCCGACCCAGGTGCCGAGCGGCACGCCGAGCGCGGTGGCGACGGTCATGCCGCCGAGCACCGTGGCCAGCGCCCGGCCGCGCCGCTCGGGGGCGACCAGGGTGGTGGCGACCGCGTTGGCGGTCGGGGTGTAGAGCGCGGCTCCGGCGGCGGCCAGCACCCGGGTCGCCAGCAGCGTGCCGAACGAGGGGGCGAGCGCGCTGAGCGCGTTGGCGGCGCCGAACACGGTCAGTGCGGTGAGCAGCAGGCGGCGGCGCGGCCAGCGGGCGGTGAGGGCGGCGAGCGGCGGGGCGAGCAGCGCGTAGCCGAGGGCGAAGACGGTCACCAGCTGGCCGGCGGCGGTGACCGAGACCCCGAGGTCGTCGGAGACCGGGCCGAGGATGCCGGCGACGACCATGGCGTCGGTGCCGACGGCGAAGGTGCCGAGGGCGAGCAGGAGCAGGCGGACGGGCACGTCGATCCCCCCAGGACGGACATTGTTGGACGCGTGGGCAACAGTTTGATGCTCGCCAAACAGTACGGATTGGTGGATGATTGTCAAACCGTCCTGTTCCGGCGCCCACCCCGCGCCCCACCCCGAGGAGGCCGCCGGCCATGTCCGACGACGAGCGGCTGCCCCAGCCCGCCCCCGCCGAGATCGATCTGGTCACCGTGCTGCACGCCCTCGGCGACCCGGTCCGGCTGCGCCTGCTGACCAGCTACGCGGACGGCGCCGAGCACTCCTGCGACCCCCGCCACCTCGGCCTCGAACACCTCCACAAGTCGACCGTCTCGCACCACATGCGGGTGCTGCGCGAGGCCGGCGTCACCAGCACCCGGGTCGCCGGGCGCCACCGGTACGTCTCGCTGCGCCGGACCGACCTCGACGCCCGCTTCCCCGGCCTGCTGGACGCCCTGCTCGCCGCCGCCCCGGCACCCGCGCCGGCGGACTGAGCGCGCCGGAGCCCGCACCGGCGGGCCGGACGCCGCGGCCGGGACGGCGGCGGCGCGGATCGGCACGGCGGCGGGCGGCCGTGACGGTCCAGGACGCCGGCGGTCCCGGTGCACCGCACCCGGTGCCGCGGCGGTTCGGGTCGGCCGGGCGCCGCCCCGGGCCGCGCTCCACGGCGGAGACGCACGAACCGCGCCACCGCACCGCCGTCAAGGACGGCCGAGGGGAGCCGCGCTCAGAGCGCGGCGCCCAGCATCCTGAGTACCAGCTCCCCGTAGCGGCGGCCGAGTTCCTCCGGCGTCTCGCTGCTGCGGTCGGTGTACCAGCGGGACACGTCGATCCCCAGCGAGGTGACCGCGCGGGCGGCCGTGCGCACCTCGGCGACCTCGAAGTCCCCGGCCGCCCGGCCCGCCTCGATGAGTTCGGCGACCTCGCGCTCGATGTCCAGCCGCAGCGCCGCGACCACCGTGTAGGCGTCCTGCGGAAGCGCGTGCAGCTCGTAGTTGACCACCCGGCCGACCGTCCGGGCCCGGGCGTGCCAGGCGGTGAACTCCTCGACCAGGTGCCGCATCCGCGCCACCGGACCGCCCTCGCCGGCCACCGCCGCGCGGACCAGTTCGAGCGTCGCGGCGTGCCCGGCCCGGCTGATCTCCGCCAGCAGGGCCGCCTTGGAGGGGTAGTGGATGTACAGCGCGGCCGGGCTCATCCCGGCGCCGGTGGCGATGTCCCGGGTGGTGGTGGCGTGGAAGCCGCGCTCGGCGAAGGACTCCACGGCGGCCTGGAGCAGCCGGTACGCCGCCTCCGGGCGGGAGTCGGCGCCGCCGGGCAGGGCGGGCCAGAGGTCGGCGATGGGCGTGCTGGTCATGGCGCCATCCTCGCAGATCGGTCGGCCGGGCAGCCGCACGGGCGTTCGGCCCGCGGGGCCGCCGCGGACTGTTGACAGGGTCCCGCACCGGCACCATGCTGAGCAAGCGCTTGGTCAGAGCCTCGTTCGTCTGGTCGGCGGCCCGGTCGGCCGCACTCCAGGCCGAAAGGACCCCCGTGGTGAACTCCTTCAAGGGCCGGGTGGCCGTCGTCACCGGGTCGAGCCGGGGCATCGGCCTCGGCATCGCACGCGAGCTGATCGCCCGGGGGGCCAGGGTCTGCCTCACCGCCCGGACCCCGGAACCGCTCGCCGAGGCGGTCCACGACCTCGGCGGCCCGGAGGTCGCCATCGGTGTCGCCGGCCGCGCCGACGACCCGGCCCACCAGGAGGAGGCGGTCACCCGCACCCTGGAGGCCTTCGGCCGCCTCGACCACCTGGTCAACAACACCGGCATCAACCCCGTCCACGGCCCGGTGCTGACCGTCGACGACGCCGCCGCCACCAAGATCCTCGCCGTCAACGTGCTCGCCCCGCTGGCCTGGACCCGCCGCGCGCACGCCGCCTGGATGGGCGAGCACGGCGGCTCGGTGGTCAACGTCGCCTCGGTGGCCGGGATCCGCGCCTCCCCCGGGATCGGCATGTACGGGGTCTCCAAGGCCGCGTTGATCCGGCTCACCGCCGAACTCGCCGCCGAGCTGGGCCCGCAGGGCATCCGGGTCAACGCCGTCGCCCCCGCCGTGGTGAAGACGAGGTTCGCCGAGGCCCTGTACGAGGGCCGCGAGGAGCAGGTCGCCGCCGCCTACCCGCTCGGCCGGCTCGGCGTGCCCGAGGACGTCGCGGGCGCCGTCGCCTTCCTGCTCTCCCCCGACGCGGCGTGGATCACCGGGCAGACCGTGGTGGTGGACGGCGGCGTGACCCTCGGCGGCGGCCTGTGACCGACGGCACGGCGGGCGGCGTCCCGGCGGCCGCGCCGCCCGCCGGGCAGGGCGTGGCGGCCACCCGCACCCGCCCGCGGATCACCAGGCCGCGTCGGTGCCCGCCGCGATGACGTCCAGGGCCGGGCGCGGGGCGCGGCCGAGCAGGGCCGCGAGGTCGCCGGGCCTGCCGGGCCCGGCCAGGAAGCCGTGCGCGACGGCCGAGCACGTGCCCGTCAGCATCGGGACCTGGAAGGCCTCGGCGCCCGAGGCCGCGACCGCCGCCCGGGCCTGCGCCAGGGTGGCGGGGCGGTACTCGACCGGGCGGCCGGTGGCGCGGGTGAGCGCAGCGGCGACGTCGGCGCCGCCGACCGCCTCCTCGCCGACCAGCTCGTAGACCCGGCCCGCGTGTCCGGCCGGTGCCAGGGCCACCGTCGCCGCGACCTCGGCGAGGTCGGCCCGGGCGACCGCCGCCAGCCGGCCGTCGCCCAGCGGGGCGGTGATCACGCCCTCGGCGTCCGGGCGGGCGAGGAGGCCCAGCAGCTCGGCGTAGAGGCCGTTGCGCAGGATCGTCCAGCGCAGGGTGGCCGACGCGCGCAGCCGCCGCTCGGTCCAGCGGTGGGCCAGGGCGTAGGCGAGGTGGTCGCCGTCGCCGGAGAGGCTGGTGTAGACGACGTGCTCGACACCGGCCCGTTCGGCCGCCTCGATCGCCGCCCGGTGCCGGGCGATCACCACGTCGTCCTCGCCGTAGCCGGCCGAGATCAGCAGCAGGGTGCGCACCCCGGTGAAGGCGGCGTCCAGGGTCTGCGGCCGGTCGAAGTCCACCGTCCGCACCGGGACGCCGGCCTCCGGTGCCAGCTGCGGGGTGCGGCTGCCCGCCAGCACGTCCCCCGGGCCGCCGGGCCGTGCGGCCAGCCGCTCCAGCACCAGCGATCCGAGACCGCCGTTCACACCCGTGACGAGAAGCATCGTTTCCTCCAGGAAGTCGGGGACCGGGCCCGCGTCCCCGCGCGGCGGCCCGGTGACCATCCTCGGTAGCCTGGAGGTCCGGCGTAAGGAGGCACTTCGATGTCAGTGGGGCACACCGCGGTAACCACCCCGGACGGCACCGACCGTCCGGTGGTCTGGTGCGAGGACGGCGTGGACTGCGGGATCCGTGACCTGCTGAACCGCCTCGGTGACCGGTGGACCGTCCTGGTGGTGGTCGAACTCGCGCAGGGGGTGCGGCGGTTCCGCGAGCTGCAGCGCGCCGTGCCGGGGATCTCGCAGCGGATGCTCACCCTGACGGTGCGCCGTCTGGAGCGCGACGGCCTGGTCTCCCGCACCGTCCACCCCACGATCCCGCCGCAGGTGGAGTACGCGCTGACGCCGCTCGGGCACAGTCTGACCCACCTGGTGCGGGCGATGGCCGACTGGTCCTACGACCACCACGACGCCATAGCCGCCTCCCGGCAGTCCTGGGACGCCGCCAACCCCGGTTCCGAGTTGGCGCACTGACGGCCCGTCACCGCTCGAAGCGGACCTCCGGGAAGCGCGGCGAGGGCCCGTCCAGCAGGTGGTCGTCGTGGCCGCGCAGCCAGCGGTCGAAGAAGGAGCCGACGTACGCGCGGGTGGCGGCCACCGCCCGCTCCGGCCGGACGTCGCCGATGTCGCCGCGCACGGCCTCCTGCGGCACCGCGCCCTGGTGGGCCAGCTGGGGCAGCAGCGCCTGGGCGTCGGTGTACGAGCCGTGCCGCGATCCCAGCAGGGTGACGTCCGCCTTCCAGCCCCGGGTGTGCTGCCAGAAGGCCGCCCAGCCGGGCTGCGCGGTGTAGGGGCCGGAGTCCTCGCTCTCGGTTCCCATCAGCAGGAACGGGCGGTCCAGGCCGTCCTCGGCGACGCCGCCCAGGTGCACGCCGGTGCCGTCGGGGCCGGGGAAGTGCAGCTGGCCGTCCAGGTTGACGCCGGCCTTGATCCGGGGGTCGTCGTGCATGGCCTGGGCGGCGGTGAACCCGCCCGCGGAGTGGCCGGCCATGCCGATCCGGTCGAGGTCCAGTGAACCGGCCAGGGCCGCCGGGAGCCGGCCGTCGCTGCGCAGCGCGGCCAGTTCGTCCAGCACGAAGCGGATGTCGGCGACCCGGGTGTCCATCGCCTTGCGGAGCAGCGCGCCGATGTCGAGGCCGGGCCGGCCGGCCAGCGCGGGGAGGACGGAGGTGACGAGCCGGCCGTCCGGGAAGGCGACCTCGGAGGCGTCGTAGGGGTGGTCGACGGTGACCACCACGTAGCCGCGCGAGGCGAGGTCCTCGACCAGGGCGGTCCCCCAGGTGCGGGGGTCCCCGAGCCCGGCCGACCAGAGCACCACGGGGCGCGGCCCGGCGCCGAGCAGCGGCGGGGCGTCCGGGCGGGCGTGGGTGCGGACCCAGGTCCAGTCGGTGCGGTCGGGCAGCGCGCCGTAGTTGAGGACGGCGGCGCCGTCCGGGCCGCCGAAGTGCCGGCCGGCGCGCGAGGCCATGTAGGGCGCGCGCTCCCTGCCGTACACCGGGCGGGTGGCCGGGTACCAGAGGCTGATCATCAGTTCGCGGTCGCGCCCCGGCTGCCAGGGGTCGGTGCGGCCGGAGTCGACCAGGCGCAGCGCGGTGGTGCCGACGGGGTAGGGGCCGGTCGGCCGCGGCAGCGCGGCCCGGGCGAGCCGCTCGGCGACGGCCGGGGCGGCGGAGGCGGAGGCGGGCACGGCCGCCGCCCCGCCGCCCCCGCCCAGGACCGTGGTGGCCGCCAGGGCGACGGCCACGCCCCGGCGCAGGCCCCGCAGGCCCCGCGCGTCCTGTCCCCGGCCCCACTCGCGCATGGTCCCCAACTCCCGTCCGACCTGCGGCGGCCCGCCGCCCTTCGCGGCCGGCCCGTACGGCGACGGTACGGGCCGGACCGGTGCGCGGACGTCATACCGCGGTGCCAACCCGCCGGGTGCTACCCCGGTATGACCCGGCCGGGGGCATCGCACCACGGCGCTACACCGGGGCGCGGGCTCAGCGGTACCGGCGCAGCTCCCGCCGGGCCAGGGAGCGCTTGTGCACCTCGTCCGGGCCGTCCGCCAGCCGGAGCGTCCGGGCGAAGGCCCAGAGCGCGGCGAGCGGGGTGTCCTGGCTGACGCCGGCCGCGCCGTGCGCCTGGACGGCCTTGTCGAGGATCCACTCGACGGTGCGCGGGGTGGCGATCTTGATGGCCTGAATCCCGGTGTGCGCGCCGCGGTTGCCGACGGTGTCCATCAGCCAGGCCGTCTTCAGCACCAGCAGCCGCAACTGCTCGATGCGGACCCGGGATTCGGCGATCCAGTCCTGCACCACGCCCTGGTCGGCGAGCGGCGCGCCGAAGGCGGTGCGCTCCAGGACGCGCCGGCAGGTCAGCTCCAGCGCGCGTTCGGCGGTGCCGATCAGCCGCATGCAGTGGTGGATCCGGCCGGGGCCGAGCCTCGCCTGGGCGATCGCGAAGCCGGAGCCCTCCTCGCCGATCAGGTTCCCGGCCGGGACGCGGACGTCCTCGAAGGTGATCTCGGCGTGGCCGCCGTGGTCGGCGTCGTCGTAGCCGAAGACGGTCATGCCGCGCCGCACGGTCACGCCGGGGGTGTCGCGCGGCACCAGGATCATGCTCTGCTGACGGTGCTCGTCCGCCCGCGGGTCGGTCTTGCCCATCACGATGAGGATGCGGCAGTCCGGGTTCATCGCGCCGCTGATGTACCACTTGCGGCCGTTGACGACGTACGCGTCGCCGTCGCGTTCGATCCGGGTGGCGATGTTGGCGGCGTCGGAGGAGGCGACCTCGGGCTCGGTCATCGCGAAGGCGGAGCGGATGCGGGCGTCGAGCAGCGGCTCCAGCCAGCGTTCGCGCTGCTCGTCGCTGCCGAACTCGGCGAGCAGTTCCATGTTCCCGGTGTCGGGGGCGGCGCAGTTGAGGGCGGGCGGGGCGAGGTGCGGGCTGCGGCCGGTGATCTCGGCGAGCGGGGCGTACTGGAGGTTGGTCAGCCCGGCGCCGTGCTTCCCGGGCAGGAAGAGGTTCCACAGTCCCTGGGCGCGCGCCTCCGCCCGCAGGTCGGCGACCACCGCCGGCACCTCCCAGGCGGGCCGCCGCGGGTCGGCGAGCTGGGCGGCCAGCACCGGTTCGGCGGGGTGGACGTGCCGCTCCATGAACGCGGTGAGCCGCTCGCTCAGTTCGAGGGTGCGCCGGTCGTAGGCGAAGTCCATCGGTCAGTGTCCCTTCAGCGTGGTGAGGCCGTGCTCGACGAGCAGGGGCGCCATGGTGCCGGCGCGCTCGAAGCCGGACCCGAGGGTGCGTCCCTGCCGGTAGCGGTAGTGGATGCCCTCGGCGACGACGGCGAGCTTGTAGCAGGCGAAGGCGACGTACCAGTCGAGGGCGGCGGCGTCCCGGCCGGTCGACCCGGCGTAGCGGGCGACGAGTTCGGTGCTGCGCGGGAAGCCGGGGGCGGTCGCGGCGGAGGGGATGAGGCCGCCGCCGACGCCGGCCAGTTCGGTGTACATCACCAGCAGCCCGACGTCGGTGAGCGGGTCGCCGAGGGTGGACATCTCCCAGTCCAGGACGGCGGCGACGGCGTCCCGCCCGTCGCGCTCGGCGACGAGGACGTTGTCGAGCCGGTAGTCGCCGTGCACCAGGGCGGGCGCCGGGGAGTCGGGGCGGGTGGCGGTGAGCAGGTCGTGCAACCGGTCGGCACCGGGCAGCTCGCGGCTGCGCGAGGCGTCCAACTGGGTTGACCAGCGGCGCAGTTGCCGCTCCAGATAGCCTTCCGGGCGGCCGAAGCCGGCCAGTCCGACGGCCTCCGGGTCGATCCGGTGCAGGGCGGCGAGGGTGTCCACCAGGGCCTCGCCGATGCCGCACACCCGCCGCTCGCCGAGGGCGGCGAGCGCGGCGGCGTCCCGGTGCACGGTGCCGGCCACGTGGGCCATCAGGTACCAGGGCGCGCCGAGCACCTCCGTGCCCGGGTCGAGGTGGACGGTGGCGGGCACCGGCACGTCGGTGTCGCGCAGGGCGGTCATCACCCGGTACTCGCGGGCCATGTCGTGCGCGGTGGCGAGCACGTGCCCGAGCGGGGGCCGGCGCAGCACCCAGTGGGTGGTGCCGTCGGTCAGCCGGTAGCTGAGGTTGGAGCGGCCGCCCTCGATCAGCTCGGCGCGCAGCGGGCCGGCGACCGTGCCGGGCAGGGCGCGGTCGAGGTGGGCGCGCAGCCGCTCCAGGTCCGGCCCGGGCGGGGCGGTGGCGGGCTCCGGCGGGGTCTCGGGCACGGGCACTCTCCATTCGTCGACCGGCGGCGCCGGGCGGGTGACTAAGCGCTTGCTCAGCATTCAGTCGACGGCGGCGCCCTGTCAATCCCCACCGTCGCCCGCCCCGGCCCGCGGACACCCGCCGACCCGGCACGACGGACCCCGGCGGACCGTCACAATGAGCGCCATGAGGTTGATCCACACCGTCGCCGGCGCGCTGCTCCTGCTGTTCACCGTCGCCAGCATCCTGCGCACGCTCGTCGTCCCGCGCGGCCTGTACTCCTCCCTGGTGCACGGCCTGTGGCGGGCCCTGCGGACGCTGCTGCGGCTCTCCGCCGCGCCGTTCGGCACCTACCGCGCGCAGGACCGGGCGCAGACCTGGCTGGCGCCGCTGATGCTGACCGGCATGCTGGCGGTCTGGCTCGGCGGCATGCTCGTCGCCTACACCCTGATACTGCACGGCACCTCGGAGCTGGACTGGGCGGTCTCCGTGCGCGAGGCGGGCTCCAGCCTCTTCACCCTCGGCTTCGCCAGCGGCGAGCGCCTGCACCTCTCCCTGATCGACTTCCTCGCCGCCGCCAGCGGACCCCTGGTGATCGCCCTGCAGATCGCCTACCTGCCGACCCTCTACGCCGCCTACGGCCGGCGCGAACTGGAGGTGACCCTGCTGCAGTCCCGGGCCGGGGAACCCGCCTGGGGCCCCGAGCTCCTCGCCCGGCAGTCCCTGGTGGACACCGAGACCGCCCTCCCCCAGCTCTACCGGGACTGGGAGCGGCTCGCCGCCGACCTCGGCGAGAGCCACTCCAACTACCCCGTGCTGATCGCCTTCCGCTCCCCGCAGCCGCACCGCAGCTGGGTGGTCGGGCTGATCGCCGTCATGGACGCCGCCGCCGTCCACCTGGCCGTCTGCCCGCGCAGCGCCCCGCCCGAGGCCCGGCTGGTGCTGCGCGCCGGGTTCACCGCGCTGCGCGACATCGCCCGCGCGCTGCGCGTCGGCTACGACCCCGACCCGGCCCCGGACACGCCGATCCGACTGGGCTACACCGAGTTCGACGCCGCCGTGGCCATGCTCGCCGCCGCCGGCTTCCCGCACGAGCGGCCCGCCGCCGAGGCCTGGCCGCACTTCCACGGGTGGCGGGTCAACTACGAGCACCTGGCCTACGAACTGGCCCGCCGCAGCGACGCCGTCCCCGCGCTGTGGACCGGCCCGCGCGACTTCCGGGCCCCGGCCATCGCGCCGGCCCGCCCCGCCGACCGGCGGCCCGCGGCCGGGCGGGGGGACTGAGCCCGGGGCGGTGGGGGCGGGGCGCTGAGCGCCGGGCGGGGGGCTACCCGGCCCGGCGCTGGGTGAAGCGCAGCATGTTGCCGGCCGGGTCGCGGAAGGCGCAGTCACGCACGCCGTAGGGCTGGTCGATCGGCTCCTGGAGCACCTGGCCGCCGGCGGCGCGGATCCGTTCGAAGGTCGCGTCGCAGTCCTCGGTGGCGAAGATGACCGCCCGCAGCAGACCCTTCGCCAGCAGCTCGGCCATCGCCTTCCGGTCGGCCGGCGAGGCGTTCGGGTCCGCCAGCGGCGGCTCCAGCACGATGTCGACGTCCGGCTGCGACGGCGCGCCGACCGTCACCCAGCGCATGTTCTCGAAGCCGACGTCGTTGCGGACCTCCAGGCCGAGGACGTCACGGTAGAACGCGAGCGCCTTGTCGTGGTCGTCGACGGCGATGAAGCACTGCGAGAGCTTGATGTCCATGGGATTCACGCTACGGGCGGGGCGGGAGTTCCGCTCCTCACGTCCGGCGGTGGCGCGTGGCCGCGGTCCGTCGCGTCGCGTCACGGGCCCGGGCACGGCCGGACGAGGTCCGCCGGGGCCGCCCCGCCGTCCTCGCACGGCCCGCCGCGACCGGCGGGCCGTGCCGGGCGGGTCAGAGCTCGACGGTGGCGCCGGTGGCCAGCGAGCGTTCGGCGGCGGCCAGGATCTCGACGGTGCGCAGGCCGAAGGCGGCCGAGCAGGGGTGCGGCTCGCCGGTGCGGGCGGCGGTCGTGAGGGCGTCCAGGGCACGGTGGTAGGCCGCGAGCGGTCCCTCCCCGCGCTCCGGCAGCTGGACGGTGCCGGACTCGCCGCGCAGTTCCATCCCGGTGCCGCCGCCGGCCACCGGCGCGGTCAGGCTCAGCGCGAGGGTGCTGGAGGCGCCGCCGACGTGGCGCAGCACCAGGTGGACGGTGTCCAGCGGGCCGGCCACGGCGGTGACGGAGGTGGCGTCGCCGAGGACCGGCAGCAGCACGGAGAGGGCGTGCGGGCCGACGTCCCAGAGCGCGCCCTTCTCCTGGCGCCAGGGCGAGGCCGCGTACGGGCTGGTGGAGTCGGGGGCGAACACCGAGCCGAGCCAGTCCGAGCGGCCGGTGAACCAGCCGCCGACGGCCGCCTGCTCCTCGATCCACGGCAGCTGTTCGCCGCCGAAGCGGACGGTGAAGAACACCACCGAGGCGACCCGGTGCGCCTCGGCGGCCTCGACCACCCGGCGGGCGTCGGCGACGGTGAGCGCCACCGGCTTGTCGAGCAGCAGGTGGCAGCCGGCCTCGGCGGCGCGCACCGCGAGGCCCGCCTGCACGGTCGGGGGCAGCGCGATGGCGACGGCGTCGACCTCGGCGAGCAGCCCGTCGAGGTCGGCGTGGCCGGGCACGCCGTACGTCGCGCCGAGCGCGGCGGCCGCCTCGGGGCGGCGGCCCCAGACGCCCGCGAACTCGACGCCGGGGTGTTCCGCCAGGACGGGCGCGTGCACCCGCTCCGCCCAGGGTCCGGTGCCCAGGAGTCCGATCCGCATGCTGTTCCCACTTCTCCGTCGTGTTCGGTGCTGTTCACGCGAACGCCACTGCCGGGAGGGTGTCCGGGCAGTGGCGCGCGTCCCGGTCCGGGTGGGCCGGGGCGGACCCGGGAGGGTCCTGGCCGGTCAGTCCGCGGCGGGCGCGGTGACCGTCGGGGTGGCGGGCCCGTCCTGGGCCGCCGTGTCCTTCGCCGCGGTGCCCTGCGCCACGGTCGTCTGCGCCACGGTCGCCTGCGCCGCCGCGTCCTCGGCCTCGTGGGCCTCGGCCGTCTTCGCCGCCCGGCGCTTCATCAGCCAGGCCGAGAGGGCGCCGCCGGCCGCGGCGACCAGCAGGCCGATCCAGGAGAACTTGGACAGCCACTGCTCGGCGACCTTGCCGACCTGGTAGACCAGCAGGGTGGTGCCGCCGGCCCAGACGATGCCACCGAGGACGTTGGCGATCAGGAACTTCCAGTACGGCATCCGCAGCGCGCCGGCGAGCGGCCCGGCGAAGATGCGCAGCAGGGCGATGAAGCGGCCGAAGAAGACCGCCCACATGCCCCACTTCTGGAAGGAGCGCTCGGCGGTGGCCAGGTGGTTCGGGCCGAAGTGCTTGGGGAACTTCCGCCCGAGCTTCTCGAACAGCGGCTTGCCGCCCTTGCGGCCGATCGAGTAGCCGACCGAGTCACCGATGATCGCGCCGAGGATCGCGCAGACCGCCACCCAGACCGGGCTGACCACGCCGCGGGCGGACAGCAGGGCGGCGGAGACCAGGGCGATCTCGCCGGGAAGCGGGATCCCCAGCGACTCCAGTCCGATGATCAGAGCCACCAGGGCGTACACCGCGCCCGGTGGTACGCCTTCGATCCAGGCGTCGATGTGCAGCAAGGCCAGTACCTCCGTGGCAGGACGGGGCCCACGGCGGCCCCGGACGGGGCCCGATCCGGTCCCCGCGGCCCGCACGCCGGTCCCGACGTCGTCCGAATGGCGGCACCAGGCCGCTCCCCGAGGATGCAGCCTAACGTGCCGGGCGGCCCGTCCCCCTGGCCGATCACCGCTGGTTACGACGTCCGCCACCGCGTCCCGGTTCCGGGACCGGCCGCTTTCGACGCCACTCCGCCGCAGGGCGGGACCTGGATGTTTGCGGGGAAGGATCGGGGTGAGAAGGAAGCCGGGTGGGCGAGAGCGCGGGTCCGGACGGCGGCCGCCCCCCCTCCGCCGTCCGGGCCCGCCGCCGCCCCCGCCGGGTGCCCGGCCGCTGCGGCCCACCGGCCGTGGCCCACGGGGTGCGCCGTCGCCCGGTCGCGGACGTCCCTCCGGACGGATCCTCCGGTCGATCCTTGCGGCGGCCGTGCGCTCGGGCCACGGCCGGAACTATCCTTCGGGAGCATGTCGAACCCTGATGCACTGCTCGTCGACATCGCCGCGATGGTGGAGTCCGAGCACAGCAACCAGATGCCCCTGACCGTGGTCGTTCCGGGCGCGGTCATCACCGGACGCCTGGCACCGCAGCGGCTGTGGCACGAGCGGGTCGGCGAGGTCCTCTCGGCCTCCGACCACCTGAAGCCCTTCGCCGCACTGTTCTCCGATCCCGCCACCTCGTCCCCCGCCCGGCCGACCCACCTGCACCTGCACGTCGCCCGCATCCTTCAGGGCAGCTACGGGCTGCCCCACAGCGGAGGCATGTACCGCATCGCCATCGCGGACATCAGCAGCTGGACGGTGGGCGACCTCAGCTACACGGACCAGTGACACCCTGCCGGGGCGGGAGCGCGGCTCCCGCCCCGGCAACGACGGCACGCGCCGCAGGGCGCCGTGCCAACCGACCGGCGGGCCCGCACAGCGCCCCGGCCGGATCCGCGGTCCTCGGCTCCGCACCCCTCCCCCTGGGCCGCGACAGCGACCACGGCCCCTCGCCGGTCACCGCGGCCCCTCCGCCCCGGCGGCGGCGAAGCCCGGGCCGCCCCGCGCGCCGCCCCGCGGCGCGCTCCGCGAACCGTCTCTCCTGCGGCCGGAGCGGGGCCGCGCTCCGCCGTCGGGTCCCGGACGAAAAAGTCGGTGTGCCCGTGCATACCCCACCGTGTTCGGGGCAACCGAGCGCCGCCGACCCGGTCGCCGCACGCCCCGCGGACCTGGACCCGGCTGACCGGTCCGCGTCGGGCCGGGCGCACGGCGCGACGGCCGAGGCTTCCGGGGCGGGGGAAGCCAGCGATCAAGGAGAACGCCCTCATGGCGGTGAAGGAATCGTCCGACCGGCTCGTGGAGCTGCTGACCCGGGACGACACGGTGCTGGACCAGTGGGTGCAGGCGGTCACCGAGACCCTGCGGGGCCGGATCAGCCGCGCCGAGGTGCAGCGCGAGCTGACGGAGCTCTCCCGGGGCCTGACCCAGGCCGTCGAGCAGGCCGGACTGGACTGGCAGGGCGAAGGGTTCTCCGAGGTGCGCGCCCTGCTGGTGGAGCTCTCGCGCAACCGCGCCCGGCACGGCTTCACCCCCGGCGAGACGGCCACCAGCGTGTTCGCCTGCAAGGACGTCCTGGCCCCCACCACGGGCAGTTCCGCCGAGGACATCACGGCCTACCTGCAGCTGACGCGCCTGCTCGACGCGCTGGGGCTGTTCACCATCGAGGCCTACGCACGCACCCGCGAGGAGATCATCAGCGCGCAGGCGGAGCAGCTGCTGGAGCTCTCCACCCCGGTGGTCAAGCTCTGGGAGGGCGTGGTGGCCGTCCCGCTCGTCGGCACCCTCGACTCCGCCCGCACCCAGGTCGTGATGGAGAAGCTGCTGCAGAGCCTGGTCGACTCCGGATCGGAGTACGCCATCATCGACATCACCGGCGTCCCGGCCGTGGACACCGAGGTGGCGCAGCACCTGCTGAAGACCGTGGTCGCCGCCCGTCTGATGGGCGCGGAGTGCACGATCTCGGGCATCCGGCCGCAGATCGCCCAGACGCTCGTCGGTCTGGGCGTCCAGTTCGGCGACATCGTCACCAAGGCGACCCTGGCCGACGCGCTGCGGCACGTCCTCCAGCTCAGCGGCGTCCAGCGGTACGCGGCCGGTGGCGAGAAGTGACCGACCGCGTCCCCGTCCTGAAGCTCGGCAACGTCCTGCTCGTCTCGATCCAGATCGACCTGGAGGACCAGACCGTCCTCGACCTCCAGGACGACCTCGCCGAACGCATCGTCGCCACCGGCGCCGACGGTGTCGTGATCGACATCACCGCGCTGGAGATCGTCGACTCCTTCGTGGGGCGGATGCTGGCCAACACCGCGGCGATCTCCCGGATGCTCGACGCCGAGACCGTGGTGGTCGGCATGCGCCCCGCCGTGGCGATCACCCTGGTCGAACTGGGGCTCTCGCTGGGAGGCGTGCGCACGGCGCTCACCCTGGAGAAGGGCCTGGCGCTCCTCGAACGTGACCGCACCGCGCGTGCGGGCCGCCGCCCGTGAGCGCGCCCGGTGCGGGAGAGGAACACACGGTTCCCATCGTGACCAACGACGACGTTGTGCGGGCCCGGCAGACGGTCCGGACCTTCGCGCAGCAGTGCGGGCTCTCGCTCGTCGACCAGACGAAGCTCGTCACCGCCGCCAGCGAGCTGGCGCGCAACACCCTCGTCTACGGCGGCGGTGGCCTGATGCGCTGCGCCCTGGTGCACCGTGACGGGCGGCGCGGGGTGCGGGCGGACTTCGAGGACAGCGGGCCGGGCATCCCCGATCTGGACCTGGCGCTGACGGACGGCTGGACGTCCGGCGGCGGCCTGGGCCTGGGGCTGAGCGGCGCCCGCCGGCTGGTGGACGACTTCGACCTCGCGAGCGAGGCCGACGCCGGTACGAGGGTGTCGGTGACCAAATGGGCCCGCTGAACACCTGCCTGTTCGAGTGCGAGGACTCGGCCTGGTTCCGCCACGCCGACTCCCTCCCGGCGGCGGCGCGCAGCACGGCCGGGGAGCTGGCCCGCCGGATCGGGCTGCTGCCGGACCGTGCCGCCGAGGTCGGGCTGGCGGTCAGCGAGGCGGCGACCAACCTGCGCCGCCACGCGGTGGACGGCGCACTGCTGCTGCGCGTCGTGCGCACCGACACCGAGGCGGCGGTGGAGTTCCTCACCGTGGACAGCGGCCCCGGCATGCCGGACGTGCCGGTCGCGATGTCCGACGGCTACTCCTCGGGCGGCACGCTCGGCATCGGTCTGGGCGCCATCGCCCGGCTCGCCGACGCCTTCGACATCCACTCGCTGCCGGACCGGGGAACCGTGCTGACGGCGCGGTTCTGGAACCGCACGCCCGGCGGACGGCGGGCCGCCGCGGCCGGCGAGCCCGTCGCCGCGGGCATCACCCGGCCGATGAGCGGTCAGGACGTCTGCGGGGACGCCTGGGCCGCCCGCGCCGTGGCACCGGTCACCGCCCCCGCGCCGCAGCCGCGGCCCGGGGAGCGGCCGGCTCCCGGTGCCCGGCTGGACTGGTCGACGCTGGCCGGCCGCGGTCCCCGGCCGGGAGCGACGACCGTTCCCGCGGCGTCCGCCCTCCCCCGGACCGCACCGACCGGCCCCTCCCCCGCTCCCGGATCCGCCCCCGGCGCGGGCGACCCGTTCCTGCTGATGTTCTGCGACGGCCTCGGCCACGGCCCGCTGGCCTTCCGGGCGGCCGCGGACGCCGTCACGGCCTTCCGCGCCAGCTCCGCCCGGACCCCGGAGGCCGTCCTCGCCGACATCCACCGCGCCCTGCGCGGGGGCCGGGGCGGTGCGGTCGCCGTCGCCCTGGTCGAGCCCGCCGTACGGCGGCTGAGCTTCTGCGGTGTGGGCAACGTCAGCACGTTCGTCGTGGACGCCGCCACCGGCGCCCGGCGCGCGCTGCCGTCCACCCCGGGCATCGTCGGCCACCAGCTGCCCAGCCTGCACGGCATCCGGTACGACCTCCCGCCCGGCAGCGCGGTGGTGCTGCACTCCGACGGGCTGACGGCGCGCTGGCAGGCCCCGGCCGTCCCCGGGCTGCTGTCCCACCTGCCCGCCACGGCCGCCGCACTGCTGCTGCGCGAGGCCGGGGTCCGCCGGGACGACGCGGGCGTGGTCGTGGCGAAGGGGTCTTGGTGAACGCCCCGCCGCGGTACGCGCCCGTCCACCTGGCCGGAGTGGTGATCACCAGCGTCCAGGAGACCTTCGCCCTGCGCCGCAGCGCCAAGGAGGTCGCGGAACTCCTGGGTGCCGAGGGCCAGGACGCCATCAGGCTCGCCACCGCCCTGAGCGAACTCAGCCGCGACCTGCTCGGCTCGGGCACGCTGAGCGCCGACTTCGAACTGCGGCCCGATCCGCCGTCCGTCCTCCGGGTGACCCTGGCCTGGAGGGGCGGCCCCGGTCCCTCCGCCGAGGCGCTGGAAGCCTCCGCGCGGCTGCTGCCGACCACCCGCACACAGGGCGCCGGGAGCGGCCGGGTGCGCGTCGAGCAGCGGCTCGCGGTGACCGCCGACGAGGCCCTCGCCCGGCACGGTCGGGCCCAGCGCCTCCTCCGGGCCCACGGCGGGTCGACCGCCTCGGAGGACGCGCAGGCGCAGACCCGCGATCTGATCGCGGCACTGGAGCAGACCCGGGCCCAGCGCGAGGAGCTCCAGCGGCTCAACGGCGAACTGGAGGAGACCAACCGCGGTGTCCTCGCGCTCTACTCGGAACTGTCCGAGGAGCTGGAGGAGACCAACCGCGGTGTCGTCGCCCTGTACGCCGAACTCGACGAGAAGTCCCGCCAGCTGCGCGAGGCCAGCGAGGCGAAGACGCGGTTCTGGGCCAACGTCAGCCACGAGCTGCGCACACCCGTCAACGCAGTCGTCGGGCTGGCCGGGCTGCTCCTCGGCGCCCCGGACACCCCGGACGGTGCGCGCCGGCACCAGCTCTCCCTGATCGCCGACTCCGGCCGCACCCTGCTCGCCCTGGTGGACGAGCTCCTGGACGTCGCCAAGGCGGAGTCGGGGAACCTCGAACCCGCCTGGGCCCCGCTGGACCTGCGGGCGGTGCTCGCGCACCTGGAGGGCACCCTGCGCGGGCTGGCCCGGCCCGGCGTGACGCTGGTCATCGCACCGCCCGCGGTCGTCACCCCGGTGCTCGGCGACGAGACGATGCTCGTCCGCATCCTGCGCAACCTGCTCTCCAACGCCCTCAAGTTCACCGAGACGGGATCCGTCCGGCTGGAGACCGCCGTCGAGGGCGCCCCCGGCAGCACCGGCCCCGGCCACCTGGTCCTGACCGTCGCCGACACCGGTGTCGGCATCCCGGCCGACCAGCAGGGACGCGTCTTCGAGGAGTTCTACCAGGTCAAGGGGCAGCACCAGCGGGGAAGGCCGGGAACCGGGCTGGGGCTGCCCTACGCCAGGCGCCTCACCGAACTGCTGGGCGGCACCCTGCGTCTGGAGAGCGAACCCGGCCGCGGCACGACCATCACCGTCCGCCTTCCGCTCCGCCCGCCCGCCGACGACCGGCGGACCGCCACCCGCCTGCCCGTCCTCGTCACCGTCGACGACGACCCGGCGTTCCGGGCCGTCGTCAAGCCGCTGCTGCACGAGATCGCCGACACCGTCGTCGAGGTCGCCGACGGCCGCAGCGCGCTCGCCGTCGTCCGGCGGCAACGGCCGGACGGCATCGTCCTCGATCTGCACATGGACGACGTCGACGGCTACGACGTCCTCGCCGGGCTGCACGCCGACCCCGAGCTGCGGCGGATACCCGTCGTCATCGTCACCTCCGCCACGCTCCACGCCGCCGACCGCGCCCGGCTCGCCCACGCGCGGGCCGTCCTCCACAAGCCCACCCTGACCAGCGGCCGTCTCGCCGCCGCCCTGACCGCCGGACGACCGGCACCGCCACCGCCACGCCCCACCCTGCCCGAGGACGTTCCGTGACGCACAGCACCCCGGACGCCGAGCCCGCCTCCGTCCTGGTCCTCGACGACAACGACACCACCCGCTACATCGTCGGCAGTTGGCTGCGCCGCGCCGGGCACACCGTCACCGAGGCGCGGGACGGCACCGAGGCCCTGGCCCTCCTGGACCGGGCCCCCGTCGCCTCCCTGCCCGAACTCGCCATCATCGACGTCCAGTTGCCGGACATGACCGGCTTCGAGGTGTGCGAGCGGATCAAGAGCCGGCCGCGCACCGAGGCGACGCCCGTCATCCACATCTCGGCGACCGCGATCCAGGCCAGCGACCGGACCCAGGGCCTGCACCGGGGCGCGGACGCCTACCTGACCGAGCCCATCGACCCCGCGGAACTCCAGGCCACCGTCACCGCCGTGCTGCGGTACGCCCGCGCCCGCCGGCGGGCCGAGCGACTGGCCGCACGGGTCGCCGCGCTCCACCGCAGCACCCTCGCCCTCTACGGCGCCGTGGACGCCGACGCCCTCGTCGGCACCGCCGCGCTCGGCGCCATCGACCTCGCCGCGCTGCACGCCACCGTCGTCGTCCAGGGCCCCGGACGCAACACGCTCCACCTCGCCCACCGTCCGGCGATCCCCGAGGGGACGGCCGCGCCGGCGGACGGCGACCGGCCGGTCCGCCTCCTGGACGCCCCGCCCGCACTGCTCGACACCATCGCCCACCACACCCTCGGCGACGCCACCGGCACCGACACCGCGGTGCTCTCCGCCGACGAGTGGCGCCGGGCGCTCGCCGACCACGACGTCCCGGAGGAACACCTCTCCCCCGGACCCGTGGCCCTCGTCGTCGCCCGCACCAAGCCGGGCCGACCGCTGGTGGCGCTGGCCGTGGACGCCGGCGCCGTCGACGGACTGGACGAACGCCGGCTGCTCTCCCAGCTCACCCAGGCCACCGCCCTCGCCCTCGAAGCCATGCGCAGCCAGGCCGAGGAGCACGCCCTCGCCCTCACCCTGCAGCGCAGCTTCCTCCCCGGCCGGCTGCCCGTCGTCCCCGGCGTCGAGCTGGCGGTCCGGTACGAACCTGCCTCCGCCCACAGCGAGATCGGCGGCGACTTCTACGAGGCCGTCGCGACCCCCGCCGGGCTGCTGCTCGCCATCGGCGACGTCGCCGGCCACTCCCTGGAGGCCGCGATGGCCATGGGCGAGATCCGTCACGCGCTGCGCGCCTACGCGACCGAGGGGCACGACCCGCGGACCCTGCTGGAACGCCTGGACTCCCTGATCGTCCAGCTCCGGCCGGGCACCACCGTCACCGTCTGCCTGGTGCTGATCGAACCCGACCGGCGGCGCATCCACGTCGCCAACGCGGGCCACCTGCCCCCGCTGCTGAAGCTGCCCGACGGAACGACCCGCTACCTCACCGAGCACGGCATCCTGCTCGGCCTCGACATGCGCCAGCCGCCGGCCACCACGCACGCCACGCCCCCCGGCAGCACCCTCCTGCTGGTGACCGACGGCCTCGTCGAGGTCCCCGGCGAGCACCTCGAAGCCGGCCTGACGGCCCTGCGGAAGACCTTCGTCGACGCCCCCGGCGATCCGGACGCCACCGGCGATCTGCTGCTCTCCTCCTTCGCCCGGGCGCACGCGGACGACGTCGCCCTGCTGATCGCCCACCTCCACTGACCGGTTCGCCCCTTCCCCACCGCGCGGAGCACGAGTGCCCGACTACACCCTGACCATCGAGGTCCGCACCCACCCCGGCGGGGCGACCGTCATCGCACTCGCCGGCGAACTCGACTACCACACCGCGCCACGGCTGCACCGCACCCTGGAGCGGACGTCCGAGGCCCGGCCCCTGATCCTCGACCTCGCCCGCCTGCGGTTCTGCGACTCCATGGGCATGGCCGAACTGCTCTTCCTGCTCCGGCGGGCCCAGGAGTCCGGCACCTTCCTCGCCCTGGTCGGCACCACGGCGGACGTCGGCCAGCTGCTGGCCATGATCGGCGTCGAGGCCCTCCTGACCAGGTACGACACGGTCGAGGAGGCCGCCGCGGCGCTGCGCCCGGATCCGGGCTCCGGCTGACGGGCGGCCCGGTGCGCGGCAGCGGCTTGCATCATCGGCACGAATACGGAACGGTTGCGAACGGCAAGTTTCTCCGGTCCCCCAGAACGGGAAGGCGGTGGGGTGCGCACCGGCGCGTGCCTTCATCTGTGTCTGTTGTCCGCGGTTCCTCCGCCCATCCGTCCGACGCCGATCGCAGGGTCGGCGCGACCTGGGGCGAAGCCCCCCATCCCGTGCTCGTCGTCGACCGGCACGGGACGCTCGTGAGCGTCAACAGGGCCGGCAGGGGCCTCCTGCCGGGCGCGGAGGGCGGCCGCCGGCTGGCGGAGGACGCGCCCGCCTGGCTGGCCGAGGCCCACCGGCGCGTCGTCGACGGCTCGCACGAAGCGGGCGCCGGCCCGCTGTCCGGGACGATCGGGGACCGGGTCTACGAAGCCCACCCGACGGCCTCGGCCGACGGCGACGTGGTGTGGTGGCTGGTCGACGACACCGACCGCCGGCTGGCCCAGGAAGCCCTGCGCGACGCGCGGGAACGGTCCGGGATCCTGGCCGAGGTCTCCTCGATCCTGCTGTCGACGCTGAACGTGCCGCGGTGCATGGAACTCACCGCGGGCATGGCCGCCGAGCACCTGGCGGAGGCGGCCGTGCTCGTCGCCCCGGCCCAGGGCCGGCGGTACCCGCTGACCCACGCCCTGCGGGGCGGCCCGACCGTGCGCACCGGCCGGCCGATCGATCCGGGCGGCGTTCCGGGGCTGGGCGAGGCCCTCCGGGGCTACCCCCCGGTGCCCGCGCGCTGGATCGATCCCGCCGCCCTGCCGGACTGGGTGGTGCCCGACGGCTTCGCCGGAGCGGTCGGCTCGGTGATCGTCACCCCGCTCCCCGGGCACGGGGTGCCCGCCGGCGCGCTGATCCTGCTGCGCTCCAGCACCGAGCAGGCCTTCACCGAGGGCGAGGAGGTCTTCGCCCGGCTGTTCGCCGCCCGCGCCGGGGCGGCGCTCTCGGCCGCCCGCCTCTACACCGAGCAGGCCGCGGTCACCGCCACCCTGGTGCAGGAGCTCCTGCCGCCCTCGCTGCACCGGGTGCACGGCGTGGACTACGCCGGCAGCTACCGCACCTCGAAGGCCCACGAGCGCATCGGCGGCGACTTCTACGACGTCCACGCCGGTGCCGACCCCGGCCGCGAGACCCTGGTCGTGCTCGGCGACGTCGCCGGCAAGGGCCTGGAGGCCGCGGTGCTCACCGGCAAGATCCGCAACACCCTGCACGCCCTCCTCCCCCTGGCCGACGACCACCACCGGGTCCTGGAACTGCTCAACGGCGCCCTCCTGACCTCCGGCCACACCCGCTTCGCCACCCTCGTGCTGGCCTCGGTGGGATGCCACGACGGCCAGGTGCGGCTGAGGCTCACCTCCGCCGGGCATCCGCCACCGCTGATCGTCCGGGCCGACGGCCGGGTGGAGGACGTCCCCACGCGCGGCACGCTGGTCGGCGTGCTCCCGGCCGTGCGCACGCAGACCGTGCACACCGTCCTGGACCCCGGGGACACCTGCCTGCTGTACACCGACGGCTTCACCGAGGCCCGCGGCGGGCTGCTCGGGGACGAGTTGTTCGGCGAGCGCCGGCTCAGGAAGGCGCTCGCCGAATGCGCGGGCATCCCGGCCGAGGCCGTGCTGGAGCGGGTGCAGATGCTCGCCGCGCAGTGGCTGGGGGGCGGACGCCACGACGACATGGCCGCCGTGGCCATCAGCGCCCCGCGCACGGGGGCGGCCGGCGGGAGCGGAACGTCCGCCGGGTCCGGCGGCGGAACGGGACACCACCGGTGAGGGCGGCGGACGTGCAGACCGCCCTGTGGTCGGCGGTGGTCGGCGGCGACGAGTACGCCGCCGTCGAACTGCTCCGTGCCGCGCTGGAGGGCGGCCTGGACGAGGAGTCCCTGCTGCTGGACGTGATCGCACCGGTGCAGCACCGGGTCGGCGCGGAGTGGGCGGCCGACCGCCTCACCGTCGCCCAGGAGCACGCCGCCACCGCCATCAACGAACGGGCCATGGCCGCGCTGGCCCACCGTCGGCCCGCGGAGCGGGCACCGGCCCCCCGCGGGCGCGTCACCGTGAGCTGCGTCGACGGCGAGTGGCACGCCTTCCCCGCGCGGCTGCTCGCCGAGACGCTGCGGCTGCGGGGCTGGCAGGTGGACTTCCTGGGGGCGCAGACCCCCACCGCGCAGCTGATCGCCCATCTGCACCACACCGACCCGGACGCCGTCCTGCTGTCCGGTTCGCTTCCCGTCCACCTGCCCGCCGCCCACACGGCCATCACGGCCTGCCAGGCCGTGGGCGTCCCCGTCATGGTCGGCGGGCGCGCCTTCGGGGCCGACGGCCGCCACGCCCGCGCCCTGGGCGCCGACCGGTGGGCGCCGGACGCCCGCGGCGCGGCCGCCGTGCTGGAGGCCGGACTCACCCGGCCCTCGCCCGCGGCGGTCCGCCACGTCATCGACGACCTGCCGCACCTGTCCGACCAGGAGTTCACCCTGGTCAGCCAGACGCGGTCCCGCCTGGTCAAACAGACCCTGGCCGACCTGGCGGGCCGTGTCCCGGCCGTCGGCGCCTACGACGACGACCAGCGGGAACGCACGGCCGAGGACATCGCCCACATCGTGGACTTCCTGACCGCCGCCCTCTACGTCGACGACGCGGAGGTCTTCGCCGACTTCCTCCTCTGGACCGCCGACATCCTCGCCGTCCGCAAGGTGCCGGCGCAGTCCCTCGCCGCCGCCGTGGGCCTGCTCGCGGGACAGCTGCGCGACTTCCCCCGTGCACTCGCCCTGCTCCGGCGCGGCGGCGCGGCGCTGCGCACCCGCTCCGTCCCGGGGCCCCGCTCATGACCGGGCCGTCGCCGGCCGACTTCGCCGTCACCGTCCACGCCACGCCCCCGACGCTGAGCGTGGGGGTGGCGGGCGAGCTGGACTACGACACGTGCGACGAGTTCCTCGACACCGTCACGCGACACCTCGCCCACCACGGGCCGGCGCTGCAGGAGGTCCGCCTGGACTTCCGGGGGATGACCTGGATCGACTCCTCGGGACTCTCCGCACTGATCATGGTCCACCGCCGCACCACCGGGTGCGGCGCGGTCCTGCACCTGGACAACCGGCCCACGATCCTGGAGCGCATCCTCACCCTCACCGATGTCCGGGACCACCTCACCGCCGGGGAGGCCTGACCGCCGGCAGGGACCGGCCGGCGGTCCGCGACGGTCACCGGGCGCCGTCCCCCGGGGAGAGGCATGTTCCGCCGCTGCCCGGGCAGTCGTCCGGGAGCTTCCGGCCGGACGCCGGACGGACCACGTCGAGGGAGGCAGGGTGACGGCCGCAACGCGGGCGCGGACGGGCGGCCGAGGGGCCGCAGCGGCGAGGAGGGGGCCGGACCGGGTGGAGCGGCCGGCGGCCGAACCCGCCGGGGTGGCGTCATGACCTCGTCCTTCGTCCCGTACTACCTGGCGGCCGGCGCCGTCCTCCTGGTCTTCCGGCGCCGTTTCCGGGCGGACCGGCGCCGCCTCGGGAACGGCGTCCTCCTGGGCTCGTGCACGCTCCTGCTGTTGCTCGGCGCCCTGGTCGAGCTCGGCCGGTTCCCGCACCCCCTGGGCCGGGCGGTGACCAGCAGCGTCGTGGTCGCCGTTCCGCTGAGCGCGGCGGCCGTCGCGGGGTTCCTGCTGCTCAACGGGGTCCGGACGGTCCGCAGAGAAGGCACCCGCCCGGCCAACCTGCTCGCGCTGCTGGCCGGATCCGCCGTGCTGGGGGCGCTCGGCCTGCTGGCGGCCACCGCCGTCACCGAGAACGGCCCGTTCCGCGCGCTGGCCACCGCCGTCCTGCTGGTGGCCGGCTACCTCTCCTTCCTCCTCGCCTGCTTCGTCGGCTACGCCGTGCTCTACCACCGGGTGGTGGCACGCCGCACGGTCGACTTCGTGGTCGTGCTCGGCGCGGGGCTGACCGACGGGTCCACCGTCCCGCCGCTGCTCGCGGCGCGGCTGGAGCGGGCGCTGGCGCTGTTCCGCCGTCAGGCGGCGCGCGGCCGGGCGCCGGTCGTGCTGGTCTCCGGCGGCAAGGGCTCGGACGAACGGGTCCCGGAGGCCGAGGCGATGGCGGACTACCTGCTGGCGCGCGGGGTGCCGGACGGGCTCGTCGTGCAGGAACGCTCCTCGACGAACACCCGGGAGAACCTGGAGTTCAGCAGGGCGCTGATGGAGCGGCTCCGGCCGGGCTACCGCTGCGTCATCGTCACCAACGACTTCCACGCCCTGCGGGCCGCCATCACCGCGCGCCGGGCCGGCGTCCGGGGCGAGGCCGTCGGCGCGCCCACCGCGGCGTACTACCGGCCCGGTGCGGCGCTGCGGGAGTTCGCCGCCGTCCTCACCACCTACCCGGCCACGAACCTGGCGGTGTGCGCGGTGCTCGTCGCCGCGGGTCTGCGAGCGCGCTGGCACGGGTGAGCCCGGGCGCCCTCCCGGCGGGTCACGGCCTGCCGCGGTCCGGCGCCGGCGTGGTGGCGGAGCCGTGGCGGTAGAGCAGCAGGGCCACGTCGTCCCCGTAGCCGCGGGCCGGAGCCAGCGACGCCGTGAGGTGCTCGGCGAGGTCGTCGAGCGGGAGGTCCGCGCCGGCCCGGAGCGCGCGGCCGGCCCGCTCGATCCCTTCGGTCAGCGGGGCGCTGCGCCGCTCGACCAGCCCGTCGGTGTACAGCATGAGAACGGCGCCGTGGGGCAGCGCCGCACCGGCCTCGGGACGCGGCAGTCCCGGCCGGACGCCCAGGGGCAGCGAGCGCCCGCCCTCCAGCACGACGGTGGAGCCGTCGGGCAGCGCCAGGAGGCCGGGCGGGTGGCCGGCCGAGGAGTAGCACAACGCGCCGCTCGCGGGGTCGAGGACGGCGCAGAACACCGTGGTGCACAGGGCGCCGGGGATCGTGGCGGCGAAGGTGTCCAGCGCGCTCAGGGCACGGGCGGGAGCGTGGTTCTGCAGGAGCAGGGCCCGGCAGGCGCTGCGCAGCTGGCCCATGACGCTGGCCGCCTCCAGCCCCCGGCCCACGCAGTCCCCGACCACGATGCCGACGCGCCCGTCCGGCAGCGCCATCGTGTCGTACCAGTCGCCGCCGACCTCCAGGGGGCGGATCGCGGGTTCGTAGCGGGCCGCGAAGCCCGGCGGCAGGCCGGCCGGGCCGAGGATGGCGCGCTGCAGCGCGATGGCGGTCTCGCGCTGCTGGTCGGCCTGGTGGGCCCGGGTGAGGCCCTGGGCGAGGCGGCCGGCCAGCAGGGAGAGCAGCAGTCCGTCCTCCGCGGTGAACGGACGCCGGTCGCCGAGGTCGACGGACAGGACCAGCGGACCCGCCGGGTGCTCCAGGAGGATGCCGACCCCGCCGGGGTGGAGGACGGGGGTGAGCAAGGGTGCGTCGAGGAGCGAGGTGAGCCGGGCCCGGCGGTCCTCCGGCAGGTCCGGCCAGCCGGACGGCCCACGGCCGGGCCCGTCGCCCGCCCCGCGGACCTCGGGTGGCGGCGCGCCGTGGCCGCCGTGGGTGAAGCGGACGGCCAGCACCTGGCGGGCCCGCCACAGGTCACGCAGCCCGTCCACCGCGTCGGCCAGGACCTCGTCGGCGTTGCGGCCCCGGGCGAGCCGTTCGCCCAGGGCGGCGAGGGCGCTCTCACGCCGGATCGCGTGATGCTCGGCCGTGACGTCGCGCAGGGTGCCGACGACGACGGTGCGTGCGGTGTCGGGGTCCCGGACGCGGTTGAAGGCGGCCTGGACCCACAGGGCTTGCCCGTCGGCGCGGCGGACGGGCAGGTCGGTGCGGCCGCTGCCGTCGCGGGTCAGGCCGGCGAACGCGGTGGCCGCCCGGTGGTGGGCTTCGGGGTCCTCGGCGGCGGAGGGCCACCACGGGTGGGCCGGCCCGTAGGGCAGGCCTTCCGGGCCGTACCCCAGGAGGGTGGTGAACGCCTCGTTGATCTCGACGACCGTGCCGTTCTCCTCGCAGACGAAGAAGGCGTCCTGGAGCGAGTCGGTCAGGGCGGTGCGCCAGCGCGCGTGGCGGCTGCGCATCCTGGCCAGTGCGACGGCCGACCGCACCCGGGCGAGGAGTTCGGCGGCGGCGAACGGTTTGGCGAGATAGTCGTCCGCACCGGAGCCGAGCCCTTCGAGGGACGCCTCCACTCCCGCCCGCGCGGACAGCAGCAGGACCGGCACCGCTGCGGTACGCCGGTCGGCGCGCAGCCGCGTCACCATGCTCAGGCCGTCCAGGCCCGGCATCATCACGTCGCTGATCACCAGTTCGGGGACGTCCCGGGTGGCCTCGGCCAGGGCCTGCAGGCCGTCGGCGACCGCGGTGACCCGGTGGCCGGCGCCGCGCAGGATCCTGGTCAGGTACCGGCGCATGTCGGCGTTGTCGTCGGCGACCAGCACGTGGGTGGGTACCGGCTCGCCCTCGGGGGCGCCGCCCGTCCGGGGCTGCTCGCCCTCGGCGCCGCCGCCCTCGCCGGGCAGCCAGCTCAGTGCCTCGCTCAGGAAGGGCTCGGCCCCGGCGGGCCCGCGGTCCCCCGCCCCGCGGGCCGGCAGCGGCACCGCTGCGAACGGGAGGTCGACGGTGAAGCAGGTGCCCCGCTCCGGTTCGGAGGTGACGGCGATGGTGCCGCCGTGCAGTTCCACCAGTTCCTTGACCAGGGCCAGACCGATGCCACTGCCCTCGTGCGACCGGGCCCGGCTCCCCTCGACGCGGTGGAAGCGTTCGAAGAGCCGGGGAACCTCGGCGGCCGGGATCCCGACTCCGGTGTCCTCGACCGTCAGCCGCGCGAGGCCGCCCGCCCGGCCCGTCCGGACCCGGATCGTGCCGTCGAAGGTGTGCTTGAGGGCGTTGCCGAGCAGGTTGAACAGCACCTTCTCCCACAGCCCGAGGTCGATCAGGACCGGCTGGTCCAGCGGCGCGCAGTCGACGTCGAGGACCAGGCCGGACCGTTCGACGGCGGACCGGAACACCGCCGCGAGGTCCGCGGTGACGGCCGCCAGGTCGACCGGTTCGAGGCGGGCCGGCATCCGCCCGGCCTCGATGCGGGAGAAGTCCAGCAGGGAGTTGACGAGCTTGCCGAGCCGCAGGCTGTTGCGGTGCACCGTCTCCAGGTCCGCCCGCACGTCCTCGTCGGCGTCCGCCAGCCGCCGTCCCAGTTCCTCGACCGGTCCCCTGACGAGGGTCAGCGGTGTGCGGAACTCATGGCTGATGTTGTAGAAGAACGCGCTCTTCACGCGGTCGAGTTCGGCCAGCTCCTGGGCGCGGCGCTGCTGGAGCTCATGGCTGCGGGCACTGGCGATCCCGGCGGCGAGGTGGCCGGCGATCAGGTCGACGAAGCCGCGGTAGTCGTCGTCCAGGAGGCGGAAGCGGTTCAGCCCCGTCACCAGGAACCCGCTCGGCTCGCCGCCCGCCACGCTCAGCGGCACCACCAGGGCCTCCAGGGGCGGTTCCGCCCAGGCCCCGCCGGGCAGTTCGGCGAACGGAGGCCCGGTCAGCGGCACCAGCGACGTCCGGCCCCGGCGGGCCGCGGCCGCCGGCCACGGCAGCTGCGCGTCCGGCCCGATCACGGCCGGCGCGGCCGGGTGCCCCGGTGCGATGCCGGAGGCCGCGGCGAGCCCGGCGGTTCCGTCGTCGTGGAAGAGGTAGGTCAGCGTGAACGGCAGGCAGAAGGGGTTGCGGGCCAGCTGCTCGGAGCTGAACTCCAGGAACTGCCCTTCGGTGCGCACGGCCCCGGGGTCGGAGCCCAGGTCGCGCAGGGTCGCCATCCGCCGTTCCGAGAGGACGCGCTGGGTCTCCTCGCTGACCACGCACAGCACGCCGGCCACCCGGTCGTCCTCGTCCCGCAACGGGCTGTAGGAGAAGGTGTGGTAGCTCTCCTCGGCGTACCCGGCGCGCCGGAGCAGCAGCATCAGTGCCTCGTCCCAGGTCGAGCGGCCGTCGCGCAGGACGGTGTCGATGCGCGGGCGGATGTCGTCCCGGATCTCCGGCCAGATCTCGTCGAAGGCGCGGCCGAGTGCCCACGGGTACTTGTGCCCCAGGGTGTCGCGCCGGTAGGCGTCGTTGCAGAAGTAGGTGAGCTCGGGCCCCCAGGCCATCCACATGGGGAACCGGGAGGACAGCAGGACGCCCACCGCCGTGCGCAGGCTCTGGGGCCAGGTCCGGGGATCCCCCAACGGCGTGGCGGACCAGTCCACCCGTGCCAGGTCGGCGCCGACCAGCGGGTCGGCGGCGAACGGACTGGGCACCTCGTCGTGCCCGAGCGCGTCGGCCAACGCATCGCTCCCTACCGTGTCAGGACCGCCTGTGCCGTCCTCGAACCCTCCCGCGGCGGCGGGCCGGGAAGGCCCTCGACGAGGGCGGGTTCCGGGCGGCGCTCACCTCAGCCGCCCGGAGCCGGTACGGCTAGCATGATGGCATGACCGACGACACGAGCCCGGTGCGTCCCCCGGGACCGGGCAGGACGTCCGTGCTCAGGCTGAGCGGTGAACTGGACTACGACACCGGTCGGGAGCTCACCGCCTGCCTGGACGCCGCCGTCGCCGAGCGGCCGGCCGTGCTGGCGGTCGACCTCTCCGAGGTCACCTTCGCCGACTCCTTCGCCTTGCGGGTCCTCGTCCTGGCGCACCTGCGGCTCCAGGAGGCGGGGGGTGCGATGGTGCTCGTGGGGCAGCTCGCGCCGTCCGTGCGCAGGCTGCTGGAGATCACCGCCACCGACAGGCACTTCACCCTCGCCGACAGCGTCACCGCGGCCGAGCGCGCGGTGGCCGGCCACGGCCCGGCGCACTCCGGGACACCCTGACGCCGGTGGGTCCGCACGGGGATCCTCCGCGCCCTGCGGGGTAGACGCGCCCCGGTCCCACGCTCGTGAACACCACCTGTCCATGCCGCGTACCACCTGATCAAAGGCCGTCACATGCCCCACGCCGATGAGCTGGCCCCGCACCCGGAGGAGAACCCCGGCAGCCGGGTCCCCGAGCGCGTCGAGCCCATCGTGCGCACCGCGAGGGAGGCGCGCGCCCATCTCGCCGGACTGCTGGACGCCGTGGCCCGGGACACCGAACGCGTCCTCGCGGACGCGCAGCTCGCGGTGACCGAACTCGTCGTCAACGCCCGGACCCACGGCGGCGGCATGACCGGCTTCGCGGCCCGTCTGGACCTGGCGCTCGGCTGTCTGGTCGTCGACGTCGAGGACGGCCACGACGCCCACCCGTCGGGCGAGGCCCTCGACCGCCGCGATCCGGCGGCGCCCGGGGGCCGCGGCTGGGCCCTCGTCCAGCACCTCTCCGGAACCTGCCACGTCAAGCCGCTGCCGGGCGGCGGCAAGCGGATCCGGGTCACCTTCCCGCTGTGAGCGGCACCGCCCGGCCGGGGAGGGCCGGCGGACCGCCGCGCTGTCCGCATGGTGGGACGCAGTGGTGTCCGCCGCGCGCCTGTGGTTCCCTGTGCCCATGATCATGCTCGTGACCCGGCGCCACGTGGACTACACGCGCGTCACGACCATGAGTTGTCCCACCGCCCGCTGACGCGGCGCCTGGTGATCCCTCCGCAGCCCTAGCCGCGAATCCGCGTGGCCGCTCCGTCCGGAGCGCCCGCACCTCCGTTCCCCGCACCCGCCGCTCACACCGGCGCCGGCCCGGCCCGCCGGGCTCCACACGTGTACGAGGAGAAGCATGAGCCAGCCGACCGAAGACGTCACCGCCGACCGCACGCCCGACGGCGGATCCGCCGGATCCCCCGCCCCCGCCTGGTCCTTCGAGACCCAGCAGGTGCACGCCGGCGCCGTGCCCGACCCCACGACCGGGGCCCGGGCGGTCCCGGTCTACCAGACCACCGCGTTCGTCTTCCGTGACACCCAGCACGCGGCCGACCTCTTCTCGCTCGCCGAGGCCGGAAACATCTACACCCGCATCCACAACCCCACCCAGGACGTCTTCGAGCAGCGGACGGCCGCCCTGGAAGGAGGGGTCGCCGCGGTGGCGGTCGCCTCCGGCCAGGCCGCCGAGACCCTCGCCGTCCTCAACGTCGCGAGCGCCGGTGACCACATCGTCTCCAGCGCCTCCCTCTACGGCGGCACGTACAACCTCTTCCGGCACACCCTGCCGAAGTTCGGGATCGAGGTGTCCTTCGTCGAGGACCCGGACGACCTCGACGCCTGGCGGGCCGCCATCCGGCCCGGGACGAAGGCCCTGTTCGCGGAGAGCCTCGGCAACCCGCGTGGCAACGTCCTCGACATCCGCGCCGTCGCCGACGTCGCCCACGAGGCCGGGATCCCGCTGATCGTCGACAACACCCTCCCCACCCCCTACCTGCTGCGCCCCATCGAGCACGGGGCCGACGTCGTCGTCCACTCGGCGACCAAGTTCCTCGGCGGCCACGGCACCACCCTCGGAGGTGTCGTCGTCGACGCCGGGACCTTCGACTTCGGCGCCCACGCCGAGCGCTTCCCCGACTTCAACGAGCCGGACCCCAGCTACCACGGCCTGCGCTACTGGCCCGCCCTCGGGCCCGGCGCGTACGCCGTCAAGCTGCGCGTCCAGCTGCTGCGCGACCTCGGGCCGGCCATCGCGCCGCACTCCGCCTTCCTGCTGCTGCAGGGCGTGGAGACGCTGAGCCTGCGCATGGAGCGTCACTCGGCCAACGCCCAGGCGCTCGCCGAGTGGCTGGAGCAGCGCGACGAGGTCTCCGCCGTCCACTACGCCGGGCTGCCCTCCAACCGCTGGTACGAGGCCGGGCGCCGTTACCTCCCGCGCGGAGCCGGCGCCGTGTTCTGCTTCGAGCTGCGCGGCGGCGTCGAGGCGGGCAAGCGGTTCGTGGACGCCGTCGAGCTCTTCAGCCACCTCGCCAACATCGGCGACGTGCGCAGCCTCATCATCCACCCCGCCTCCACCACGCACAGCCAGCTCGACGAGGCGCAGCTCGCCGCCACCGGCACCTCCCCCGGCCTGGTGCGGCTGTCGGTCGGCATCGAGAACGTGGAGGACCTCAAGGCGGACCTCGAAGCCGGTTTCCGCGCGGCGAAGGGGGCGTTCTGAACACCGCCGACGGGGCCGCCCCGCAGGCCGCTCCCCCTCCCGCCACCGGTGCGTGGCGGGAGGGGGACCCGCCCGGGCGCCGCCGGTGGTACGACCGCACCGAGCCCCTGCCGCTCGAAGGGGGCGGTCGGCTCGCCGGCGTGCGGCTGGCGTACGAGACCTGGGGGCGGCTCGCGCCCGACCGTTCCAACGCGGTCCTCGTCCTGCACGCGCTCACCGGCGACAGCCATGTCGCCGGGCCGGCCGCGCCCGGTCACCCGACCCCCGGCTGGTGGGACGCGCTGGTCGGGCCGGGCCGCGCCCTCGACACCGACCGCTGGTTCGTGGTGGCCCCCAATGTCCTGGGCGGCTGCCAGGGCAGCACCGGACCGGCGTCGCTGCGCCCCGACGGCCGGCACTGGGGCGGGTCCTTCCCGCGTCTGACCCCGCGTGACCAGGTCCTGGCCGAGGCCGGGCTCGCCGACGCGCTGGGCATCGGGCGCTGGGCCCTGGTGGTCGGCGGCTCGATGGGCGGGATGCGCGCGCTGGAGTGGGCCGTCTCCCACCCGGAGCGGGTCGCCTCGCTGTTCCTGCTCGCCACGACGGCGGCGGCGAGCGCGGACCAGATCGCCTGGACGAGCGCCCAGCTCCACGCGATCCGCGCCGATCCGAACTGGCGCGGCGGCGACTATCACGACGCCGCCGCCGGGCAGGGCCCGCACGCCGGTCTCGGGACCGCCCGGCGCATCGCCCACATCACCTACCGCGGCGCCGAGGAGCTCGACGTCCGCTTCGGCAACCGCGCCCAGGACGGCGAAGACCCCCGGACGGGCGGCCGCCACCAGGTCGAGTCCTACCTGGACCACCACGCCGCCAAGCTGGTCCGGCGCTTCGACGCGGCCAGCTACGCGGTGCTGGCCGAGGCGATGAACGCCCACGACACGGGCCGGGGGCGCGGCGGCACGCGCGCCGCCCTGGCGCGGGTGACCGCCCGGACCCTGGTGGCGGGGGTCGACACCGACCGCCTCTACCCGCTCGCCCAGCAGGAGGAGCTCGCCGCCGGCATCCCCTCCGCCGACCGGGCCCGGGTGATCTCCTCGCCGTACGGCCACGACGGGTTCCTCATCGAGACGGCGCAGGTCACGGCGCTGCTGCGGGAGCTCGTGGACGACGTGCGGGAGCCGTCGGCCACCGCCCCCGCCGGGTGAGGACCCCGGCGGGGGCCTCGGGGGGGGTCCCGGCGGTCCCGGCGTGCCGGGCGGCCGCACGGTGAACACCGCGCCGTCACCACCGAGGCGGACCGCACAGGGGTCACCGCAGGTCGGTGCCGCTCCGGCAGGGAGCGGCCGGGCAGGTGCGTCCCGGCCGGGCGCCGCCGGGACGGTTCAGCGCGGCGCACGGGCGTGACGCGGCTGCCGGACGCGGTCGGCCCGGACGGCGGCGGCCGTCGGCCGGTGGCGCGGACGAGCGGCCGAGGGCCCGGTCGCGACCAGGACCATCGCCAGCGCCGGCGGAACGAGCAGGAACACCATGAACACGATCACGCGTGCCTCCAGGGATGTCGGGACGGCATCGGCCTCGGACACCGCCTGCCCGGTCCGGCTGATGTCATGTCATCGGCCCGGCAGGAGCCGGCAGCCGGGGTCGGAGGACGCGCCCTCCCCCTGCCGTCGGCCCGCAACGGAACACCTGACCCGTGCATATCCTCGCGCGCACCGGGCAGTTGCGGGGCCACACACTTGGGAGGTCACCGTGGTTCCCCTTCTGCTGGTCCTGCTCCTGGCCCTGATCCTCTTCGGCGCGGGCTTCGCTCTGAAGATCCTGTGGTGGGCCGCCGTCATCGTGCTCGTGGTCTGGCTGCTCGGCTTCGTCGCCCGCGGCACGCATCCCTCGGGCAGCCGACACCGCTGGTACCGCTGGTAGTCCCGGCCACCGGGATCCGGCCGGGCGCAACGCCCGGCGTCCGCGGCCCACGCCCGCGCGCACCCGGCGCGCGGGCGTGGGCCGCGGGCGGTTCACCGTCCCGGTCCGGGGTCTTCGGCGAAGTCCAGGACCGTCACCGAGGGACGGTGCGAGGCCAGCCAGGGGGCGGTCAGCGCCAGGGGCAGGAGGGCGCCGAGGAGACCGCGTCCGCCCGCCGGGCGGACGTCGCGGACAGCCGTCACCGCCGGGCTCGCGGTGCGGAGCTTGTCGCGCTCGCCGGCGTCCATCGCCCAGGGCATGGCGGGCACCCGGTAGGCGGCGGTGCGCATCCTCCCGCTCACGGCGAGCCGTGCGAACCAGCGCGGGACGGCGTCCACGACCATGGAGCCGCCGGGGAACCGGTCCGCGCAGCCCGCGATCAGGGCCTTCACCCGGGCCGGGGGGAGGTACATGCACAGGCCCTGCGTGGTGACCAGGACCGCGCGGTCGCGGTCGACCTCGTCGGCCCACCGCAGGTCGGTGGCGTCGGCGGCCAGCAGGCGCCGGCGCGGGCCCGGCGGGAGGAGGCGCTCGCGCAGGGCGATCATCTCGGGGAGGTCGACGGTGAGCCAGTGGGCGCGGCCGTTGTCGACGCGCCAGTACTGCGTCTCCAGGCCCTCCCCCAGGCAGACCACCGTGCCGCGCGGCTCACGGGCCAGGAAGTCCGCCACCTCGCGGTCGAAGCAGGCCACCCGCAGCGCCTGGAACTGGGACTGGAAGCCGCTCGTGCCGAACCGCTCGGCGAAGGGGTAGTCGATCCGCCCGACCAGGTCCACCGCCACGGGGTCGTGCAGCACGGCGTCCGGCCGGCGGGCCTCGACGGCCCGCTGCCAGAGCGTCCACAGCGCCGTCTCGGGCACCGCCGCCAGCTCAGGCCGCTCCACGCTGCTCATCTCTCGCTCGCTCCCTCGGAGGTGGCGGGTGTCCCCGCACGGACCCGCCGATTCTGACACCGGGCAGCGCGCGGACGGGGGTGCGCGCGGTCCCGGCGCGCCGGGGCGCCCCGCGGCGTGCTCAGCCGATGCCGAAGGCGCCGTCCGGGGGCGGCGGGGAGTCGGCGGCGGTGGCGTCGGTGACCGGCGCCGTGCGGGCGGTGAACGCCGCGAGGTCGGCGCCCTCGGTGAGCCGCGCCGGGAAGACGTCCCCGGCCAGCCGGCGGGCGAGGTCCGCGACCGGCAGCGGGCCGGCCGAGCCGACCAGCAGGATGTTGCCGTAGCGCCGCCCGCGCAGCACCGGCGCCTCGGCGATCAGGCAGGCCTGCGGGAAGACGGCGCGCACCGTCGCCGCCTGGGCGCGGGCGAAGGCGAGCGGCGGGCCGTCGGCGAGGTTCGCCGCGTAGCAGCCGCCGGGGCGCAGCGCGGCCGCCGCCAGCCGCAGGAACTCCACCGAGGTGAGGTGCCCGGGGGTGCGCGAGCCGTGGAAGACGTCCGCGACGACGAGGTCCAGCGAGCCGGGTGCGTCCGACGCGGTCGCGGCGAGCGCGGCGCGGGCGTCCCCGACCTCGGCGGTGATGTCGACGCCGGGCCCGCGCCACGGCAGGTGCTGCTCGACCAGGTCGATCAGCGGGCCGTCCACCTCCACCACCCGCTGGCGCGAGCCTGGGCGGGTGGCGGCCAGGTAGCGGGGCACGGTCAGCGCGCCGCCGCCCAGGTGCAGGGCGTCCAGCGGCAGGCCCGGTTCGCCGAGCGCGTCGACCAGGTGGCCGAGGCGCTGGACGTACTCGAACTCCAGGTGGGTCGGGTCGCCGAGGTCGACGTAGGACTGCGGGGTGTCGTCGAGGGTCAGCAGCCACCCGCCGTCGTGGTCGACGTCGGGCAGCAGCTTCGCCTGCCCGAGGTCGGTGCGCCGCGCCACCGGCACGGGTTCGTCGGGCGGGCTGGACGGGTCGGGCATCTCGGGCATGTCCGCAGCATAGGCGCCCGGCCCGAGTCGCCGTCACGCCGGAGGCTACCGGCCGGTATCGTCGGGGTTCCCCGGGAAACCCGGTCTCCGAGCAGAAAGCGGGTGCACGTGGCCATGGAGTTCCGCGAAGACATCCTCGGCGCCCCCTACGAGGCCGTCGAGCTGCCGCTGCGGCCCGACGAGGAGGGCGAGGTCTCGGCGACCCTGGTCCGCCGGGCGGTCCCCGGCTCGGAGCGGGCCGTGCTGTACATCCACGGCTACAACGACTACTGGTTCCAGACCCACCTCGCCGACCACTACACCGCCGCCGGCTTCTCCTTCTACGCGCTCGACCTGCGCAAGTACGGCCGCTCGCTGCGCCCGCACCACTCGCCGAACTTCGTGCGCGACCTCGCGACGTACGACGAGGAACTGGACGCGGCGGTGCGGATCGTCCGGGAGCAGGACGGCCACAGCCGGCTGCTGGTCAACGGCCACTCCACCGGCGGGCTGATCGCCGCCCTGTGGGCCGGGCGCCGCACCGGGCGGGGCCTGGTCGACGGCCTCTTCCTCAACAGCCCGTTCCTGTCCATGCCGGCCGCCCCCGCCGTGCGCACCCTCGGCGCCCCGGCGCTGGACGCGATCGGCCGCCTCGCACCGACCCGGGTGCTGCCCTCCGCCCTCAACCCGCACTACGTGCACAGCCTGCACCGCGACTTCCGCGGCGAGTGGGACTTCGACCTGAAGCTCAAGCCCGCCGAGGGCGTGCCGCTGTTCGCCGGCTGGCTGGCCGCCGTCCAGCGCGGCCACCGGGAGCTGCGGCGCGGGCTCGGGATCGACGTGCCGGTGCTGCTGATGGCCTCCACCGCCTCCATCTCCACCACCCGCTGGCACGCCGCCCTGCACCACGCGGACGCCGTGCTGCGCGCCGACGACATCGCGGCGGCCGGTCCGCACCTGGGCCGCCATGTGACGATCGTCCGGATCAAGGGCGGCATGCACGACCTGGTGCTGTCCGGCGAGACCGCCCGGACCCAGGTGTTCGCCGAGCTCGACCGCTGGCTCGGGGCGTACTTCCCGGCGGCCGTGCACTGAGCCGGCCGGGCGCCCGTGCGGGGGCCCGGGGCGCGCCGCCCCCGGCCCCCCAGCCGCTCCCCGTGCGCCTGCTGTGCGCCCGTGAGTCTGTGGAAGGCTACCCGGGCCCCTGTCACTTCCCTTGCCGAAAAGGCGAGTTGAGGAGCCAGCATGCCGCATGGACACGGCCCGCAGCACGACCGGCAGCCCGGCCACAGCGATCCCTCCCTGTACCGCACGCCCGCCGAGGCGATCGCCGCCCCACCGGAGAAGCTCGCCTACGTGGCGGGCTTCGACCGGTCGGCGCAGCGGCCGGACGCGCTGATCACCGTCGACACCGACCCGGCGTCGGCGACCTACGGGCGCGTGCTCAACGTCACCGACATGCCCGGGGTGGGCGACGAGCTGCACCACTTCGGCTGGAACGCCTGCTCCAGCGCGCTCGCGCACGCCGGTCACCACGACGCCGAGCGGCGCTACCTGCTGCTGCCGGGACTGCGCTCCTCGCAGCTGCACGTCCTGGACACCCGGCCGGACCCGGTCCGCCCGAGACTCGTGAAGACCGTGGCGGCCGAGGAGCTGGCGGCCAGGGCCGGCTACTCGCGCCCGCACACCCTGCACTGCGGACCGGACGGCGTCTTCCTGTCCTGCCTGGGCGCGGCCGCCGGCGGCGACGGCCCCGGCGGGGTCGCGCTGCTCGACCACACCACCTTCGACGTGCTGCGCCCCTGGGAGACCGAGCGCGGCCCGCAGAACTTCTCCTACGACGTGTGGTGGCACCTGGGCACCAACGTGGGCGTCACCAGCGAGTGGGGCACGCCGTGGATGGTCGAGGACGGCGTGGTGCCGGAGCTGCTGCTCGGCCGCAAGTACGGGCACGCGCTGCACTTCTGGGAGCTGGACACGGGGCGCCACCTGCAGCGGATCGACCTGGGCGACCAGTACCAGATGGTGCTGGAGCTGCGCCCGGCCCACGACCCGCAGGCCGAGTGGGGGTTCGCCGGGGTGGTCACCAACGTGGAGGATCTCTCGGCCTCGGTCTGGCTCTGGTACCGGGAGGGCGAGGCGTTCACCGCGCGCAAGGTGATCGAGATCCCCGCCGAGCCGGCGAAGGCCGAGGACCTGCCGCCCGTCCTGCAGCCGTTCGGCGCGGTGCCGCCGCTGGTCACCGACATCAACCTGTCGGTCGACGACCGCTGGCTCTACGTCTCCGCCTGGGGCACCGGCGAGCTGTTGCAGTACGACGTGGCGGACCCGTTCCACCCGCGCCTCACCGGGTCCGTGCGGCTCGGGGGGGTGACCGCCCGCACGCCCCACCCGGCCGCGCCGGAGCGGCCGTTGAGCGGTGCGCCGCAGATGGTCGAGATCAGCCGGGACGGCCGGCGGCTCTACCTCACCAACTCGCTGTACGGCTCCTGGGACGACCAGTTCTACCCGGACGGCATCGAGCCGTGGATCGTCAAGCTGGACGCCGACCCGCAGCGCGGCGGACTCTCGGTGGACCCGCGGTTCTTCCCGCACGGCGAGGAGTTCCGGGGGCTGCGGGTGCACCAGACGCACCTGGCGGGCGGGGACGCCTCCTCGGACTCCTACTGCTACCGGTAGGCGGCGCGCGCGCTCAGAGGCGGCCGAGCACCGGATCGTGGTGGATCCGGGCGGACGGCAGGCCGGAGGCGACCAGCCGGGTGCGGACCTCGTCGACCAGGCCCGCCGGGCCGCTGACGCAGGCCAGGTGCTGCGACCAGTCACCGGCCCGGCTGACCGCCTCGGCCAGCCGGCCGCCCGGGACGGCGGGGCCGTCGGCGGCGTCGTCCGCGACCGGGACCAGCTCCAACCAGGGCTTGCGGCCACCGAGTTCGGCGAGGGCCGGCCAGTCGTAGAGGTCGGACCGGGCCCGCGCGCCGACGAACAGGTGGACCCGTCGCCCGCGCGGACGGTGCTCCACCAGCTCCTCGACGATCGCCTTCATCGGGGCGAGCCCGGTGCCTCCGGCCACCAGCAGGAGGTCCCGGGTGTCGTCCTGCGGCATCAGCGTGCCGCGCGGCGGGCCGAGCCGCAGCCGGTCGCCGACGGCGGTGTGCTCGACCAGTGCCTCGCTCACCCCGCCCGGCCCGGTGCGGCGGACGTGGAACTCCAGCTCGTTGTCGGTGCGCGGTGCGCAGCCCATCGAGTACTGCCGCCAGGTGTGCGGCAGCAGCGGGTGTTCGACGCTCCCGTACTGCCCGGCCCGGTACGGGTACGGCTCGCCGGTGCGCACCCGGAGCACGGCCAGGTCGTCGCGGCGGCGCTCGTGGCCGACCACCGTGGCGTGCCAGTACGGGGGTTCGGTGAGCGCCGAGTCGGCGCCGGCCACCATCGACCGGACGGCGAAGCGCAGCATCCGCACCCAGGCGCCCTCAAGTCCGGCGCTCCAGTGCCGGCCCGCGCGGTGCCGCAGCGCCTCGCACAGCGCCTCCTCGAAGGCCTCGTAGTGGACCGGGCGGACCCCCAGCTTGCGGTGGTCGCGGCCGAGCTGGGTGAGGGTGGCGGCGAGCCGGTCGGGCTCGTGCAGGTGCTCGATCAGGTAGTCGAACATCCGCTCCAGGTGGACCTGCTGGAACTCCATGGACTCCGGGAACAGCGCGCGCAGGTAGGGGCGGCGGCGGAACATGAACGCGTACAGGTGGTCGATGAGGTCGGCGAACGGGGCGACCGGGCCGAGGCCGCCGAGGATCAGCCGCTGGTCCGCCGCACCGTCGTGGTCCCGGTCGTAGCCGCCCTGCGGGCCGGGGCCGCCGGGGGCCGGACGGGCGTCGGGCGCGCCGTGCGGACCGGTGGGCGCTGCGGCGAAGGACGGCGCCGGCGCCAGGATCTGCCGGCGCAGGCGCATGGCGTGGTGGCGGGCGATCAACCGGTCGTACTCGGTGGTGCTGGTGGTGCTGTCCAGGTCCATGGAGCGCAGCCTAACCAGCCGTCAGCCGCCTGTTGTACAGCGGATGTTCACCGTTCGGACGGCTTGCGGCCCGGTTCCGGGCAGGGGGTGGCCAGGAGCGGCGGCAGGTCCAGTAAACGGCCGCCCGGGGGGTTGTGGACAGGGCCGGTGGTCCCGGCCGACCCGGGACCACCGGACCGCCGGGCCGTCCACGAAGGGGACCACCGGCCCGTCGACGGGCCGGGTCCGGGCCCGCCCCCGGCGCTCTCCCTTCGCCGGGGACGGAGCACCGGCCCCCGGGTCCCGTCGGCCGGCCGACGGCGGCGGGCCGGGCCGGGCCGCGGCCGCGCCGGACGCGGGGTGTGCGCCGGGGCGCCGGCCGCGACCGCCTCAGGCGCCGGCCGGACCGGCGGCCTTCCGGCGGGCCCGGCCCCGGCGCAGCAGGCGGCGGCGCGGGGGCTGGTCGGGTACCCAGCCGAAGGTCAGGCAGCTGCCGATCACGCCGAGCAGCATGCCGATCAGGAATCCGCCCAGGTTGGAGGTGAGCCAACTGCCGAGCGAGGCCAGCACGGCGACGACCGAGTAGAACAGCCGCTGGGCCGGGTTGAACAGGACGAGCAGGCCGCAGACCACCATCACGGTCGGGACGAGGTAGCCGGACAGCCCCTGGAGCCCGATGTGCAGGACGACGGGCAGCGGGGCGCGCAGGGTGAAGAGGATCTCCGCGCCGCCGGACAGGACCAGCACTCCGCCCCAGAACGGCCGCCGGCCCCGCCAGCCGCGCCACGACGGGCGGCTCCGGGCGGCCGCGGCCCGCGGCTCGGCGTCGGGCGCGGCCGCGGGCAGGGTCCCGGGCTCCGGCTCCGCCACCGTCAGCAGCCCTCGGAGCTGAAGCTCAGCCGCAGGTTGGGCAGTTTGAAGGCGCCGGCGGTGGTCGCGTAGTTGTGCTGGCGCAGGTTGCGGATCTTGACGGTGTCCGCCTGCTGCCCGAAGACGCCGGGCAGGCCCTTGACGCCGGCCTTGGTGAAGGTGCTGGCGTCGCCGCCGATCTCGATGTTCTTGAACTCGGCGTCACCGGTGAGCAGGTCGGAGTCGGTGGTGAGGTCGGTGGCGGTCACCGGCGTTCCGCCGTCACCGGCCTTGATCAGCAGGTTGATGCCACCGAGTTCGACGCTCTGGCAGAGCTTGGTGAGCGAGGCCTCCTTGATCGCGGACACCGCGACGAGCACCTGCCCGCCGGTGTCCCCGGCGTTGGGGCTGTCCTCGATCATGTGGTCCAGGCTGCCGAACTGCTCGAACCCGACGCCGTCCAGACTGTCGGCGGTGACGGTGAACGGCATGCCGGAGATCGAGAACTGGGCGGCGAGCACGCCCTGCGCGGTCAGGGTCATCAGCACCGCGCCGGCGGCGACGGCGGGAACGGCCATCAGCGCGGTGCGCTTCAGCCGGACCCGGCCCCTGTGCTGCGCGGGCGCCTCCGCGTCGGTGGTGCTCTCGTCGTTCCGGGCGGCGTCCTCGGACGTGGCCATGTGTGCTCCCTGGATGGTGGGGACGGGCAGTCACTGGCACGTTGCCCTGGCGCGGACAGCGTTCTGCGGCACGACCGGGAGGGACCGCCCCTCGGCAGCGGGGCGGGCGGGTCGGGCCTCAGTGGGTAACTGGGAAGCTACTGCCCAGTATTGAGCGGGTCAATACGGGTGCACGAAGGATCATCGTCCGCTCCCGGGCGGCCCGCGGCCCGGCCGTCGGCCCGATCCCCGGCCCGGCCCCCGGCGCGGCTTCGCCACGGCGCCGGGTCCAGGGCCAGGCGGCGCGCCGCCTCGGCCGGGCCGAGGAAGGGGGCCAGGCAGAAGAGGCTCAGGAGCGGCAGCAGGTCGGGGAGTTCGGCGGTGCGACCGGCGTCGATGCAGCGCTGCAGGGTGCCGTAGACGCCGCCGACCACCGCGTCGACCATCGCCTCCGTCGCCACCCCGGCCGGGAGTTCGGGCACCTCCGCGAAGAACGCCCGGAAACGGGTGAGGAGTTGGTCGCGCTCGCGGCGCCCGGCCGGGCCGACCGCGTCGAGTTCGATGACCGCCATGGTCGCGAAGGCCGGCACCCCGGCCAGCAGTCCGAGCATCGCCCGCAGCGACTCACGGATCCCGGTGCACCAGTCCGGCGCCGCCGCGAACGCCGCCGCCATCCGCCGGATCACCACTCCGGTGCCGTGCCGGTGGGCCGCGAGGAAGGCGTCCTCCTTGCCGGTGAACAGCTCGTAGAAGACCGGCCTGGTCACCCCGGCGGCGCGGCAGATGTCGCTCACCGTGGCGCGCTGGTAGCCGTGCTGCGCCACGGTGAGCACCAGCCCGTCGAGCAGCCGCTCGCGCTGGGTCGCGGCGACCACTCCGGGCGGCAGCCGGCTCGGGCCGCGCTTGATCGACCGGGCGGGGTCGCGCCCGGTGCGCGCCCCGGGCAGCAGGACGGTCTCGGACTTCCGGAGGGGTTCCGGTCTCATCGCCAACTCCTGCGCATCTTCTTGACATTGACGTGACGTCCGGTTTACAACACTGGCGGGTTTCCAATCCGCGGCGGACGCCGCCGGAAGCCAGCACGCGTTCCGACTGCTCAGTATGGCGAACGCATGCCCGGCGGTGGCAGCCGCCGACGTGCACCCGGCACCGCACGTACCCCTCGCCCCACCCGCTCCACCTCCGCTCCATCCCGCCGTACTCAGCCGTACTCGCCCGCAGCCGGCCCCGAACCGGCCGTGCGCGGCCGGTCCGGCCGCCGTACCCGCCGCACAGCGTCGTGCCGCCGGTACCGCCGCCCGTACGGGCGGGCCCGTGGCGCCGGGCCCGCCGAGTCGCCGTCCGCGGTGCCCCACCCCGCACCACCCCGTCGCAGCCGGCCCGCGGGCCGGCCCGCGGTCGACGCCGCCGCGCGCCCCCGCACCGGCCGCACGGGCCCCCACCCGACTCGCCCGGAGAGGCACACCCTCATGCGCATCCGCCGTACCCTCGGAACCGCAGCCCTCGCCGCCACCGCGGTCCTGGCCGCCGGCACCGTCGCCCCCGCCCAGGCCGCCGACGCCACCGCCCCGGCCGCCGCCCCCGTCGCGGTGCTCACCCACACCGTGCTCGCCGGACCGAACGTCTCCGTCGGCGACGTGCTGGCCGCCGACCTGGTGGCCGGCACCACCGCCAACTTCTACTCCAGCGCCACCGGGACGAGCGGCATCAAGTGCGCCACGTCCGCGTTCTCCGCGACCGTCCTCAGCAACCCGGCCGCCCCGGGCACCGCCACCGAGTCGCTCAACACCCAGACCTTCGGCTCCTGCACCGCCAACGTGATCGGCGTGACCGGCGTGCAGAGCATCACCGTCAACAACCTCGCCTACGTCAACTCGGTCAGCGACGCCGCGGGCAACCCGGTCTCGCTCGACCCGGGCACGGCGGGGCCGGTGCAGACCACGGTGGTGCTGAAGACCATCCTCGGCACCATCACCTGTGTCTACCGGGCCCCCGGCGGCCTCGCCGGCACGACCAACAACGTCGGCCAGACCATCGGGTTCAACGCCCAGGCGCTGCCCAAGGTCTCCGGCCCGAGCACCTGCTTCCCGGTCGGCTACTTCAGCGCCACCTACGGTCCGGTCCGCGACGTCTCGGTGGCCGGCAGCCCGGTCGTCTTCGTCAACTGACGCCCCCGCGGCGCCGGTGACGCGCCCGGTCCGCGGCCCCGGCCGCGGACCGGGCCCCGGCCGAGCGCGGCCGCCCCCGTCCGCCCGCCCCCGTCCGTCCGTCCGTCCGTGGTCGCGGTGTCCGGGACAGCGAAGTGACCCACCGGTAGGGTGCTGGCGACAGGCACCGGACGACGGGGATGTGGGGCACGCATGGTCGGCGAGGGCACGCAGTTCTTCGAGTCGGTGGCCGACACGACCGCCCGGCTGGCCGAGGCCGGCTACCTGGCCTCCACCGAGATCGCCACCACCGTCTTCCTCGCCGACCGGCTCGGCAAGCCGCTGCTCGTCGAGGGGCCGGCCGGCGTCGGCAAGACCGAACTCGCCAAGGCCGTCGCCGCCACCGGCCGCGCCCGGCTGGTCCGGCTCCAGTGCTACGAGGGCATCGACGAGGCCCGGGCCCTCTACGAGTGGAACCACGCCAAGCAGCTCCTGCGGATCACCGCCGGGCGCGACGAGGGCTGGGACCGGGCCCGCACCGACATCTTCGCCGAGGAGTTCCTGCTCCCCCGCCCGCTGCTGACCGCCATCCGCGGCGACGAACCGACCGTGCTGCTCATCGACGAGATGGACAAGGCCGACGTCGAGGTCGAGGCGCTGCTGCTCGAAGTGCTCGGCGACTTCCAGGTCACCGTGCCCGAGCTGGGCACCATCACGGCGAGCCGGCGCCCCTTCGTCCTGCTCACCTCCAACGCCACCCGGGAGCTCTCCGAGGCGCTGCGCCGGCGCTGCCTCTTCCTCCACCTCGGCTACCCGGAGGCCGAGCTGGAGCGCCGGATCGTCCGGCTGCGCGTGCCCGGCCTGGACGCGGCGCTGGCCGAGTCGCTGGTCCGGGTGGTCGGCGCGCTGCGGGCGATGGAGCTGCGCAAGGCCCCCTCGGTGGCCGAGACCGTCGACTGGGCCCGCACCCTGCTCGCCCTGGGCGCCGACACCCTCGACGAGACGGTCGTGCGCGCCACCCTCGGCGTGGTCCTCAAGCACCAGGACGACGTGCTGACGGCCACCCGGAAGCTCACCCCCGCATGAGCGTCCCGCCGCAGGCCGCCGACGGCACCGCGCCCGCCCCCGGCGCCCCGCCCGCCGACCTCGCCGCCCGGCTGACCGGCCTCGTCCGCGCACTGCGCACCCACGGCCTGCCGATCGGGCCCGCCGAGACCGTCGACGCCGCGGCCGTCCTGGAGGTCCTCGGCCTCGCCGACCGCGCACAGGTCAGGGCCGGGCTGGCCGCCGCCCTGCTGCGCTCCGACGGGCAGCGCGGGGTCTTCGACGCCGCCTTCGACCTGTTCTTCCCGCTCGGCGTGGGCGATCCGGAGGCCGTGCGCCGGGCCGCCGCGGCCGGGCCCGGTCCGGCCGCCCGGGACCTGGCCGCCCCGGGCGCGGGGGGCCCGGAACCCGGCGCCCCGGACCCGACGCCGCCGGACCCGGCCGCCCTGCGCGAGCACCTCCGGGCACGGCTCGCGGCCGCGCTCGCCGCCGACGACCGGGCCGCCCTGGCCCGGCTCGCCGGTGAGGCGGTGGCCGCGTTCGGCCGGTACGGCGCCGCGGGCGGCCCGGGCCGGCCCGGCAGCGACGGCTGGTCCGCCCACCAGACCCTCGGCCGGCTCGCCCCGGAGACCCTGCTGGCCCGGGTGCTGGCCGCCCTGCGCGCCGGCGCCGACGGCCCGGGCCCCGCCACCGCGGACCTGGCCGGCGACCTCCTGCCCGACGAGATCCGCCGCCGCATCCAGGACTTCCGGGCCCTGGTCGCCACCGAGGCCCGCCGGCGGGCGGCCGAGCTGCGCGGCACCGAGCACGTCGCCGAGCGGGCCGTCGCCCCCAGCGCCGACCGGATCGACTTCCTCGCCGCCGGGCACGACCAGCTCGCCGAACTACGGCGCACCGTGCACCCGTTGGCCCGCAAGCTGGCCACCCGGCTGACCGCGCGCCGACGCCGGGCGGCGCGCGGTCACATCGACCTGCGGCGCACCCTGCGGCGCTCGCTGTCCACCGGAGGCGTCCCGCTGCGCCCGGCCCACCGGCTGCGCCGTCCCGCCAGGCCGGAGCTGGTCCTGCTCTGCGACGTGTCCGGCTCGGTGGCGGGCTTCTCCGACTTCACCCTGCTGCTGGTCCAGGCGATGCGCGACCAGTTCAGCAGGGTCCGGGTGTTCGCCTTCGTCAACCGCACCGCCGAGGTGACCGCCCTGCTCACCCGCGGCGGCGGCGATCCGGCCGCGCTGGCCCGGCGGATCCTCACCGAGGCCAAGGTGACGGGCTACCACGGCAACAGCGACTACGGCGCGGCGCTCGCCGAGTTCGCCGACCGCCACCTGGACGCCGTGGGCCCGCGCACCAGCGTGCTGATCCTCGGCGACGCCCGGAACAACCACCGCGACCCCCGACTGCCCGCCCTGCGGCTCATCGCCGCCCGGGCCCGCCGGGTCCACTGGCTCAACCCGGAGCAGCCCGCCCTCTGGGGCACCGGCGACTCCGCCGCCCCCGCCTACGCCGGGGTGGTCGAGATGCACTGCTGCCGCAACGCCCGCCGGCTGGGCGAGTTCATCGCCCGGTTGCTGCCGGTCTGATCCGCACCGGCCGGCGGGGCGGGAGCGGTCCCGCCCCGCCGCCCGGCGGCCTCAGCCGTCCAGGTGCCGCAGGAAGTCCAGCAGGGCTTCGGTGACCTCGGCCGGGCTCTCCTGCTGCGTCCAGTGCCCGACGCCCGGGAGGGTGACGCGCCGGTACAGCTTGGGCGCCAGGTGCTGCAGCAGCTGCCGCATCGCCTCCTCCGGCATCAGGGTGGCGACCATGTCCTGGTCCCCGGCCACGTAGAGGGCGGGGACGCCGACGGGCAGGCCGATGAGCCCGGCGAGCAGTTCGTTGTTCCGGTCGATGTTGCGGTACCAGTTGAGGCCGCCGGTGAACGCCCGCTCGCCGTGCTCGGCGTAGTCGGCGACATAGGCCTCGATGTCCGCCTCCGACAGCCACGCGGGAAGCTTCTCCGGTTCGGCGAGGCCGTCCAGCAGGGTCTGGCCCTCGCCGACCACCCAGGCCCGCGACCCCCCGGTGCTCGGGCGGTCGCCGGAGCCGGTGTACAGCAGGCGGCGGAACGTCAGGTGCGGGTCCCGGACGAGCTCGGCGTCGGCGATCCCGGGGCGCTGGAAGTAGATCTGGTAGAAGCCGTCGCCGAACCGCTCCCTGGCCTGCGCCAGCGGCGGCAGGCCGAGCGTCGGCACCGGCGGGACGCTGAGCCCGGCCACGCCGCGCACCAGGTCGGGCCGCAGGGTCGCGGTGGTCCAGGCGACCGGGGCGCCCCAGTCGTGGCCGACCAGCACCGCGCGCTCCTCGCCGAGCGCGCGGATCAGGGCGGCGACGTCCCCGACCAGGTGGAGCAGGGTGTAGGAGTCGACCGACGCGGGCTGCTCGCTGCGGGCGTAGCCGCGCTGGTCGACGGCGACCACCCGGTAGCCGGCCTCGGCGAGCGGGGCGAACTGGTGCCGCCAGGAGTACCAGCTCTCCGGGAAGCCGTGCAGCAGCAGGACCAGCGGTCCCTCCCCCTGCTCGGCGACGTGCAACCGGACGCCATTCACCTCGACGTGGTGGTGCGCGATCCGTCCGTAGGCCTGCTTGGTCATCCGGCTCCTCCTCGTCGACGGCCCGTCACCAGCTCCAACGAGCAGCGCCCGACGGCGTGTTCCCTGCTCGCCGCGCCCGCCCCCGGCCGGCTCAGTCCCCGGCGCCCAACCGGTCCAGGAGCGCGGTGCCGAGGGCGAGCAGGACGCCCACCCCGATCAGCGCGAAGTAGCCCGCGGTCTGGTGGCCGGCGGGAACGAGGTAGCGGACGAAGCCGAACACCCGCAGACCCCACAGGTGGTCGGCGAGCAGCCCGCTGATCCCGCCGACGATCAGGACGAAGCTCACGAAGCCGAGGAAGTTCTTCATGCCGACGACGTTAGGCAGCGGCGTCCCGGGCGGGATCCGACTTTCGGCGCGACCCGGCGTCACCAAAGTCGCGCGTCCACAGCACCGGTACGGCCGCCAGGGCCGGTGCGGCGGCCAGCGCGAAGCAGAGCGGCAGCGGCAGGTGACCGACCATCAGGCCCACGGCCGCGCCGCCGGCGGCCGACCCGGCGTTGACGGCGGTGTTCACCCAGGCACCGGCGCGCGTCCGGGCGCCGGGGGCGACCGCCTCGTCCGCCACCAGGTAGGCGGTGGTGAGGGCGGGCGAGACGAAGAGCCCGGCGAGCGCGACGGCCGCGCCGAGCAGCAGCAGGCCCGGCGCGAGCCCGGCCGCGGCCAGCGCCAGACCGAGACCGGCCGTGAACAGCGGCAGCCGGGCGGCGTTCGGCAGCGGACGGTCCAGCGCGCCGAGCCCGAGGCCGCCGACCGCGCTGCCGACGGAGAGCGCGGCCAGGATCCAGCCGACCGCCTCCGGCCGGCCCTGCCGCTCGGCGGAGGCGACCACCATGAGGTCGAGTGCGCCCAGGGCCAGGCCGGTGACGGCCGCCGCGAGCACCGCGCGGCGCAGCGCCCGGCCGCCGCCGAGCCGGCCGCGACCGGCTCGGCGTGACCGGCGTGACCGGCGTGACCGCCGGTCACCGGTCGCGGCGCCCTCCCCCTCGCCCGCGGCGTCCTCGCCGCCGGCCGCGCCGTCCTCGCGGGTGCCCTGCGCCGTGAGCGGCGAGGCGACCATCAGCAGGGCCCCGGTGAGCAGCAGGCCCGCTCCCGCGACGACCGCACCGGCGGGGCCGGTGACCGGCAGCAGCAGCCCGACCAGCAGCGGTCCGGCGACGAACAGCAGTTCCTCGGAGACGCCGTCGAGGCTGTAGGCGCGCCGCAGCAGTGCGGCATCGGGGTGGAGCCGGCGCCAGAGCGTCCGCATCACCGGGCCGAGCGGCGGGGTGCAGACGCCCGCCGCGAGGACCAGCGCCGCGAGGACGGCCGGCGGCGTACCGGGCCGCGCGGCGGCGGCCACCGCGAGCAGCAGCGCGGTGTACAGCGCGGCCATCGGCGGCAGCGCCCGCCGGGGGCCGTGGCGGTCGACGAGTCCGGCCCTGACCGGGGAGAGGGCGACACTGGCCAGGCCGAACAGGGCCATCGCCGCGCCGGCGGCGGAGTAGGAGCCGGTGGCATCGCGGACGGCGAGCAGCAGGGCGAGCGGCACCACGCCGTAGGAGAGCCGGCCGAGCAGTGCGGCGCCGAAGGTGCGGGCGGCGTGCGGGGCGGCGAGCACGGCGCGGTAGCCGGGGCGCGCGGCGGAGGCGTGCGCGGGTACGGGGGTGGAGGAGGGCATGGGAACGTTCCTCGGGGAGGACCGGCGGCGGGCGCGGACGGCCCGGCGGCGCCGGAGGCGTGCGGGGACACCGGAGGACCGCACCGGCGGCAACGGCCGGGGCGGTCACGACGGGTCGCACTACACACAGGGAACGAACATGCCCGGTACCGTACCAGGCCCCGCCCGGCGCCGGGGCCCGGACGGAGCAGCGGGCAGCGCGGGGCGGCGGCGGCCCGGGTACGTTCGCGGTGTGCAGCAGAGGCCACCCCACGTCAGCGGGCGCCGCCGGGCCGCGATCCCGGCCGCGGCCGGCGCCCTCGCCGCGCTGCTCCTCGCCGCCGGTGCGCCGGTCGCCCCGGCCCGCCCCGCCGACGCCCCGCCCGGGGCGAGCGGCGCCCCCGCCGCGGCCGGGGCGGCGCAGGACGCCAGCACCGTGGTCGGCGGCGAGCGGCTGGGCCGTCCGACCGTCCAGGTGGCGCCCCGGGCCGGGGCGCCGGAGCTGCCCGCCGGGCTGACCGGGCGGTCCTGGCTGGTCGCGGACGCCGCGAGCGGCGAGGTGCTGGCGGCCCGCAACGCCCACCTCCCGCTGCCGCCCGCCAGCACGCTCAAGATGCTGTTCGCCGACACCGTGCTGCCCAAGTTCGACCGCTCCCTGGAGCACCGGGTGACCCCGGCCGAGCTGGCCGGGGTCGGCGCGGGCAGCAGTCTGGTCGGGATCAAGGAGAACCTTCCCTACCGGGTCGAGGACCTCTGGCGCGGGGTCTTCCTCGCCTCCGGCAACGACGCCGTGCACGTCCTGTCCCACATGAACGGCGGGCTGGCCGCGACGGTCGAGCAGATGCAGGAGCGGGCGGAGGCCCTCCAGGCCCGGGACACCCGGGTGGTCACCCCGGACGGCTACGACCAGGACGGCCAGGTCTCCTCGGCGTACGACCTCACGCTGTTCGCCCGGGCCGGGCTGCGCAACCCGGACTTCCGCGCCTACTGCGCCACCCGCACCGCGCGTTTCCCCGGCGGCCTCGATCTGACGACCGGGCAGCGCACCGCCTTCGACATCGCCAACACCGACCGGCTGCTGGGCGCGTACCCGGGCCTGATCGGGGTGAAGAACGGCTACACCACCAACGCGGGCGCCACCTTCACCGGCGCGGCCGAACGCGGCGGCCGGACCCTGCTGGTGACGGTGATGCACCCGGAGCAGCAGTCCAAGGTGTACGACGAGGCGGCGGCGCTGCTGGACTGGGGCTTCGCGGCGGCCGGCAAGGTCGAACCGGTCGGCAGCCTGGTGGAGGAGGACGGCGGGGCGGCCCCGGACGACCCGGCCGAGGACCCGGACTCCGGGGTGCTGCCGAACGGCGCCCGGGAGGCCGACGGCGCCGACCGGCAGGGCGACCACGAGCCCGGCCCGGCCGGCTGGACGGCGGCCGCCCTGTGCGGGGCGCTCGCGCTCTGGGCGGCGGCCCGGGTCCGGGGCCGGCGGCGGGCGCACCCGCGCACCGCCGAGGCCGTCCGGCCCGCGGTGCTGCCCGGCGCCGCCGCGCCGTACCGCGCCCCGGCCGCCCCGTACCCCGGCGCCGCCCCCGGCGGTGCCCCCGCCCCGCGCGGCGCCACCGCGGTCGGCGGGTCGACGGCGGTGGGCGGCCGCGGCCGGCGCCGGCTCGCGCGCCGGGCCCGGGGCCTGGCCCGCACCGCCCGCGCCCGGCTGGCGCCGGCCGGCCCGCGGCGGCGGTGACTGCGGCGGCGGTGACTGCGGCGCCGGCCCTCGGCGGCGGTGACACCCGAGGGCGCTCCTGCCGGGCCCTAGAATGCCCGGCATGAGCGCCGCCACCCCCCACCCCGACCCGCACCGGCAGGAGCGGCTCGAACGCCTCGTCAGCCTCTCCTCCGGGAGCTATCTGCTGGTCACCACCTTCAAGAAGGACGGCACCGCCGTGCCGACCCCGGTCTGGGTGGTGCGCGACGGCGAGGCGCTCGGCATCTGGACCGTCGCCGACTCCTGGAAGGTCAAGCGGATCCGCAACCGCCCGGACGTCCTGGTCGGCCCCTGCGACGTGCGCGGCAACCCGACCGGCGGGTCCTTCCCGGCCACCGCCGAGATCCTCGGCCCCGGGCGCACCGCCGCCTACCGGACGCTGCTGCGCCAGAAGTACGGCCTGGTCGGCGTCCTCACCCTGTTCGGCAGCCGGCTGCGGCGCGGCGAGCGCGGCACCGTCGGCATCCGGCTCACCCTCACCGGGCCCGCCGACGACTGACCTCCCGCCTCCCCGGCCCCTCCCGCCACGGGTGACTCGTCCGGTTCATGCCAGGCACAACGTTCTTCCGTTGTACGCCTGGCCGTCCGCCGGAGCGCGCGGTATGGCAACGGTGGCGCTGCTACAACACACAGCGCCCCACCATCATCCGTTCGCGCGTCAGGAGGACGCCCCATGCGGCGAACCGATCGAGTCCGGCTCCGTGCGCTGGCGGTGGCATCGGCCGCCGCCGTCGTGGGAGCGCTGACGGCCCTGCCGGCCGGCACCGCGCACGCCGTGTCGCCGGACATCGTGATCAGCCAGGTGTTCGGCGGCGGCGGCAACTCCGGTGCCCCGTACACCAATGACTTCATCGAGCTGTACAACCGCGGCACCGCCCCGGTCTCCGTCACCGGCTGGACGGTCCAGTACGCCTCGGCGGCCGGCTCCTCGTGGTCGAAGACCACCCTGGCGGGCACCATCGCGCCCGGGAAGTACTACCTGGTGCAGGAGGCGGCCGGGGCCGGCTCCGGCGCCGCCCTCCCCGCGCCCGACGCCACCGGCACCATCGCCCTGGGCGCCAACGCCGGAAAGGTCGCGCTGGTCACCAACGCCACCGCGCTCACCTGCTCCACCGGCTGCGCCACCCAGCCCGGGGTGAAGGACTTCGTCGGCTACGGCACGACCGCGAGCTCGGCCGAGGGCTCGCCGACCGGCAACCTCGCCAACACCACCGCCGCGCTGCGGGCGGGCGGCGGCGCCACCGACACCGACAACAACGCGGCCGACTTCGCCGTCACCGCGCCCGTCCCGCGCAACTCCTCCTCCACCGGGGGCGGGACCGGCGGCACCCGGATCCACGACATCCAGGGCGCGGCCCGCACCTCCCCGCTGGCCGGCCAGGCGGTCGCCGCCGTGCCCGGCGTGGTCACGGCGGTCGGCCCGAGCGGCTACTGGTTCCAGGACCCGCAGCCCGACGCCGACCCGGCCACCAGCGAGGCGGTCTACGTCTACACCGCGGGCGCGCCGGGCGTGGCCGTCGGCGACTCGGTCAAGGTCGGCGGCACGGTGAGCGAGTTCCGCCCGGGCGGCACCGGCGGCACCACGAACCTCGCCACCACCGAGCTCACCGCGCCCACCACCACCGTGCTCGCCCACAACGTCGCGCTGCCCGCCGCCACGGTGGTCGGCGCGGGCGGCCGGATACCCCCGGCCGCGGTGATCTCCAGCGTCACCACCGGCGACGTCGAGACGGCCGGCGGCTTCCAGCCCGCCACCGACGGCCTGGACTTCTGGGAGTCCCTGGAGGGCATGCGGGTCCAGCTGAACAACGCCGCCGTGGTCGGCCCGAGCAGCTCCTTCGGCGAGATCCCGGTCGTCCCGCAGGGCTCGGCCACCCGCACCAACCGCGGCGGCATCCTGCTGCAGGCCGGCGACGGCAACCCCGAGCGGGTCCTGCTGGACGACGTGCTCGCCCCGACCCCCGCCGCCAACGTGGGCGACACCCTCTCCGGCGCCACCGTCGGCGTCCTGGACTACTCCTTCGGCAACTTCAAGCTGCTGGTCACCGCGACCCCGACGGTGGTCCCCGGCGGCCTCGCCGCCGAGACCACCGCCGCCCCGGCCGCCGGCGAGCTCGCCACCGCGACCTTCAACGTCGAGAACCTCGCCCCGGGCGACCCGCAGAGCAAGTTCGACGGCCTCGCCGCCGCCGTCGTCAACAACCTCCGCTCGCCCGACCTGGTCGCCCTGGAGGAGATCCAGGACAACTCCGGCGCGACCGACAACGGCGTCACCGCCGCCGACCAGACCGTGGACAAGCTGGTCGCCGCGATCGCCGCGGCCGGCGGCCCGGCCTACTCCTACCGCCAGATCAACCCGGTGAACGACCAGGACGGCGGCCAGCCCGGCGGCAACATCCGCCAGGTCTTCCTCTACCGCACCGACCGCGGACTGACCTTCACCGACCGCCCCGGCGCCGGTTCCACCACCGCGGACTCGGTGGTCAACAACGCCGGCACGCCCGCCCTCGCCTACTCCCCCGGCCGCATCGACCCGGCCAACTCCGCGTTCAACGCCAGCCGCAAGCCGCTCGCCGGCGAGTTCCGCTGGAACGGCCGCCCGGTCTTCGTGATCGCCAACCACTTCAACTCCAAGGGCGGCGACCAGCCCCTCTTCGGCCGCTACCAGCAGCCGTCCCGCCCCTCCGAGACCCAGCGGCACGCGCAGGCCACCGTGGTGAAGAACTTCACCGACCAGATCCTCGCGGTCGACCCGAACGCCGCGGTCATCGTCCTCGGCGACCTCAACGACTTCGAGTTCTCCGGGACCGCCGACCTCCTCACCGCCGGCGGCTCCCTGGTCGACCTCCCCCGCACCCTGCCCCTCGCCGAGCGCTACACCTACGTCTACGAGGGCAACTCCCAGGTCCTGGACCACATCCTCATCTCCCCCGCCCTCGCCGCCAAGCCGTACAGCTACGACATCGTCCACCTCAACAGCGAGTTCGCCACCCAACTGAGCGACCACGACCCGCAGGTCGTCCGCATCCCGCTCCCGTAGCCCCCTCCCCCGCTGCCCCGGCGTCACCCCCGGCGCCGGGGCAGCGCCGTACCCGACGGCCCGAACGGTCCGATTGCGTGCGTACAATCACCTCGCAATCCGGTCACATCAGCAGGTCACCACACATCAAGGCTGCGCCCCTGCCGACGGCGCGGCCCGTTCCTCTGGGGGACATCCGTGCAGGAAATGGTCAAGGGAGCCAACGTCGGGCTCGCGACGCTGAGCGAGAGCACCGACTCCGTCACCGTGATCCTGGGGTGGAACAGCCCCGGGGGCGACGGCGACGCGGACGTGTCGGTCCTCCTCTTGACCGCCGAGGGCAAGGTCCGCGACAACGCCGACTTCTTCTACTACAACAACCCCACCGCCGAGGACGGCAGCGTCCAACTGCTCGACGGCGCCTCCACCGACGTCGGCACCGAGGACCGCATCCAGCTGGACCTCACCGCCGTGCCGGCCGACGTCGAGCGCCTGGTGGTCGCCGCGAGCCGGCCCAACCGCGCGCCCTTCGGCCAACTGGACGACCTCCGGCTCGAACTGGCCGATCTCGGCGGCGAGCGGCTGCTCGGCTTCTCCATCACCGACGCCGGCGCGGAGAGCGCCTTCGTCTTCGGCGAGATCTACCGCCGCAACCAGGAGTGGAAGTTCCGCGCCGTCGGCCAGGGCTACGACACCGGACTCGCCGGGCTGGCCACGGACTTCGGCATCGACATCGAGGACGACGAGAACACGGACGGCGACACCGCCAACGGCGAGGGCGGGGAGGCCGCGGCGGACACCACCCGCGAGGCCACCGGCCCGGCCGGCCCGGCCGTCGACGCGCCCGCCGAGCCGGCGGTGTCCGCCCCGGCTCCCCCGGCCGCCCCCGAGCGGACCCCCGAGCCGCAGGCCCCGGCCGCCGGGACGGCCCCGGAGGAGGCGCCGGCGGCGGCCCCGGCGCCCAAGCGCCTGCGCACGGCCAAGAAGAAGGTCACCCTGCCCCGGGCCGCCAAGCCCTCGCTCGCCGAGAACGACGGCTGGCGCACCGCCCGGCTGTTCCCTGCCACCTCGTTGAAGAGCGACCTGGAGCGCGAGGTCCGCGCCACCTCCGTCCTGCTCTCCGTGATGGCCCAGGTGCCGGAGTTCGGCCGCCGCCTCACCGCGAAGTTCGGCGCGCCCGCCGGCCGCACCGAGACCTTCACCGAGGTCTCGCTCCCGCACGGGGACTCCCCGAAGCGCCCCGACGGCGTGATCCGCGTCGAGCGCGCCGGGCGGCTGTGGACGGCGCTCGTCGAGAGCAAGACCAACGGCAACCCGCTGAAGTCCGAGCAGGTCCAGGACTACATGGACATCGCCGCCCGGCGCGGCTACGAGGCCGTCATCACCCTCTCCAACGACGTGGCCCTGGAGGGGAGCCCGCTCGTCCAGGTCAAGATCGACGGCCGGCGCAAGCACAAGGTGCTGCTCGGCCACCTCTCCTGGGCCGAGGTCGCCTACCAGGCGCAGATGCTGATCCGGCACGAGGGCGTGGGCAACCCCGCGCACGCCTGGCTGCTCCAGGAGCTGCTGCACTACCTCCAGCACGACAACTCGGGCTGCCACGGCTTCCAGAACATGGGCCCGGCCTGGGTCCCGGTCCGCAAGGCCGTCGACGAGGAGACGCTCGTCGTCGGGGACGGGCGCGCCGTGCAGGTGGTGGAGAGCTGGGAGCGGCTGATCCGCCAGGTCTGCTTCCAGCTCGGCGGCGAACTCGGCGTCAAGGTGCTGCCGGTCCCCCGGGGCCGGCGCGGCGAGGACCCCACGGTGCTGCGGGCCGCCCTGGCCGACCGGCTCTGCTCGGACGGCCGCCTGGACGCGGAGATCCGGATCGAGGGCGCCGTCGGCACCCTCGCGATCACCGCCGACCTGCGGGTCGGCAAGCTGCGGACCTCCACCGAGGTCCCGGCGCCCGAGCAGGGCTACCCGCTGAGCTGGGTCAAGCGGCTGGTCCGGCAGCTCGGCGAGGCCCCGGCCGACCTGCACGTGGAGACGCTCACCGACGGCGACGCGGCCGGTCCCCGGGGCACCCTGGAGAAGCTGCGGCCCGAGCCGGGCGACCTGCTGCCCAAGGACTCCTCGCGGATCACCGGGTTCCGGCTCTCGCTGTCCAAGAGCACGGGAAGCACCCGGGGCAACGCCGAGAGCGGCTTCATCCGCAGTGTCGACGCCGCCGTCGAGCGGTTCCACTCGGGCGTCCTGGCCCACCTCGACCAGCGGCCGGGCCGCCGGGCGTAACCGGGCCGCCGGCTTCGGGCCGGGGCGCGTGCGGGAGACCGTGCGCGCCCCGGCCCTCGTCGTGTCCGGGGCGGGAGCGGCGGCACGGGGTGGGGGTATGTGATTCGGGTCATTCGGGGTGTTCGGGAACTCGGCGGGGTGGTGGGACGACTGGTGGGGGGTGAGTGGGATGACGCCGGGTGGCCGGCCGTTGAGTGTGCTGGCGGGGTTCGCCCTGCTGCTGGTGGTGGTGTTCGTCGTGGCGTTCGCGGTGGGGCGCGGAGCCGGGCCGGTGACGCCCGGGCTGACGCCCGGCGGCGGGGGCGGCGGCAAGCCCGGGACGGGCCATGAGATGGGGGCGGGCCGGTGACGTCCGTGACGGAGAGTGCCGGGAGCGGGGACACCGGCGCGCTGGTGAGCACCGATCTGGCGGTCGGCGGGATGACCTGCGCGGCCTGTGTGAGCCGGGTCGAGAAGCGGCTGGCCCGGATCGAGGGCGTGACCGCCGGGGTGAACCTGGCCACCGGGCGGGCGCGGGTGCTGCACCCGGCCGCGGTGGGCGTCGAGGAGCTGGTCGCCGCGGTCGAACGGGCCGGGTACACCGCCGAGCCGGCCCCCGACGGGGTTCCGGCGTCCGGCCCGGCGGCGGAGGAGGCCGGGGACCGGTGGCGGCTGGTGATCACGGCGCTGCTGGCGGTGCCGGTGGTGGTGCTGTCGATGGTGCCCTCGCTGCAGTTCCCGGCCTGGCAGTGGGTCTGCTTCGGGCTCGCGCTGCCGGTGGTGAGCTGGGGCTCGGCCGGGTTCCACCGCCGGGCCCGGCAGGGGCTGCGGCACGCCGCGGCGACCATGGACACCCTGGTGAGCCTCGGTGTGGTCGCGTCGTTCGGCTGGTCCGCGTACGCGCTGCTGTTCGGCGGGGCGGGCGCGATCGGCATGCGGATGCCGTTCTCGCTGACCGCGGACGGCGGCGGCACCGCGCACGTCTACCTGGAGGCGGCCGTCGGGGTGCCGCTGTTCGTGCTGGCCGGGCGGCTGCTGGAGGGGCGGGTGCGGCGGCGCAGCGGTTCGGCGCTGCGGGCGCTGGCCGAGCTCGGCGCCAAGGAGGTCTGCGTCCGCGATCCGCGGAGCGGCGAGGAGCGGCTGCTGCCGATCGAACGGCTGCTGCCGGGGCAGGAGTTCGTGGTCCGGCCGGGCGAGCGGGTGGCCACCGACGGGGTGGTGGTGGAGGGCGGTTCGGCGCTCGACCTGAGCCTGCTGACCGGGGAGTCGGTGCCGGTGGAGGTCGGGCCGGGCGACCGGGTCGCGGGCGCCACGGTGAACGTCGGCGGGGCGCTGGTGGTGCGTGCGACGGCGGTCGGCGCGGACACCCAACTGGCCCGGATCACCGCGCTGGTGGCGGACGCCCAGGCGGGCAAGGCGAAGGCGCAGCGGCTCGCGGACACGGTCGCCGGGGTGTTCGTGCCCTGTGTGCTGACGGTGGCGGTCTGCGTGCTGGGCTTCTGGCTGGGCGCGGGCGCCGATCCGCAGGCGGCGGTGACGGCGGCGGTCGCCGTGCTGGTGGTGGCCTGCCCGTGCGCGCTGGGCCTGGCCACGCCGACCGCGCTGCTGGCGGCGACCGGGCGCGGCGCCGAACTGGGCGTGCTGGTGCGCGGCCCGGAGGTGCTGGAGAGCCTGCGCCGGGTGGACACCGTGCTGCTGGACAAGACGGGCACGCTGACCACCGGCCGGATGGAGCTCGCCGCGGTGGCGGTGGCCGCCGGCGCGGGGGTCGACGAGGACCGGGTGCTGCGGCTCGCGGGAGCCGTCGAGCACCGGTCGGAGCACCCCATCGGGCGGGCCGTCGTGGGGGCGGCCCGGGCCCGGTGCGGCTCCGAGCCCCTTCCGGCGGTGGCCGGTTTCGCGGCCGCCGCCGGAGTGGGGGTGTCCGGCGAGGTGGAGGGCCACCGGGTGCGGGTGGTGCGCCCGGACGAGGCGGACGGGCCGCTGCCGCAGGAGCTGGCGCGGGCGCTGGCGGACGCCTCGGCGGCGGGCCGCACGCCGGTGCTGGTGGAGCTGGACGGGCGCCCGGCGGCCGTCCTGGCGGTCGGTGACACGCTGCGCTCGGGCAGCTGGCGCGCGCTGCACCGGCTGCGCGGCATGGGCCTGGAGCCGGTGCTGCTGACCGGGGACGGGCCTGGCGCGGCGCGGGCCGTCGCGGCGGAGCTGGGCATCGAGCGGGTGCACCACTCGGCCTCGCCGGAGCGCAAGGCCGAGGTGGTCGCGGAGCTGAAGGCCGCCGGGCGGACCACGGCGGTGGTCGGCGACGGGGTCAACGACGCCGTCGCGCTGGCCTCGGCGGACCTCGGGGTGGCGCTCTCCTCGGGCAGCGACGCGGCGATCGGCGCGGCCGGGCTGACGCTGGTGCGCGGGGACATCGAGGCGGTGGTGGACGCCGTCCGGCTGGCCCGGCGCACCCTGGCCACGATCCGGGTCAACCTGCTGTGGGCATTCGGGTACAACGTGGTGCTGATCCCGCTGGCGGCGGTGGGGCTGCTGAACCCGATGCTGGCGGCGGTGGCGATGTCGCTGAGCTCGCTGCTGGTGGTGGGCAACAGCCTGCGGCTGCGGACCTGGCGTCCCGGGCGGGGCGCCGCGGACGGGCGCGGCGGTGGGCCCGGGAACGGCGGCAGGGACGCCGGTGGCCCCGGTGGCACGGCGGGCGCGGCGCGCCGGCCGGCCCGGGCGCGGCGGTCGGCGGGTGCGGCGTGGTGAGCGGGCCGGTGCGCGGGGTGGTGGGTGCGGTGACGGCCGGACGGTCCCGGGCGGCCGAGCGGCTGCGGGTGGCCGGACCGCCGGTGGCGGCGGCCGCGGTGGCGCTCGCGCTGCTCTCCGGGTGGACGGCGGTCGGCGGGGCCGGGACGGCGCGGCCGGTCGAGGTGGGGCCGGGCTGGCTGCTGCTGCCGACGGCGGGCGGGGTGCCGGCCACCGCCGCCTTCTTCACGGTCCGCAACCCCGGCGACATACCCGACGAGCTCACCGGCGCCGACTGGGAGTTCGGCGGCAGGGTGACGCTGAAGCGGCATCTGCACCAGGGCGCCGCGGGCCGGTGGGAGCCGGTCGCGGCACTGCCGGTGCCGGAGCGCGGCGAGTTGGCGATGTCCCCGGAGGACGCCGATCTGATGATCATCAATCCGCCTCCGCTGAAGGTCGGGCAGTGGGTGGAGTTCACGCTCAGCTTCCGCAACAGTCCGCAGCTGCGGGTCAAGGCGGAGGTCCTGCCACCCGGCGGACGGCGCGGCAGCCGCTGAGACGGACCGGACGGGGCCGGCCGCCCCGCGCCGGGCCCCCGGATACCGGGGGTCCGCGCGGGACTGTCGGTCCCGTCCGGTAGTTTGTGCCCGTCCTGAGGAGGGCGCCGGGAAACGGGGTGCCCGAACCAGGGTTCCTGTGCTTGTCTGTGTCACGTCGTCATGCCGTCACGTCGTACACGGACGCACACCCGTACCCGCCGCACCGGCACCCGCCGGCCGCACCCAGGAGCACCCCATCAACACCGTGATACGCCGGTCCGCCCGCACCACCCTGGTCGCGGCCGCCTGCAGCGCCGTCCTCGCCACCGGGCTCGCCGCGTGCGGCACCGTGCAGCAGCTCAGCGCCGCCGACAAGGTGTCGACGGCCTTCGACAAGCTCGGCCGGGGCAAGTCCCTGAGCGCCAAGGTGTCGTTCGACGCCACCGCCGAGCAGATCGAGGCGTTCGGGGCGGCCGCCGGCGAGAAGATCGACAAGGAGAGCGCCACCGCGCTCGCCGCCGTGAGCCTGTCCGTCGCGCTCAGCGCGGACAAGCCGCTGAAGGACGTCCAGCCGTCCAAGGGCGCCGCCGACGGCGAGGCCCCGAAGCCGGACGCCTCGCTCTCCTCCTCCTTCGCCCTCACCGGCAAGGACGGCGCGTCGCTGGTCGAGCTGCGCCAGGTCGGCGAGCGGGCCTTCGCCCGGGCCGACCTCGCCGCCTTCGGCAGCCTCTTCGGCGAGGACCCGGCCGAACTCGACGCGTTCACCAAGGACCTGCCCGCCGCCCTGCAGGGCGCGCTGAAGGGCAAGTGGGTCGGCTTCGACACCGAGGACCTCAAGGAGACCGGCGGGCCGGCCGGCACCGGGCCCTCCGCCGTCCCGACGCTCGCCCCCGGGGTCGAGGACGGCCTGGTCACGTCCCTGAAGGACATCCTCACCCACGACCTGTCCTTCGAGGACAAGGGGAAGCAGGACGGCAAGGAGCGGATCACCGTCACCGCCCCGGCCCGCAAGGTGGCGGACGACCTGCTGAAGGCCTTCGAGCCGCTCACCAAGGACATCCCGAACCTCGGCAAGCTGCCGAAGACCGCCCCGTCGGGCGTGCCGGACCGCAACCTGGCCCTGGACGTCTTCCTCGACGGCGGCGCGCTGTCCGCGATGACCTTCGACCTCGCCCAGCTGGACGCCAAGGCCGGCACGGCGACCCCCCTGCCGCTGCGGATCACGTTCGCCAAGGACGCCCCGGCCGTCCAGGCCCCCGCCGACGCCGCCACGATCAGCGCGGAGGAACTCGGCAGCGCCTTCGGCGAGTTCGCCGCCGGGTTCACCCAGGGCCTGATGGGCGCCGGGGCCGAGGGCTCGGACGGCTCCGACGGCTCGGACGGATCCGACGGCTCGGACGGCCCGGGCGGGGCGGGCGCGCCGCTCACCGACGCCCAGGTGAAGGAGCTGACCGCCGGCGGCGCCCTGAACGAGGAGCAGGTCCGGCTCTACAACAAGCTGGGCATGAGCTACCAGGACATCAAGGACCTCGCCGCCATGGGTTCCTGACCCCGGCCGGCGTGCCGTACCGCGCGCCACGTCCGCCCCGCCGTGCCCGAAGGGGCGCCGCGGGGCGGACGTGTCGTCCACGGGTGAACCCACCGGCTCCGGACTCCCGTGTCCCCGACCGAGGGGCCGCCCGGTCGGCGGGCGGTCCCGGTCGGGACCGACTGAGGAGTGTCCGTGCAGAAGATCAAGACGGCGGTGGCCGCCGCCGTTCTCGCAGGTGTCGCGATGACCGCGGCGCCCTCCACCGCCTCGGCGGCGTCCGCCGCGGCGGCCCAGCCGATGAACTGCGTCAGCCCGGTCTGGGGCGGGGAGTACCTCTGCGGCGGCGAGTACGGCGAGCCCGGCATCACCGAGTACGCCTACCGCGACGGCCGGCGCCAGGTGTTCGTCATCGGCACCGACCACGCCGTGTGGACGCGTTCGAGCAGCGCGTCCGGCAAGAAGGGCTCCTGGTCGTCCCTGGGCGGCTACCTGATCGGCGGGGTCGGCATCACCGCCGCCGACACGGGCGGCGGCCGGTTCGAGATCGCCGCCCGCGGCACGGACGGCAACCTGTGGGCCCGGCGCCACGGCACGGACGGCAGCTGGACCGCCTGGGCCCGGATCTCCTGAGTCCCCCGCCCCGCCGCTACGCCGTCGGCAGATCCAGGACGTCCTCCACCGGGCGCCGCGGCGTGGCGGCGCCGGGCGGGCCGTAGCCGGCCCGCAGGACCAGCTGGACGTGCCCGGGCCCCTCGGCGGGGTCGCGCAGCCGCCAGCGGAGGTCGGGCCACTCGACCGCCTGGTGCCACACCGTCAGCCGCAGCCCGTGCACGGTGGCCAGCAGCCAGACCCGCTCCAGCGCCTGCCCGGTGCGCAGCCAGTCCGCGGGGCCGTCGCCCGCGGTCGCGAGGGTGCACAGCTGGGGCAGTGCCTCGAAGCGCTGCGACGGCTGCGGCGGCCCCTCGTGGTGCGGCGGACGCCCGGCGAACTCGCGCATCGGCACCCGGGCGTCGTGGTCCTGCGGGCCGAGCGCGGCGTACGGCAGGCCGTCGGTGGCGGCGGTGCCCGCGTCCGGCCGCAGCCAGGAGCGGGTCTCGGCCTGCCGGGCGGGGTCGTGGGCGATCCGGTCCTCGGCCTCGGCGGTGACCTCCAGCACCCGGCGCACCCCGGCCTCCTCCAGCACCGCGAGGGTCACGCCCTCGTCCCGGGCGGCCTCGATCAGCTCGGCGGCGACCGCCTCGGGGACGTCCCGGTTGGTGAACGGCCGGCGGCTGGAGTGGCGCTCGGCGATCGCCGGGTAGAGGTCCCGTCCGAACGGCCCGCCCGCCGGGGAGGCCCCGGCGACGGGGGCGGAGAGGTCGAGGACGGCCAGCAGCCGCGGGTCGGCCGGGTCCGGGAGCAGCCGGACAGCGGCCTCCCGGCCCAGCCGGGCGGCGGCGACCCGGAGGTTGAACAGCGCGGCGCCGGCCGCGATGTGCACCGCGGCGCCGCTGGCGTCCGCGAGCGGGACGGCGCGGTCCGGATCGGCGAGCACCTCCACCCCGGCCCCGCCGGGGGTGGGGCGGAACCGCCACGGCTGGCTGTTGTGCAGCGAGGGCGCCGCGCCGCCGGCGGCGGCGAGCAGCCGCAGGTCGGCCGGAGTGAGGGCTGACCGGGTCATGGTGATCCTTCTCCTTGCCTCGACGCTCCGGAGCCGGTCGCCACGGCCGGCTCGGCCACGTGTCCCGCTACTCCCGAGGGTGCGCCGGGCCGGTCACCGGCGACAGGGTCCAACGGCCCGGATGCCGGTCGGCGGCGGTCCCCGCGCCCTCCCGGCGGCCGGCGACGCGAGGTCACCGGCCACGCGGGCGGTCAGTCGTGCGGGACGACCGCCACCGGCGCCTGGGCGTGGTGCAGCACGGCGTGGGCGATCCGGCCCAGCCGGGGGCCGAGGTCGTGCGGGCGGCGACGGCGGCCGACCACGACCAGGTCGGCGCCCGCGGAGTCCTCGACCAGCGTGCGGGCCGCGCCGAGACGGGCCTGCTCGACGACCTCGATCTCGGGGTGGCGCTCGCGGTGGGCGGCCAGGGCGGCCGCCAGGGCCTTCTCCTCCGCCGCCTGGAGCTGGGCCACCTCGGTGCCGGAGGGCAGGAAGCCGACGACCGCGAAGGCGGGCGGCAGGTCCCAGCCGTGGACGGCGCGGATCCGGGCGCCGCGCAGTGCGGCCTCGTGGAAGGCGAAGTCGAGCACCGCGTCGTCGGGCGCGGTGGCTTCCACGCCGACCACCACCTCGGGCACCGCCGGCTGCCCGGCCGTCCCGTCCACCGCTTCGTCCGCCGGCCCCTGCGAAGGCTCCGCGGCCGGATCCACCGGCCGGACGACCACCACGGGCACGGACGCGCGCCCGGCCACCGCCATGCTCACCGAGCCGACCAGCAGCCCCTTGAAGCCGCCCAGACCGCGAGAGCCGAGGACCAGCAGGGCGGCGTCCTCGGCGGCGGCGACCAGGCCGTCCACGGCGGCGTCCAGCACCGCGTCGGTCTCGACGGTCAGGCCGGGGTGGCGGGCCTGGACGTCCTCGGCGGCGGCGACCAGCATCCGCTGGGCGGCGACCGGGAGGTCCTGGGCGTCGGCGAACGCGGCGCGGCCGTCGGTCAGCCACGGCCAGGCGTGCACCAGCCGCAGCGCGGTCCCGCGCCGCAGCGCCTCCTCGGCGGCCCAGTGGGCGGCGGCGGTGCTCTCGGGCGATCCGTCGACTCCGGCCAGGACTGCGGGGGTCATGGGTGTTTCCTTCCGCTGCGGGCCCGCCCTGCGGGGGCGGGTCTCGGGGTGGCTGTCCGACGGGGCGACCGGTGCGCGCTGACGCTCCGTCGGCCCCGGTTCCCACCCTGGCCCCGGGCCGGTCCGCCCGCCAGAGGCCGCAGGGCCCCCCGGCCGGGGGCCGTTGGTCCCCCGGCCGGCCGCGAGAATGGCGCGAACAGCGCGCAACCGGCGCGCGCGTGGCCGATTGCACTCCGTCCGGCGCGTGCATGACCGACCCCGGCGTTCCGTGCACATGCCCGCGGCACTAACGTGAATCAGGCAATCCGCCCGGTCTCCCGACCGGTCACGGACCCGGACGAGCAGCATGTGAACACGAGGAGGACGCCGGTGGGCGGCGCGGAGGACACGCGGGCGGGCACCGGCGGAGACCGGCGCGAACGGGCGGACGACGCCCCGCCGCCCGGCTGCCCCGCCCACGCGGGAGCGCCCCGGGCGACCCCGGTCCCGGCCGCCGCGGCCGCACCGGCACGCCCCTCCGTCGTCCCGGCGGCCCCGCCCGCGTCGGCCGCCCCCGGCGGTCCGCGGATACCGCAGCTGCGGCTGGACGAGCTGCTGGAGGAGCTCCAGTGGCGGATCGACGCGGCGCGCGGCACCCGGGACCGGGTGCACAGCCTGCTGGAGGCGGTGCTCGCGGTCGGCCGCGAGCTCGACCTCTCCCAGGCCCTGCACCGCATCGTGGAGGCCGCCGCCGACCTGGTCGACGCCCGCTACGCGGCGCTCGGCGTGATCGGCGCGGACGGCTACACCCTCTCGCAGTTCCTGACCGTCGGCCTCACCCAGGAGGAGATCGACGCGATCGGCCCGCAGCCGACCGGCCGGGGCATCCTCGGCGAGATGATCCGCGACCCGCAGCCGCTGCGCTGCCCGGTGCTCTCCGAGCACCCCGCCTCGGTGGGCTTCCCGCCGAACCACCCCCCGATGCACACCTTCCTCGGGGTGCCGGTGCGGGTGCGCGGCGAGGTGTTCGGCAACCTCTACCTGACCGACAAGCGCGGCGGCCTGGACTTCGACGCCGACGACGAGGCGGTCATCTCGACCCTGGCGGTGGCCGCCGGGGTCGCGATCGACAACGCCCGGCTGTACGAGGAGGCGCACCGCCAGCAGCGGTGGCTGCGGGCGAGTGCGGAGATCACCCGGAGCCTGCTGTCGGGCGCGCCCCGGCTGGAGGTCGTGGAGCTGATCGCGCGCCGGGCCCGGGAGATCGCGGGCGCCGAGCTGGCCGACGTCTCGGTGGCGCTGGCCGACCCGGGCGAGCGGGCCGCCGAGCTGACGGTCGAGGTGGCGCTGGGCGGGCGGCCGGAGGCCCGGCTCGGGGTGACGGTGCCGGTGGACGGCACGCTGTCCGGCGCCGCGTACGCCGCGGGCTCGCCGGCGACCAGCGACGAGCTGGAGGGCGACACCCGGTTCCCCGCCGGTCCGCCCGGGCGGTTCACCGGGCTGGGCCCGGCCGTGGCCGTGCCGCTGGGCACCGGCGAGGGCTTCGGGCGCGGCGTGCTGCTGCTGGCCAGGGAGAGCGGGCGCCCGCCGTTCACCGCCGAGGAGACCGGCCCCCTGCTGGGCTTCGCCGACCAGGCCGCCCTCGCCCTGGAGCTGGCCGAACGACGCCGGGACGCCGAGCAGCTGACGCTCCTGGAGGACCGCGACCGGATCGCCCGGGACCTCCACGACCTGGCCATCCAGCGGCTGTTCGCGACCGGCATGACGCTGCAGAGCGCGGGCCGGCTGATCGAGAGCCAGAGCGCCGCCGACCGGGTCAGCCGGGCCGTCGCGGACCTCGACGAGACCATCAAGATCATCCGCTCGACCATCTTCGGCCTGCGCGCCCACAGCGAGCCGGACCGGGGGCTGCGGGCCCGCGCCACCCGGGTCGTCGGCGAGGCGCAGGCCACCCTCGGCTTCGCGCCGCGGCTCAGCATGGAGGGCCTGCTGGACACCGACGTGCCGCAGGAGCTGGCCGAGCACGTGATGGCGGTGCTCGGCGAGGCGCTCAGCAACGCCGCCCGGCACGCCCGGGCGAACCGCGTCGAGGTGGCGCTGCGCGCGGCCGGGGGCACCGTGACGCTCACCGTCACCGACGACGGCGTGGGCGTCCCGGCCGGCGGGCGCCGCAGCGGACTGCGCAACCTCGCCGAACGCGCCGAGCGGGCGGGCGGCACCTTCGAGCTGCTCCCGGCCGACGGCGGCGGCACCCGCCTGGTGTGGCAGGCCCCGCTGGGCGTGTGACCCGGCAGGGCCCGGGGGACCCGACGCGAACCGCCGGCCGGCGGTCCGGTTCCAGGGCCGTTCGGTTCCAGGACGGGCCGGTTCCAGGACGGTTCGCCCCCGGGAGGGGCCGGACCTCGGGACGGGCGGGGCCTCAGGACAGATCGGGCGTCAGCTCGCGGCCGACGACCAGCTCGGGCGCGATGCGGATCTCCACCCGGGCGCCGGGGGCCGGGGACGGCCGGCGGACCTCCGCGCGGCCGAGGACGGTGACGCACCAGCCGGTGCCGTCGGTGCCGTCCACCTCGTCCGCCTCGAAGGCGATCACCGCGTTGTCGACGGCGCGGGCCAGTTCGGAGTCGGCCTCCGCGGCGAGCAGGACGCCACCGAGCGCGTCCAGCCGGAAGCGGAGCGGGAGGACGGCGGGCAGCGCGCCGACGGTGTAGACCACGCGGCCCACCCCGGTACGGCCCAGCAGCTCCAGCGCCCTGGTCTCGTCGAGTTCCCGCGTGCGGCGGGGCTGCGCCCGGACCCGTGGCTCGACCTGCACGGACGCGGCTTCAGGATCGGCGTTCATGGCACCGATCGTCGCCCGCGGGGCCGGGACGGGGCGAGGGCCGATGGTCCCGCCGAGGGTCCCGGCAGGCCTACGGCGAACGTCCCGGGGGCGAACGGGAGAGGCCGGGCGGCGCCGACGCGCGGACGGCGAACGGCCCCGGTCGCCGCAGGCGGGCGGGCGACCGGGGCCGGCTGAGGGGTCGGCGGCGTCAGCCGCGCGGGCCGTGGCCGAGGACGCGCGGGTGGTGGGCCGAGCGGTCGGCGGCGGCCGACTGGCGCAGCTCGGTGGCGATCAGCGCCGCCTGCACCCGCCGCTCCACACCGAGCTTGGCGAGCAGCCGGGAGACGTGGTTCTTGACCGTCTTCTCGGCGAGGAAGAGCCGCTCGCCGATCTGCCGGTTGGTCAGGCCCTCGCCGATCAGCGCGAGCACCTCCTGCTCGCGCGCGGTCAGCTCCGGGCCGCCGGCGCTCGGCTGCTGGGGCTCGGCCTCGCTGCGCAGCCGGTTGAGCAGGCGGGTCGCGGCGCCGGGGTCGAGCATCGAGCGGCCGGAGGCGACCGTCCGCACGGCGGCGATCAGGTCGGTGCCGCTGATCTGCTTGAGCACGTAGCCGGCGGCGCCCGCCATCACGGCGTCGAGCAGTGCCTCCTCGTCGTCGAAGGAGGTGAGCATCAGGCAGGCGAGGTCGGGCATCCGGGAGCGCAGCTCGCGGCAGACGGCCACGCCGTCGCCGTCGCCGAGGCGCACGTCCAGGACGGCGACGTCCGGGCGCAGCGCGGGGATCCGGACCAGGGCCTGCTCGGCGGTTCCGGCCTCGCCGACCACCTCCAGGTCGGGCTCGCCGTCCAGCAGGTCGTGCACGCCGCGGCGCACCACCTCGTGGTCGTCCAGCAGGAACACCCGGACCGGTGCCGGTGTCCCGCTCCCGGTCGTCTCGCTCGCCATGTCGTGGCTCCACCCTCTCCTCGCCCGGCACACCACACGCCGGGTCCATCGCATCATGCCGCACCACCCGGCCCGGGCCCAGGGCCGAACGACCCCATTCCGGCCACCGGCGCGGGATCCCGTCCGCGAACCCGCGTCGTCCGCCCGGGGAGGGCGGGCCGGGCGGCGTCCCCGCGCGGGCGCGTCAGGCGCGGTGCCGGCGGGCGTTGCCGAGGCCGATGAGCAGGAAGGCGGTGGAGACCGCGACCGCGCTGCCCGCGGCGGCGGCCAGGCGGGGGGCGAGCGGGCCGCCGCCGGCGAGCAGGATGGAGGCGGCGCCGAGCGAGGCGATCGCCAGGCCGACGAGCAGCCAGCCGAGCAGGGCGCGCGGCGAGGGGCGCACCGGCAGGGGCGCGGGGGCCGGGTCGATCAGCGCCCAGCGGACGGCCGCCTCGCGCTGTTCGGTCCGGCTCTGGAGGCGGGCGCGGACCCGCATCAGCACCCCGGCGACCAGGCCGGCCAGCGCGATCTGGGCGGCGGGCTGCCAGGCGGGGACGGCCAGCAGCAGGCCGCCGGCCAGGGCCAGGCAGGCCCACCAGGTCACGCAGGCGGCCGCGGCGGTGCGGGCCGAGCGGGGGCGGTCGTCGCCGGCCTGGAGGTCGGCGATGGCGGGCAGGTACCAGACGCAGCCGGACGCGGTGATCGCGGCGGTGCCGATGGCCAGGACGATGTGGGACATGGTGCCGTGCACTCCTCAAGCCCGGGGCGGTTCGGAGGGAGCCGCTCCCGCCCGCCCGGGGGCGACGCGCGGGCGGGAGCGGCGTTCTGGGGCCGGGCCGTCAGGGCCCGTCGGTCGGCGGCCGTCGTCGGGCCGCCGACCGTGGTCGGACCGTCAGCCGTCGCCGTCCGGACGCCCGGACCCGGTGCCGCCGTCGAGCGCGCGGGCGCGGCGCGGCGCGGGCACGTCGTACGCGGCGGGGGTGACCCCGGCCAGGTGCTTGGCGGGCACGCCGTTGTGCTCCAGGTAGTCGCGGGCGGCGATCTCCGGGTGGTGCAGGTCGAACGCCGGGGACTCGGTGCGGATCCGCGGCAGGGTGACGAAGTTGTGCCGCGGCGGCGGGCAGGAGGTGGCCCACTCCAGGGAGCGGCCCCAGCCCCACGGGTCGTCGACGGTGACCTTCTCGCCGTACTTGGCGGTCTTCCAGACGTTGTAGAGGAACGGCAGGAGCGACAGGCCCAGCAGGAAGGAGCCGATGGTGGACACCGTGTTGAGCGTGGTGAAGCCGTCGGAGGCCAGGTAGTCGGCGTAGCGGCGGGGCATGCCCTCGGCACCGAGCCAGTGCTGCACCAGGAAGGTGGTGTGGAAGCCGACGGTGAGCGTCCAGAAGCAGATCCGGCCGAGCCGCTCGTCGAGCATCTTGCCGGTCATCTTGGGCCACCAGAAGTGGAATCCGGCGAACATCGCGTACACCACGGTGCCGAACAGGGTGTAGTGGAAGTGCGCGACGACGAAGTAGGAGTCGGAGACGTGGAAGTCGATCGGCGGGGCCGCGAGCAGCACGCCGGTGAGGCCGCCGAACAGGAAGGTGACCAGGAAGCCGACGGTCCACAGCATCGGGGTCTCGAAGCTCAGTGAGCCCTTCCACATGGTGCCGACCCAGTTGAAGAACTTCACGCCGGTGGGCACCGCGATGAGGAAGGTCATGAAGGAGAAGAACGGCAGCAGCACTTGTCCGGTGACGTACATGTGGTGCGCCCACACCGTGACCGAGAGGCCGGCGATGGCGACGGTCGCCGCGATCAGGCCGCCGTAGCCGAACATCGGCTTGCGGCTGAAGACCGGGATGACCTCGGAGACGATGCCGAAGAACGGCAGCGCCAGGATGTACACCTCGGGATGGCCGAAGAACCAGAACAGGTGTTGCCAGAGCATCGCCCCGCCGGAGGCCGGGTCGAAGACGTGCGAGCCGAACTTGCGGTCGCACTCCAGGGCCAGCAGCGCGGCGGCCAGCACCGGGAAGACCAGCAGCACCAGGACGGAGGTGAGCAGCACGTTCCAGCAGAAGATGGACATCCGGAACATGGTCAGGCCCGGGGCCCGCATGCAGATGATCGTGGTGATGAAGTTGACCGCGCCGAGGATGGACCCGAAGCCGGAGAGCGTCACGCCCATGATCCACATGTCGGCGCCGACGCCGGGCGAGTGGATCGCGTCGGACAGCGGCGCGTAGAGGAACCAGCCGAAGTCGGCGGCGCCCTGCGGGGTGGCGAAGCCGGCGGCCGCGATCAGCGAGCCGAACATGAACAGCCAGTAGGCCAGCATGTTCAGCCGCGGGAAGGCGACGTCGGGGGCGCCGATCTGCAGCGGCATGATCCAGTTGGCGAAGCCGGTGAACAGCGGCATCGCGAAGAGCAGCAGCATCACCGAACCGTGCATGGTGAAGGCCTGGTTGAACTGCTCGTTGGAGAGGATCTGCGTCCCCGGCCGGGCGAGTTCGGCGCGCATGACCAGGGCGAGGATGCCGCCGATCAGGAAGAAACCGAACGACGACACCAGGTACATGGTGCCGATCGTCTTGTGGTCGGTGGTCGTCAGCAGCCGGACCAGGGACGAGCCGGGTCGCTTGACCCGTGCCTGTCCCGGCCGGGCGGCCGACGGCGGCAGCGCGCTGTCGCCCTGTGCCTCGATGGCGCTCAAGGACGCACTCCTTCGAAAACTTCTGCGGATGGATGGCGATCCATGATCGGAAAGCACCACCCGTGCGCCCTAGGGCCGTTGGACCCAGCGGCCCGGGGCCGGTGGGCCTCGGATCCGGGCCCCCGGGCGGGACCACTGTCCGCCCGGCCGCCCGGGCCGGCCCACCGGCCCCGGGAACGACGAAAAACCGGCGCGGCCAGGAGAGTTGACGTTCTCCCGGCCGCGCCGGCGGGGCGCGGAAGGGTTCTTCCGCGCCGGGGTCCCGGCCGGCCGGACGTCCCGCCCGGGAAGGGGGCGCACGGCGGCCGGGACCGGGGGCGGGGCCCGCGTCGGGGCGGATCGCGGACCCCGGGTCCAGTGGTCGGGGGTCGGGGGCCGGTGGCCCGTCGTCCGGGGCCGGGCCCCGGGGTCAGGAAGCGGCGGCGCCCCCGCCCGCGACGAGCCGGTAGCCGGCCACCAGGTCGGGCTGGATGGCCACCGTGTGGTCCATCGAGGCGTCCACCCAGGGGCTCAACAGGGCGCGGTAGCGCGCCAGTCGGACGGGGTCGGTGACCGGCCGGGCGAAGCCGGTGACGACCACGCTCCAGCCGAGTCTGGTCACCGGGTCGATCGCGTCCGCCTCGTAGGCGACCACCACCCCGGGCTCCTCGCCGCCCAGCGCGACCGCGCTCAGCGCGGCACCGTCGTGCGTGCGGATCACGATGGTGTCGTCGACCAGGAGGTGGTTGACCGGGCGGATCGCGGGCAGCGCCCGGACCGTGAACACGATCCGGCCGAACGGCGCACCGCCCAGCAGCCGCAGCGCCTCGGCCCGTTCCAGCGGCACGAGTTCGCGCGGCGGGGCGGACGGGCGCCGCGCCGGTTCGGCGGGCACCTGCTCGCGCTGCGCCGGCTCGCGCTGCGCCGGCTCACGCGAGGGCGGCTCGACGGGCGTCCGGGGGCGGACCACCGACGCGGAGCGGCGGGCCTGCGGCTGCGACCCGCGGGAGCGGCGCCGCGCGCGCAGCCGGCGGCGCACGGAGTCGTCGCTCACGAGGCGGCCGCGATCAGACCGAGGCCGCCGTCGAAGCGCCGGTAGAGCACCCGGCCGCGACCCGAACCGGGCTGGGCGAAGAACAGGTAGGGCAGTTCGGCGGCGGTCAGCCGGCCGACAGCCTGATCCTCCGTCAGCTCCGGCGCGCCGCACGGGCTCAGCGTCAGCGGGACGGCCGGGCGGGTGGGCGGACCGGCCGCCACCGTGCGGGCCAGCCGGTAGCCGGTCGGGCCGACCCGGTAGACCACCGCGTCGGTCTCGGTGGCCGGGTCGGTGAACAGGTGGATGTCGTAGTCCATCGCGTCCATGGTGCGGGCCGCGGCGTCCGGCGAGCACCACACCAGCTGGGCCTGCTTGCGCCGGACGATGCGCTGCGACCGGGCCGGGTACGGGAGTCCGGCGCGTGCGACGGCGGCCTCCGCGGCGGCGGCCTCGACGACCGCGGTCCGCGCGACGGCGGTCCGGCGGTCCTCCGGCAGCCCGGGCCCGGCGGCCGTCGGCAGGGCCCGGGTGCGGATCCGGCGCGGCCACGGCCGCGGCGTCCAGCCCGCGGTGACGGCGGTCATCCGGGCCCGCAGGCCGTCCGCGAGCCGGTCCAGCGCCTCGCCGAGGTCGGCGGCCGCCTCCTGGACGCGGATCCGCCGGCCGTCCACCTCGGCGTTGACCTGGGCCAGGACTCCCGCGCGGTCCGCCCCGTCCGGGGAGCCCGCCGCGCCGATGGTCCCGACCCGGACCCGCAACGATTCCACCAGGGCGTCCGCCCCGCCCACCACGGCGGCGATCCGGGCCCTCGCATCGGCCGCGAAGCCCCGCGAAATCCCCTCGCACACCCGCACCGTGACCAACTCGCCCACCTCAGGCCTCTTCCCGTTCCACCGCGCTCCGGTCCTGCCGCGCCGATCCGCCCCCTGCGGTCCCCGCACTGCGGCGCGGCGATCACCTTCCCGCCCCGGTCCGCCGCTCACAAGGGCCGAACGGCCCCATCGGCCCGCGCCCACCGGCCCCTTCGTCCCCGGAACACTCCGCAACGCCCCCCGGACCGCCCCGGCGCACCCCGGGCGCACGGCCCTGCGTCCACCCGTGGCATCATCGGCCCATGCCGGCCTCCGACGACCAGTCCGCGTACTGGAGTTCCACCGGAACCACCAAGACCTTCGGTCACCCCCTGCACTCCGCCTGGACGGACCGCCTCGCCCGGGACGCCGCCCTGCTCGACTACGGCTGCGGCTACGGACGGCTCGCCGGGGAGCTCACCGCACTCGGCTTCACCGACGTCGAGGGGGTGGACGTCTCCCCCGGGCTGATCGCCCGCGCCCGCGCCGAACAGCCCGCCGCCCGCTTCACCGTGCTGGACCGCCCGCCACTCCTCGAACGGCCGGACGGCACCTGTGACGCGGCCTTCCTGTTCGCCGTGCTCACCTGCGTCCCGGGCGACGCGGCGCAGCGGGCCCTGGTCGCCGAACTGCACCGGGTGCTGCGCCCGGGCGGCCTGCTCCAGGTCAGCGACTACCTGCTCCAGCCCGACGAGCGCAACCAGGAGCGCTACCGGCGCGACGAGGCGCACCACGGCCGGTTCGGGGTGTTCACGACGAGCGACGGCGCGGTCTGCCGCCATCACACCCGGGCGTGGCTGGACGCCTTGTTCGCCGCGTTCGAACCGGCCGGTGAACGCGAGCTCCCGGTGCTCACCATGAACGGGCGTCCCGCGGTGGCCACGCAGCTGCTGTTCGCGCGGCGGTAGCTCTGCGGTACCGGGCCGACCCCGCCGATGGGCGGGGGCGCGGCGGATCGTGCGGGCCCGCCGTCACAAAGATGGGGGCCCGTCCCCCATGCCCCGACGGCCACCGCGGCGACAGGATCAGCAGCGAGGGCGGCGCCTTCGACGGCAGCGCCGCCCTCTCCCGGCATCGGAGGTGCGGTGGTGGCAGAGGTGGACGCCGTGCGCAGCACGCGCCCCGACGGGGGCGCCGGACCGGTTCAGGGCCCGGTCGCAGCGGCGGTCCCCTCGGCCACACCGTTCCCGCACACTCCGATGCCCGGCGACTTCCCCGCACCACCGACCGCAGGAGAGACCGCAGCACCGGTCGCGTCACCCGCACAGACTCCCCGCTCCCACCCCGGTCGGCTCCGGTCCCCCCGTGCCGGTGGCCCCCCGTGGTGGGAGCGGGGCCTGACGCCGGGCCGGCCGGTCCCGGCCGCCCGCCCGGACTGGGCCGCCTTCACCGAGGCCGCGGTGGCCGCCGCACCGGTGCGCCCGATGGTGCCGCGCGCGGCCTACCCGGGTCTGAGCGGCTTTGCGCTCGTCCTGCAGCCCTTCGCCGAACGCGCCCAGGTGCGGCTGCTGACCTCGCTCTCCCCCGCCGTGCGCGCCGCCGACCAGCTGGGCCGGATCGATCTGGCCGCCCTGCGGGCCGAGTTCACCGCCCGGCTGACCGAACGGCTGGCCCGGACCGCCGCGCGCACCCTCGTCCTGGAGCTCCACACCGCCCGTGCCGCCGGGCGGCTGGCCGGCGGCACCCCGCAGGAGCGGTTCCGCTCGTTCCTCGCGCTGACCGCCCGCCGTGAGGGCCTGGCCGCGCTGCTGCGCTCGTACCCGGTGCTGGCCCGGCTGCTCGCCCGGGCCTGCCTGGACGCCGCCGACGCCCACGCCGAACTGCTCGACCGGTTCACCACCGACCGGGCGCTGCTGGTCGCCGGGCTGCTGCGCGGCCGCGACCCGGGCGCGCTGGTCGCCGTCACCGCCGACGCGGGCGACCGCCACCGGCGCGGGCGGGCCGTCGCCGTGCTGCACTTCGCCAACGGCACCGCCGTGGTCCACCGGCCCCGGCCGCCCGCCGCGCACCGGCACTTCAACGCGCTGCTCGGCTGGTACAGCGGGCGCCCCGGGGTGCCCCGGCTGCGCGCGCTGGGCCTGCTCGACCGGGGCTCGCACGGCTGGACCGAGTACGCCGAGGCCCGGCCCTGCCTGACCCGCTACGACGTCGAGCGCTTCTACCGGCGTCAGGGCGCGCTGCTCGCCCTGCTGCACGTCCTGGACGGCACCGACCTGCACTTCGAGAACCTGGTCGCCTGCGGGGACCACCCGGTGCTGGTGGACGTCGAGACGCTGTTCCATCCACCGGCCGACGCCTCCGGCACCGCTCCCGCCTCCGGTGCCGCTTCCGCCTCCGCTCCCGACTCCGCCTCCGGCCCCGCCGAGGACCCGGCGGCCCGCGCGCTCGCCGAGTCCGTCCACCGGGTCGGCCTGCTGCCGCAGTTGCTGATCGGCGACGACGGCGCCGTGGACGTCTCCGGCATCGGCGGCGGCTGCACCGGCCGGCGGCTGTCCCCCGTGGACGGCGTGGACTGGTCGGCCGCCGGCACCGACGAGATGCGCCTGGTGCGCCGCCCCCGCCCGTTCGGCGAGGCGCACAACCGGCCCCGGCTGGGCGGCGCGCCCGTCGACCCCGCCGAGCACACCGAGGCGCTGGTGGACGGCTTCCGCGCCGGGTACGCCGCGCTCGCCGCCGGGCGCGACGACCTCACCGGCCCGCGCGGGCTGCTGCGCTGCTTCGCGGACGCCGAGGTGCGGGTCGTGCCGCGGGCCACCCGGGTCTACGCCCGGCTGCTCGACGAGTCCACCCACCCGGACGTGCTGCGCGAGGCGGGCGCCCGGCAGGCGGTGCTGGACCTGCTGCGCACCGACGCGGTCGACGACCCGGGCCGCCCCGGGCTGGCCGACCACGAGGTCGCCGACCTGTGGACCGGCGACGTCCCGTTCTTCACCGCACGCCCCGGCTCGCGCGACCTGTGGACCTCCGACGGCCGCCGGCTGCCCCGCGAACTGGCCGCCACCGGACTGGCCCGGGCCGAGGCCAAGCTCGCCGCGCTCGGCTCCGTCGACCGCAAGGACCAGGAGTGGATCGTCCGCGCGGCCATGGCGGGCGCCGCCGGCACTCCCGCCCACCGGCCCGGCCGCCCGGTGCCCGAGAACGTCTGGGCCACCGCCCCCGAGCCCGAACAGCTGCTGGCCGCCGCCCGGGGCCTCGGCGACCAGCTCGTCGCCGCCGCCTACCAGGGCCGCTCCCGCACCAACTGGCTCGGGCTGGAACTGCTCGCCGACCGCTACTGGCGGGTGCGGCCGCTCGGCGCGGACCTGGCCGGCGGCTACACCGGCACGGCGCTGTTCCTCGCCCAGCTCGCCGCGCTCACCGGGACCGACCGCTACGCCGAGGTCGCCCGCCGGTCGCTGGCGCCCGTCCCCGGGCTGCTCGACTCGCTCGGCGCCCACCCCGGCCACCCGGCCGCCGTCGGCTCCGGGGCCTTCGCCGGCCTCGGCGGGATCGCCTACGCCCTCGCCGAACTCGCCCGGCTGCTCGGCGATCCGCTGGTCGCGGCCTGGACCGGCCCGGCGGTGGCGCTCACCGCGGCCGCGGCCGCGGGCGAGGACGACGCCGGTGTGCACAGCGGCACCGCCGGCGGGCTCGCCGCGCTGCTCGCCGTGCACGCCGCGGATGCCACCGGGCCCGCGTCGGCCGCCGCCCTGGCCGCCGCCGGCCGCTGCGCCGAGCGGCTCGCCGCCCGGCCCGCCCCCGCCGCCGCCGGGTTCGCGCACGGCTCGGCCGGGGTCGGCTGGGCCCTGCTGCGCTACGCCGAGGCCGTCGGCGAACCCGCCGCGGGCCCGCACCACCGGGCCGGTCTGGCCGCCCTGCACGCCGCCACCGCCGTCCGCTCCCGCGAGGGCTCCTGGTGCCGGGGACGCCCGGGCGTCGCGCTCGCCGTGGTGGACAGTCCGCTCGCGCTCGCCGACCGCCGGCTCGCCGACTGGGCCCAGCGCGCCGTGCGGAACACCGCCCGCGCCGCACCGCTCGGCGACCACAGTCTCTGCCACGGCGAGCTGGGCGTGCTGGAACTGCTCGGCCGGCACGGTCCCGCCGCCGGCCGCACCCCGTGGGTCCGCCGGGCCGGGGCGCTGCTGGCCGCCGTCGACCAGGACGGTCCGCGCTCCGGCACCCCCGACCACGTCGCCCACCCCGGGCTGCTCACCGGCCTCGCCGGGATCGGGCACGGGCTGCTCCGCCTCGGCTTCCCCGAACAGGTGCCGGCCGCCCTGCTGCTGCGCCCCCGGGTGCCTGCGGCGTCCCGCTCCGCCCCACACAGCCCGGCCGCGCTCGGCTGACCCGCCCGAGCGGGCCCCGCCCGCCCCCACGCCCCCACGCACCACGGCTCGCGCCCCCACACGCGGCCCGCACCACCCGTCCCTGTCGTCCCGACCGAACCGGCGCCACCCGTGCGACGTCCTTGCCAGCGGACATCCGCACGGTCCGCACCACATCCGGACCGACCTCCACGACCCGAAACGGAGCGAAGACCCATGCACGACCACGACCAGCGGCTCACCCCGCCGCAATCCGCCGCCCGCCCCGGCGAGACGGCCGAGCACCCGGCCGGCGAGATCCGCCTGCGCCCGGGGAGCGGCCTGGGCCTGCGTTCGCGTCTGCTCGCCGGCACCGGCGGGGCCATCCCGCCGATCGTCGAGTTCCCGACGATGACCACGCCCTTCTGAGAACGGCCCGCACCACCGCACCACCCCGCACCACCCCGCACCACCCCGGCCGTGACCGGCCGGACCTCCGCCGCCGAGGAACGGGCAGCCCCTCGGCGGCGGACCCGACGACGGACCGGAGCCGACGACGGACCGGGGCCGACGACGAGCCGGGGACCGACCGGACGACGGCCCCGCCGACGCCGCCCGCGGGGCCCGCGCTCCGCATGTGGTCGTACGGCAACCACCCGGTGGTGGTGCCGTGTCCGCTCCGTGTCCGACCCACCACTCTTCAGAACCGATACCCTGTCAAGTAGCCTGCGGCCATGCGGACCACGTCGTCGATCACCGTCGGCCGTGCCACCGAGCTGGCGATGCTCGGTGGTGCGCTGGCCACCGCCCGCCAACAGGGCGGCGGGGCGGTCTTCCTGCTCGGCGAGGCCGGCATCGGAAAGAGCCGGCTGGCCGGCGAATGCGCCTACCAGGCGTACGGGCTGGGCCTTCCGGTGCTGCGCGGGCGGGGCAGCTCCACCGGCACGGTGACACCGTTCCGGCCGCTGATCGAGGCGCTCTCCTCCCGGTTCCGGGCCGCCGGCCCGCCCACCGACCCCGAACTCGCCCCCTACCGGCCGGCGCTGGCCCGGCTGGTCCCCGAGTGGCGGGACGGCGCGGCGGCACCCGGCGCGGGCGGCTACCCGGAGACGGTGGTCGAGCTCGCCGAGGCGCTGCTGCGGCTGCTCGCGGTGCTCGGCCGCGAACAGGGCTGCGTGCTGCTCCTGGAGGACCTCCACGACACCGACGCGGAGACCGTCGCCGTCCTGGAGTACCTGGTCGACAACCTGGCCGGCCTGCCGGTGCTGCTGCTCGCCACCCTGCGCGCCGAACCGGGGCCGGCGCTGGAGCTGGTGCGGGCCGCCGAGCGCCGCCGCGCCGCCACCGTCACCGAGCTGCGGCCGCTGCCGCCCGCCGAGGTGGCCGCGCTGGCCGCCGCGATCCTGGACGGCGAGCGCGCCGACCTGCCGTCCGCGCTGGTCGAGCACCTCACCGAACGCGGCGACGGCTGCCCGTACCTGGTCGAGGAGTTGCTCGCCGACCTGCTGGACTCGGGCGCGCTGCGCCGGGGCGAGGACGGCCGCTGGGCGCTCGCCGACGGCTCGCGACCCGGCGTGCCCAGCACCATCGTCCGCAGCTGGGGCCACCGGATCGACCAACTCGACCCGCAGGTGCGGGACCTGCTGCTGACCGCGGCCACCCTGGGCAGCCGCTTCTCGGTGACCACCGTGCAACTGATCACCGGCTACGACGACCGCACCCTGTTCAGCCATCTGCGCTCGGCCTCCGAGGCCAATGTGATCGTGCCGGACGGCGCCGCCCCGGACCGCTACGCCTTCCGGCACGCGCTGACCGCCGACGCGGTGACGGCCGCCCTGGCCCCCGCCGAACGTGCCGCGCTGGCCCGCCGGGCGGCCCACGCCATCCTCCGCGCCGATCCCGAACTCGCCGACGAACGCCGTCAGTTGGTCGCCTCGCTGCTGCTGGACGGCGGCGACCGGGCGGGCGCGGCGGTGCACTTCGCGGAGGCCGGCCGGCGGGTGCTGGAGGCCGGCGCGGCCGGGTCCGCGGTGGTCCTGCTGGAGCGCGCGCACGAACTCGCCGGGGACGCCGAACGGGCCGGCATCACCGAGCGGCTGCTGCCCGCCCTGGCCGAGTCCGGGCAGCTGGACCGCGCCTTCGACCTGGTCCGCACCCTGCCGCCGGTCGCGCCCGCGCCCGCCGCCGGCAGCGCCCCGCCGGTCGAGCGCCGCATCGAGCTGCACACCCGGCTCGCCTGGGCGGCGGTGATGGCCGAACGCTCCGCCGACGCGGCCGCCCAGGTGGCCGCCGTGCGCGCCCTCACCGCCGGGCGGCCCCGCCCCGAGCAGGACGCCGCGCTGGCCGTCGTCGAGGGGCACCTCGCGCTGCTGCCGGACCACGCCCCGGCGGCCCCCGACGGCCGCCCGGACGGCGCCCCGGACGCCCCGGACGCCGCCGCCCGGCTCGCCGGGGCCGAACACCGCGCCCGTCGCGCCGCCGAGGTGGCCGAACGCTCCGGCCTCCCGGTGGTCGCCTGCCAGGCCTGGCAGCTGCTCGCCCTGCTCGCCCGCGAACGCGGCTTCGACGCCGCCGACGCCTGCCTGGAACGGATGCTGGCCGTCGCCGAGGCGCACGCCCTGCCGGTCTGGCGGGTCGAGGCGATGCTGCGGCTGGGCGCCAACGCCTTCATGCGCACCGGCGACGGCACCCGCCTGGAGCGGGCCAGGGAGGCCGCCGCCGGGCTCGGCGCGATCGTGCTCACCCAGACCCTCGACGGCCTGCTCGCGATGAACGCCGTGATGCGCGGCGAATGGCAGACCGCCCGCACCACCGTCGACCGCTGCCTGGACGCCACCGCCCGGCTGCACAACCTCGCCGCCCACCGCTACCTGCTGCTCTCCTCCGCCACCCTCGCCGCCCACCTCGGCCGCACCCGGGAGATGGAGCGCGAACTGACCCGGTTCCGCCAGGCCGGCGGCGAGGAGTCCTTCCTGACGCCGCTGCGCTACGGGCTCTGCCGGGCGGTCGGCGCGCTGCTCGCCGAGGACCGCACCGCCGCCCGCGCCGAACTGGATGCGGGGCTGGCCTGGGAGGAGGAGCACCCCAGCGTGTTCTACCTGGCCGGCCGGCACGGCCTGCACCCGCTGCTGGAGGTGGTCGAGGGCCGCTGGGGCCGCGCCGAACTGGACCGGGCCGCCGCCGTGCCCGCCGCCGAACTGGCCTGGAACCGCCAGTTCCTGCGCTTCGCCGACGCGGTGGTGCTGGGCCGCGAGGGCCGCCCGGAGCAGGCCGCCCGCGCCCTCGCCGAGGCCCGTCCGGGCGCCGCGGCCTTCCCGCTCGCGCACCACCTGGCGCTGCGGCTCGCCGCCGAGGCCGCGCTCACCGACGGCTGGGGCGAGCCGGTGGCCTGGTTGCGCACCGCCGAGGAGTACTTCCACCAGCTGGAGGTCCAGCCGGTGGCCGCCGCCTGCCGCACCCTGCTGCGCCGGGCGGGCGCGAGCGTCGCCCAGCACCGCGGCGGCCGCGACGCCCTGCCGGCGGGCCTGCGCACCTGCGGGGTGACGGTCCGCGAGTACGAGGTGCTCGTCCTGCTCGCCGACCGCCCGGGCAACCAGGAACTGGCCCGCAAACTGTCCATCTCCCCCCGTACGGTGGAGAAGCACCTCGCCAACCTCCTCGCCAAGACCGGCCGCCCCGACCGCGCCGCCCTCTGCGCCCTTGCCACCGAGCTCTGCGCCACCCCGTGACCGCCCGCCCCGAAGCACGCGCGTGCAGGCCCGATTGACACGGGACCGCGCGGGGCTCGGGTCGGCTCGACCTCCCCGGTGGCGCACTCCTGGGCCTCGGAGCCGGTCTCGTCCTGTTCGGCATGACCCGGGCGCAGGTTTCCGGCTTCACCGACCCCCTGTCCTGGGGCAGCCTCCTGGCCGCGATCGCGGCGCTCGCACTCTTCGGGCTGCGCACCGTCCGGGTCGACCAGCCGTTCGTACCGCCGTCGCTGTTCGCCGACCGCGTCTACCGGACGGGCGTCCTCGTCGCGTTTCCGGCCATGGCCGTCAACCTCGGCGGCCTGGTGTTCGTCCCGTTGCTGTTGGTGGAGGTCGACGAACTCACCCCGGGCAAGGGCGCGTTGGTGATGATCCCGGCCGGGGTCGTGACCGCGCTCCTGTCGCCGTGGATCGGACGCCTCGCAGGCCGTGTCGACGCGCGGGTCCTGGTGCTCTGCGGGCTCGGCCTCCTCGGGCTGTTCTCGCTGTTCCTCTCGTCCTTCGCCGGCGGCTCCTCGGTGGTCTTCGCCGGAGCCGGGGTCCTCGGGCTGAGCATCGGCTTCACGGTCGTGATGACCACCGTCATCGGCGCCGCGGCGAGCGCACTGCCCCCGGATCAGGTCGGCGTCGGCCTCGGGATCCTCCAGGGGGCCCAGTTCCTCGGGGCCGGTACCGGCCCCGCCGTGTTCGGCGTGCTGGTGTCCGCACGGCAGCAGGGCGGCGGTGATGCCGTCAACCCCCTCCACTCCGGCGCCGACGGCTCGGCCTACTCCGACGTCTTCCTGGCCATGGCCGCGGTCGTCGTCCTCACGCTCGTCGTCGCGTCACGGATGCGCCCGACGACCGGCCCTGGGGCCGGGACCGGACCGAAGGCCGAGGCCGCACCGGCGGCCGGGCCGACGCAGCAGTCGGGCAACGTCCGCTGAAGCGTGTTCCAGAAGCCCGGGTGCCGGCAGGCCGGTGTGTGGTCCGGCCTGCTGGTTCAGGCGGTTCGGGCGAGGTTGTGCAGGGGGCGACGGCCCGCACCGCGTGGTGCGGGCCGTCGCTCGCCGGACCGGGCGCCCGGGACCGGGTCCGGCTCGTCATCACCGCCCATGGGACGGGCCTCGTCGTGCCGGCTCGCCGAGGGCGTCGGACGGGGCGCCGGCGCACCGGACGTCGGCTGCACCGGGCCCGGCCGCCGCGACCGGGGTCGGCGCGGCGCCGTCGGCGCCCGGCTCGGGCAGGCGGCGGGCGAGGAGCCAGGCCAGCGCGCACAGCACCGCCAGCGGGGCGAGCGCGGTGCGCAGGCCGGCGTGGTCGGCGAGCAGCCCGATGGCCGGACCGGCGAGGCCGCCGACGCTGACCGCGAGGCCGAGGGTCACCCCGCTGGCGGTGCCGATCCGGCTCGGCAGGTAGTCCTGGCCCAGCGTCACCTGGAGCGAGAAGGGCACGTACAGGGCCAGCGAGATCAGCGCCGAGAAGCCGTAGAGGGCGGCCGGGCCGGGCACCAGCAGCAGTCCGGCGACGGCCGGGACGGCGGCCGCGTACGACAGCCGCACCGTCCGCACCCGGCCCCAGCGGGCGGCGCACCAGCCGCCGAGCACCGTGCCGACCGCGCCGCCGGCGAACAGGGTGAACAGCGCCGCCGTCCCCACCCCGGAGCCGCCGCCGAGCCGTTGGCGGGCGTAGAGGGCCACGAAGGAGCTCAGCCCGACGAAGACCACCGAGCGGCAGCCGATCACCGCCGAGAGCCACAGGAAGGCGGTCCGGTCGTCGCGCCGCGCGCCGTCCGCGGCGTCGGCGGCGGGTCCGGTGGCGGCGCGGGCGGCCAGGGTGCGGACCACCGGCGCGGTGAGCAGCGCCGCGGCGAGCGCCGGCAGCGCCAGCCAGGGGGTGGCGCCGAGCCCGCCGGCCGCCAGGACCGGACCCACCATCAGCGGGGCGAGCGCGAAACCGATGTTGCCGCCGAGCGCGAACCAGCCCATCCGGGTGTGGCTGTCGCCGCTCGCGGCGCGTGCCAGCCGCGCGGACTCGGGGTGGTAGGCCGCGACCCCGACCCCGGAGAGCGCGACCGCCGCGCAGAGCAGCGGATAGGGGCCGGCCACCCCGGCCAGCCCGACGCCGATCCCGGCGGCGGCGGTGGCGGCCGGGATCAGCCAGGGCATCGCCCAGCGGTCGGTGAGCGCGCCGAACAGCGGCTGGACGATCGAGGAGAGCAGGGTCGCGGCCAGCACGACCCCGGCGGCGGAGCCGTAGTCGAGGCCGCGTCCGGCGACGAGGAAGGGGACGAGGGCGGGCACGACGCCCTGGTAGAGGTCGACGGCGGCGTGGCCGGCCGCCAGCACCGCGATCCGGGCGGTGCCGGGGGCGGGACGGGAGGATCGGAGAGTGGTCACGGAGCGATCCTCGGGCCGCCGGGCGGTGGCGGACTTCCGATAAAATGCCAGGCAATGCCGAATTCCCGCCTGCTGCCGGATCTGACGGTCACCCGCCCGCTGCCCGCCGGCGCGACCGTCTCCGAGCACCGCCACGAGGCGCACCAGATCGTCTACGCGGGCCGGGGCGTGCTGGCGGTGACCACCGCCGCGGGCACCTGGGTCGCCCCCGCGACCCGGGCGCTGTGGATCCCCGCCGGCACCGGCCACCGGCACCGCGCCTACGGGCCCACCGTGCTCCACACGGTCGGTCTGCCGCTGGGTCACAATCCGCTCGGGCTGACCCGCCCGGCCGTGCTGGCGGTGGGCCCGCTGCTGCGCGAACTGCTGGTCGCCTACAGCCGCCCGGGCACCGAGGGCACGCCGGAGGGGCGGCGGATGCTGGCCGTCCTGCTGGACCAGCTGCGCCGGGCGCCCGAACAGCCGCTGCACCTGCCGGTGCCGCGCGACCCGCGGCTCGCGGCCCTCGCCGCGCTGCTGGACGCCGACCCGGCCGACGGCCGCACGCTCGGCGCACTGGGCCGGGCCGCCGGGGCCGGTGAGCGCACGCTGAGCCGGCTCTGCCGCGAGGAGCTGGGCATGACCTTCCCGCAGTGGCGCACCCAGCTGCGGCTGCACCACGCGCTGCGGCTGCTGGCCGAGGACGTCCCGGTCACCGCGGTGGCGCACCGCTGCGGCTGGGCCTCGGCCAGCGCGTTCATCGACGTCTTCCGCCGCACCTTCGGCCACACCCCGGCCGCCCACCACCGGTGAGGGCCGAGGCGTGTCCGGTGGAGCAGCCCGGGTCCGCGCCGCCGGGGCTCCGCCCTAGGCGACCAGCCGGACGATCTCGCCGGTCTCCAGCGCCGCGTACACGGTGCCGTCGGCCGTGACGGCGATGCCGTGCGGCTCGGCGCTCCCGGCCGGGAGCGGATGGCCGGTGTAGTGGCCGTCGGGCGTGAGGCAGCCGATCCGGCCGGCCGCCCACTCGGTGAACCAGAGCCGCCCGTCCGGGCCGGCGGCCACGGCGTGCGGGCGGGCGCCGGGATCGGGCAGCGGATGCTCCGTCACCTCGCCGTCCACGGTGATCCGCCCGACCCGGCCGGCGCCGATCTCGACGAACCGGAGCGCCTCGCCGCCCCGGGCGATGCCGACGGGGGCGGCGCCCCCGGTGGGCAGCGGGTGCAGCGCGACCTCGCCGTCGACCGTGATCCGCCCGATCGCGTGGGCCTGGTTGAGGGTGAACCAGAGCGCGCCGTCCGGCCCGGCCGTGATCATCGACGGGTAGCCGCCGGCGACCGGCAGCGGGTACTCGGTCACCTCGCCGTCCACGGTGATCCGCCCGATCCGGCCGGCGTTCAGCTCGGTGAACCAGAGGGCGCCGTCGGGGCCCGCCGCGATGCCGTACGGCCCGCAGTCCCCGGTCGGCAGGGCGAAGGAACCGGCCTCGCCGTCGACGGTGATCCGGCCGATCCGGTGGTCACGCATCCGGGTGAACCAGAGCGCGCCGTCGGGGCCGGCCGTGATCACCGCGGGCCCGCACCCGGGCGCGCCGAGCCCGTACCGGGTGACGCTCCCGTCGGCCGCCAGCCGCCCGGCCTCCCCGGCGTGCACCAGGGTGAACCAGAGGGCGCCGTCCGGTCCCACGGTGATCCCGTAGGGCCCGGCGGCCGCGTCCGCCACCACGATCCGTTCCATCGTCATGTCCCGTTCCGCCCCTCTCCGCACATCAGCGGCACTCTCCCCGACCCGCCCCGTCCGGGCAAACGGATTTCGCGGCGGCGGCGGATTGTCGGTGGCACCGTCTAGCGTCGCCGCCATGGGTGTCTATCTGGTGAGTGTCGCGGCCGACGACTGGGCCGACGACGAGGTGTTCGGGCCGGTGGGCCGGGAGATCGACGCGGCGCTGGCCGGGCGCGGGCTGCCGCCGTTCGCCTACCCGCCGCCGGTGGAGCTCCGGGCGGGGCCGGGGCTGGACTTCGAGGAGAAGATGTACCGCCCGATCTCCGGTTTCTCGGAGTTCTGCGGGGAGTTGGCCGACGGCACGCTGGAGGCGCTGGTCGGCTGGGACGTGCTGCTGCCCAGGGAGCTGGACGCGCCACTGGTGCTGCCGGTGGAGTGCGCGTACAACGACGTCACGGCGGTCGGCGACGCCCACCGGGCCCTGGCCGCCGCCCGGCGGCTGGCGGAGCTGCTGGCGCTTCCGCCGGGCCTGCCCGAGCACTGCGACGACCTGGCGATCAGCACCTGGTTCGAGGAGCACGCGGCCGCCGCGGCCGCCGTCTCCCCCGGCCGGTGGACGCAGGACCTGGACGTCGCGTTCTACGCCGCGGTCTTCCTGCGCGGCGCCGAGTACGCGCTGCGGCGCGGCCGCCCGCTGACCTACTGCTGAGCCGCGTCCGCGAGGGCGGCGTCCCCGTCGGCGTCGTGGTCGGCGCGGCGCCGCCGGCCGGGGTCGCCGCGCAGCACGGAGACGACCCCGAGCCCGGCGGCGCAGACCGGGACGGCCAGCAGTGCGCCGATGATCCCGGCGATCCCGGAGCCGGCCACCACCGCGACCATGATGGTGGCCGGGTGGAGCTCGACCGTGCGGCTCTGGATCAGCGGCTGGAGGATGTTGCCCTCGACGACCTGGACGGCGACCACCACACCGAGCGCCCAGAGCGCCGTGCCCAGGCCGCCGTCGGCGAGGGCGACCAGCACGGCGACGGTGCCGGACAGGAAGGCGCCGACGAACGGGATGTAGGCGCCCATGAAGACCAGCGCGCCGAGGCCGGGCGCACCGGGCACACCGAGCACGAGCAGGCCGACGGTGATGAAGAAGGCGTCGATGAGGGCGATCAGGGTGGTGCCGCGCATGAACCCGGCCATCGCCTCGAAGGCCCGCTCGCCGCAGGCCACCACCGTCTCGGCGGTGCGTTCGGGCAGGTAGGAGCGGATGACGTCGCCGGTGCGGTGCCCGTCGCGCAGGAAGAAGAAGACCAGGGCGAGGGCCAGCACGCCGCCGGTGGCGATCTGGGTGGCGAGGCCGAGACCGGAGAGCACGCTGTCGGTGAGGGTGGTGACGAGCGTGTTGGTCTCGCCCTGGGCGTTGTCCAGCACGTGCCGGATCTTCTCGCCGAACGGGCCGAGCCACTCGGCGAGCCGGTCCCCGGCCTCCTGGAGCGCGGCGGCGATCTGCGGGGCGCTGTGCACCAGGGAGTTGACCAGCAGGGCGATCACGGTGCCGACGGCGGCCACCAGCACGGCGCAGGTGAGGCCGGCGGCCATCGACCGGCTGACGCCGCGTCGGACCATCCACGGCATCACCGGCTGGAGCAGCGAGGTGCCGAGCAGGGCCAGGATCACCGGGACGGTGGCGGCGCGCAGTTCGACCAGGGCGAAGACGACCAGCGAGGCGACGGTGATGAGCAGCACCAGGGCCGCGGACCACGCGGCGGCGGCCCGGACGGGGGCCGGCAGCATGAGGTAGGGGCGGCGGTGGTCGGCGGGCCGCCGTTCGGGCGGAGTCTGACCCGGCATCCGTTCCTCCGTCCGGTCGATCGGTCCCGGTCTGCCCCATCTCAGCAGAAAATACGATCATGTGCCCACTTTGTTCACCTTCGGGCGCGTCCCGCCCCGGTGCTCGCGGAACCACCGGGCCGGGGCGGGCACGCCGTCACTCACTCGTGGGACTGGAACAGCCACGCCTGCCGCTGGTCCTGGACCTCCAGCGGTCGCAGCGCGGTCCGCTGCGGGAAGATGTCCAGCACGCTCAGGTCCAGCGCCAGCTCCTGGCCGTCGACCGGGCCCCCGGGGAGGACGACGTGGAAGGAGAACGGCTCGGCGGCCTGGTACAGCGCCCATTCGAACGCCTCGACGGTGCCCCGGACCTGCTGGTTCACCTCCGGCGGACCGTCCAGGCCGAGGTGGCTCTGGTGCCGGAGGTTCCTGATGACGACGTTTCCGTTGTCGAGGCCGCTCACCTCCCACTCCTGCTCGCCGGGCTCGCCGGTCGGGGGCAGGACCACCACGAACTCCTTGGCGGCCTGGAGGGTGAGCAGTTGCTCGTCGGGCTTGGCGATCGCGTAGACGCCGTTGTGCACAGGGGCCATGGCCGACTCCACTTCGATAGGGTGGCTCGATTCAAGCCAGCCCCGGCGGTACGGACACAGAGCACCGCCGTGGGGCCACCCCAACGAGTCACCCCGCCCCGCACGCCCGTCCGGGCGCCGAACGCGCTACCGGGCGTCCTCGAAGCGGACCTCGTCGCCGCCGCCCGCGAAGGCGAGCACCCGTTCGGCCTCGGCCCGCGCCGCGGCGCGGTCGGCCCGGCCGAGCGGCGCGAACGGGCGGACCGTCACCGAGCGCGCCCCGGTGCCCTCGCCGGCCAGCTGCCAGCTCCCGGCGACCAGGCCGTCGACCAGCAGGCTGCCGAGCACGATGCCGTTCTGGGTCATCACCCGCGGCCGGTACTCCTCGGGCAGCACCCGGGTGCGGTCGGCGTGCGAGAGCAGCAGGTTGTCGAACGGCGCGACCAGCCGGACCGGCGCCGGGGTGTCCGGGTCGGGCCGGGGCGCGTCGGGCAGGTCGTGGAGCAGCCGGCCCTGCTCGTCGCGGAAGGTGACCAGATCCGGGGCGAGCCGTTTCAGCACCGGGGCGAGCCGGCTGAGGCCGCACCACTTCTGCAGGTCGGCCACGGTGGCCGGGCCGAAGGCGGCGAGGTAGCGCAGCGCCAGGCCGTCGGGCGGCGGCGCCTGGTCGAGCGGCCGGCCGAGCCAGGCCTCGGCGGTGGTGTGCGCGGCGGGGCCGCCGCGTCCCCACAGGCCGCGCGGCGGGACCTGCACCAGCGGCAGCAGGCAGCGGGCCGCCTGGGCGAGCGCGGCCGGGTCGCGGCCGGGGCGGGTGGCGGCCAGGTCGGCGCCCAGCCGCTGGAAGGTGCGCGGCTCCGCCTCCACGAGGGCGCGGGCCTCGGCGGCGAGCGCGTCGAGGTCGAGGCCGGCCAGCCGCTTGCCGAAGGTGGTGCGCAACTGCTGGTCCAGCAGCGGCTGCAGCAGGGGCCGCAGGCTCAGGCAGTCCTCGGCGGTGACCAGGTGGATGGTGCCGCGCTGGAGGGCGATCCGCACGGCGCGCCGGCTCTCGATCAGGTCGGTGAGCGCCTCGGGGGTGAAGCCGTCGAGCCGGGAGAGCAGGCCGAGGTAGGGCGGCTGCGGGGCGGCCTGGGCCTGGAGGCCGCCGAGGTGCCCGATCATCGCGGCCGGGGCGGCGTCGGTGCGCTCCAGCAGGTGCTGACGGGCCAGCAGCGCGCGGCCGAGCGCCCGCGGGCCCAGCACCCCGCCGTCCTCCCCCTGCGGGCCGCCGGTCACCGGCGGCCGTCCAGGACGGCGCGCAGCAGGGCGATCCGGTTGCTGGTGATCGAGTCCACGCCGGCCTCGCTCAGCTTGCGCATGGTGCGGCGCAGATCGGCGGTCCAGGTGGAGACCGACAGCCCGGCCTGGTGGGCGGCGGCGGTGAAGCCGGGGGTGGCCAGGCCGAACGGCGGGTTGATGGAGGTCGGGCGCAGGTCGTCGAGCAGGGCGCGCACGGGCAGCCGGGGCTGCTTCCAGGTGAGGGCGATCTCGGCGTCGGGGGCGAGCGCGCGCACGGCCAGCATGGCGGAGGCGGGGCCGCAGAAGCCGACCCGCTGCTCGGCGCCGAGGCCGGTGACGACCTCCCAGGTGGCGGCGGCCGGGCCGGCGTCGTCGAGGTCGATCAGGAGCGTGGCGCCGGGCGCGGCGGCCGCGGTGGCCTTGAGCGCCTCGGCGAGGGTGGGGACGCGGTAGCGGCCGTCGTCGAGGGCGTCGAGCTGCTCGGCGGTGAGCCGGGAGAGCGGGCGGGGGTCACCCCAGAGGCGTTCGAGGGTTTCGTCGTGCAGTAGGACGGGGACCCGGTCGCGGGTCAGCCGGACGTCCACCTCGACGGCGTCGGCGCCGGCGGCGAACGCGGACTCGACGGAGGGCAGGGTGTTCTCGCGGTGGCGGTACGGGTCGCCGCGGTGGGCGACGGCGAGGACGGGGCGGCGGGCGGCGGATGCGGTCATCGGTCCGTTCATCGGTCCGTTCATCGGTCCGTTCATCGGGTCGGAGCGGCGGTCTTCGCGCGGGCGGCCGGGGTCAGCGGAGCTTGCCGGCCAGCCACGGGGTCAGGGTGTACAGGGTCACGGCCTCACGGTAGCTCCGCTCGCCCGGCACGGTGACGATCATGGTGCAGGAGGGCGGGAAGACCCGCTGCTTGAGGTGGACCAGGCCGGTCCACACGGAGTTCAGGAACGCCGGGACGCTGTCGCGCGGCACGTCGAAGGCGATGTCGTCCACGGTGACCACGGCCTCGTCGTGGACGAAGAGGCGGACGGTGACCTCGGGGACGCCGGAGATCTCGACCAGCGCCTCGTGCGGTATCGCCGCGAATGCGTCCCGGCCGCCGCCGTCGGTGCCGACCAGCCCGGCGAAGGTCCGGTCGGCGCCGATGTCGTGACTGGCGCGCACCGAGCGGCCGTGCCGGGCGGCCATCGCCTCGACGGCGAGGACGGCACTCTGGGTGGACGGCAGCGGGTCGTGGGGCATGGGGGCGTCCTCTCCTCGGCGGTCGGCGCTCAGCGCAGTTCGATCATCACATTGGTCGACTTGATGACGGCCGTGGCGGGTGCCCCGGGCACCAGCTCCAGCTCCTCCGCCGACTCCCGGCTGATCAGCGAGACCACCCGGAACGGGCCGGCCTGGATCTCCACCTGGGCGGCGACGTCGCCGAGCACCACATCGGTGACGATGCCCGGGAAGCGGTTGCGCGCCGAGGAGGGGCGGCCCTCGGCGGCGGCGGTCTCGGGGCGGGCGAGTTCCCGGGCGAACGCGGCCAGCTCGGCACCGGCGATGATCCGGTGGCCGTTCTCGTCGCGCTCGGCGGCGATCCGGCCGGCGTCCACCCAGCGCCGCATGGTGTCGGCGCTCACGCCGAGCAGCGCCGCGGCCTCGCCGATGCGGTACGGGTTGGCCGGTGCCCCGGGCTGGCCCATGGTTGCGACTCCTGACGGTGGTGCGGACGGTCGGCCGGGGGGACGGCCGTGGTTCGCCCCCGCCCGGCCCCGGCTCCGCGGCCCATCCTGCCGTACCGGCCGGCCGCCGGCGCACAGGGCCTACGGTTCCCCGAAGAGGTCCCGGCGCACGGCGTCGCCGGCGGTGAGCACGGCGCCGGCGAGCACCGCGCCGCCGCCGGCCTCGCCGGGGCGGACCTCGGTGCGCAGCGGGGAGAGCCCGGCGAGCCGCCGCTCCACCCGGGCGGCGAGTTCGGCGCCGCCGGCCCGGCCGATCTCACCGCCGAGCACGACGCAGCCGGGGTCGAGGACCACGCAGACCGCGGAGGCGCCAAGGGCGATCCGCCCGGCCAGCTCGTCCAGGAACGGCCCGCCGGGCTGCCCGTCGCCGAGCGCGTCGAGGGCGGCCCGGACGGCGGCCTCGGCAGCGGGGGCGTCGTCGGCCGGACCGACGGGCAGCCCGTGGGCGCGGGCCAGCCCGCAGACGGCGGCGCTGCCGGCCAGGCTGTGGAAGCCGCCCTCGCAGCTGGTGTCGGTCGGCAGCGCGACGGTGCCGGGGACGGGCAGGAAGCAGATCTCGCCGGTGCCGCCGGTGGCGCCGCGGCGCAGTCTGCCGCCGAGGACGACGGCGGCGCCGACGCTGTGGCCGAGCCAGACGAGGACGAAGTCGTCGCGGCCGCGGGCGGCGCCGATCCGGTGCTCGGCCCGCCCGGCGAGGTTGACCTCGTTCTCCAGGATCACGTCGGTGCCGGGCAGGTCGTGCAGGGCGGTGAGGAGTTCGGCGTGCCAGGCGGGCAGTTCACCGGTGGACTGGAGCCGGCCGGTGGCGGGGTCGACCAGGCCGGGGGCGCCGACGGCGACGGTGTGCAGGTGCTCGACGCCGGCCCGGCGGGCGGTGTCGAGCAGGGTGCGGACGATCCGCCCGGCGGCGTCGCGGTGGGCGGCGGCGTCGGAGCCGGTCCCGGCGACGGCGATCTCGGTGCCGCCCAGGGTCTGCCCGGCCAGGTCGGCGACGACCAGGGTGACACCGCCGGAGCGGACGTCGAAGGCGGCGAGGTGGGCGCGGGAGGCGACCAGCGCGTAGAGCCGGGCGTTGGGGCCGCGCCGCTGCTCGCCGCGTTCGCCGACGACGGCGACCAGGCCGGTCCGCTGGAGCCGGTCGAGCAGGTCGGCGACCGTGGGCCGGGAGAGGCCGGTGAGGTCACGCAGCTCGGTCGCCGTCAGTGGCCCCTGGTCGAGCAGCAGGTTGAGCGCCAACCGGTCGTTGATCGCCCGGGCGGTGCTCGGCGTGGCCGTTCGCGCGGTGGTCATGGCCGGACATCCTTCCAGAGTGTTTCTATCAGTGTCCCTTCCTGATAATTTATCGAACCGTCGCCGCACTGCCACGTCGACGGGCACCACCACACCCACCACACCACCCCCAGGGCACCGCCGCACCGACCGCGACGGGGAGGGAAGAGCCGGATGACCACCAGCCTGACCCCAGCAGGACCACCCGTGGACGGCACGGGCGGCGCGAGGCGCGCACGTATCGCCATCGCCCTCGTCTTCGCCGTGCACGGCGCCGTCGGCGGCACCTTCGTCAGCCGGATCCCGTGGATCAAGGACCACCTCGGCCTCTCCCCCGGCCAGCTCGGCCTCGCCCTGGTGATGCCGGCGATCGGCTCCTCGCTCGCAATGCCGCTGGCCGGGCGGGTCGTCCACCGCTACGGCGGACGGGCGTCGGTCGCCGGGCTGCTGTCGCTCTGCTGCCTGGCCCTGGCCCTGCCGGCGTTCGCCCCCTCGCTGCCGGTGCTCTGCCTGTTCCTGCTGGTGTACGGCGCGACGGCGGGCATGTCGGACGTGGCGATGAACGCCCAGGGCGTGGAGATCGAGCAGCGTCTCGGCCGCTCCATCATGTCGAGCCTGCACGGGATGTGGAGCGCGGGCGGACTGGTCGCGGCCGGGATCGGCATCCTGGCCGTCCATCAGGACGTCGACCCCCGGCTGCAGATCGGCATCACCGCCTTCGTCCTGCTGCTCGCCACCCAGCCGGCCTGCGGCGCACTGCCGGACGTGCGCGCCGCCGAGCACGCCGAGGCGCCGCCGCGCTTCGCGCTGCCGCCGCGCAGTTCGCTGGTGATCGGGCTGGTCGGCTTCTGCGCGGTGTTCGCCGAGGGCGCCTCGATGGACTGGAGCGGCGTCTACCTGCGCGAGGTCACCGGCGCGTCGCCCGCCGTGGCGGCGGCCGCCTACACCGCGTTCTCGCTCACCATGGCGGTCAGCCGGCTCGCCGGCGACGTGGTGATCCGCCGGCTCGGCGCGGTCCGGGCCGCCAGGCTGAGCGGGGCGATCGCCACCGGCGGCGGAGTACTGGTGGTCGCCGCCGACCGCCCCGCGCTCGCCGTCCCCGGGTTCGCGCTGATCGGCGTCGGCGTCGCGGTGGTGGTCCCGCTGGCCTTCGCCGCGGCCGGCCGCATCGGCAGCAACCCCAGCCAGGCCATCGCCGGTGTCGCCACCGTCACCTACACCTCGGGGCTGATCGCCCCGGCGATCATCGGCGGCCTCGCCCAGGCCACCTCGCTCACCGTCTCCTTCGGCGTGGTCACCGCCCTCGCCGCGGCCCTGATGCTGAGCGCGGGGGCGCTGCGCCGGGCCGAGGAGCACGCCCCCGGCGGTGCGGGGCCCGCAAACGTGACCACTCCGGAATCGAAGAAGTCTTTCGAAAAAAACACCCCTGCGATATGATGGGAAATTCCTCGGGGAATTCTCGCTAGCATTCCGGAACGCCGGGCGCGCCCACCGCGCGCCCGGCGTTTCCGCTGTCGCGAAGGAATTCCCGTGTGCTACGAGGCCGATGCCGCCCCGCCCGTCTTCACCCCCGCCACCCACACCCTCGCCGAGACCGCCGACCTCACCCTGACCTCGGCCGACGGCGCCGCGTTCGGCGCCTTCCTGGCCCGCCCGGAGCACCCCGCCGGACCGGGCGTGCTCGTCCTGCCGGACAACAAGGGCCTTTCCGCCTTCTACCGGCAGACCGCCGTCCGGCTCGCCGAACAGGGATTCCCGGCGCTCGTCCTCGACTATTACGGCCGCACCGCCGGCGCCGTCCCGCGGGACCGCGCGGCGGAATTCGGCGAGCTGCCGGGGCTGCTGCCGCACCTGCTCGCCCTCACCCCCGAGGGCCTGGACGCCGACCTCACCGCGGGCATCCGCCACCTGCGCGCGCTCGGCGCCCCGGAGGTCGTCGCACTCGGCTTCTGCTTCGGCGGCCGCCAGGCCTTCCGCGCCGCCGCGCCGCGCTTCGGCCTGGCCGGCGCGGTCGGCTTCTACGGCTACCCCGACACCCTCAACGGCGCCCCCGGGCCGACCCAGCTCGCGGCCGGGCTGAGCGCACCGATCCTCGCCTTCTGGGGCGGCGCCGACGAGCACATCCCGCCGAGCGCGGTCGCCGCCTTCGACGCCGCGCTGACCGAAGCCGGCTGTGCGCACGAGTTCATGACTTTTCCTCAGACTCCGCACAACTATTTCGAACTCGCGGCTGTCCAACACCACGACGCCGCAAGGGAGTCGTGGTTCCGACTCCTCGGCTTCCTGTCCGAGCGCACCATCCGCCGCACCCCAGGAGGACACCCGTGACCCACGCCGCTCCCGCCCGAAGACGACGCCTCGGCGCCGCCCTCGGCGCACTCGTCGCCGCAGCGGCGGCCGTCCTGACCGCACCCGGCACGGCCAGTGCCGGGGTCACCTACACGCCCCCCTTCGAACTGCGCAACACCGCCACGGGCAAGTGCCTGGAGGTCGCCGACTGGCGCACCGACGTCGGCGCCCCGGTCCGGCAGTGGACCTGCACCGGCGGCGCCAACCAGCAGTGGATCGTCAACAACGGCAGCTTCGTCCTCAACCAGCACAGCAGTCTGTGCCTGGACATCCCCGGTCGCAGCACCGCCTGGGGCGTCCAGCTGATCCAGTACACCTGCTCCTCCATGGGCTACCCGCCGAACCAGCGGTGGCACGTGCCCGGCGTCAGCCAACCGTCGACCGGACCCGTGACCAGCTTCCTGGAGACGGTCCTCGACGTGTACGGCTTCGACCCCTCCGACGGTGCTCCGGTCGTCACCTGGGGCGCCAACGGCGGCGACAATCAGAGCTGGGCCGGGCTCGTGCCCAGGTTCTCCATGCCCCCCTTCTGACAGATGGCCATCGGTGCCGGGACGCCAGCCGTCCCGGCACCGGACCCGATCACCCACGAGGAGTCCCATGTCCCTCCGCCCCGCCGCCGCGCTGCTCGCGCTCACCGCGGCCCTCGCCCTCACCGCCCCGGCCGCGCACGCCCGGGCCGGTGCCCCCGACCAGCTGGGCCGGCCCTTCAGCATCACCAACCTCGGCTCCGAGAAGTGCCTGGAGGTCGCCGACTGGCGCACCGACGACGGCGCCCCCGTCCAGCAGTGGACCTGCACCGGCGGCGCCAACCAGCAGTGGTACTGGGCCGCCGACCGGACCCTGGTCAACGCCAACAGCGGCACGTGCCTGGACGTCCCGAGGTACAGCACCAGGCCCGGCACCCGGATCGTGGTGTGGACCTGCAACGGCGGCACCAACCAGCAGTGGACCGAGCAGTTGATGCACTCCGGGAGCCGTCGCTACGTCAACGCGTACAGCGGGCTCGTCCTCGACGTCGCCTTCGCCAGCACGGTCAACGGCGCGCCGGTGATCCAGTGGAACCCGATCGACACGCCCGTCGCCTACAACCAGATCTGGGCCCCCTCGGACTTCACCCCGGGCCCGGACGGCCCGACCTCCTGATCCCCCGCTCCGGGCCCGGTTTCCCGCTCACACCCACCGATCCCGAAGGAGGACCCATGAGCCGGCGCACCCGCACCGCCCGCCTCGGCGCCGCCACCGCCCTCACCGCCGCCCTGGCGGCGGCACTGCCCGCCGCGCCGGCGGCGGCCCGCGACCACTCGTACGTCCAGATCCGCAACAGCGCCAGCACCAAGTGCCTGGAGATCGCCGACTGGCGCACCGACGACGGCGCCGCCGCCCGGCAGTGGACCTGCACCGACCTCGCCAACCAGAAGTGGAGCTGGAGCGACGCCGGCCAACTGACCAACGCGTACAGCGGCAAGTGCCTGGAGGTCCCCGGCGCCTCCACCCAGTGGGGCGTCCAGGTCGAGCAGCGGACCTGCAACGGCAGGCCCGAGCAGCGGTGGAGCGACGCCAACTGCCTGCCCGACGGCAGCCGCCTGATCATCAACCTCAACAGCGGGCTCATGCTCGACCTGGCCGGCAGCAGCTCCGCCGACGGGGCGAAGGTCGCCCAGTGGCCGTGGAACGGCGGGGCGAACCAGAAGTGGACCTACAACCTCGACTGCCGGCCCGGCGGGGACGGCTGACCGCACCGCGACCTCCTTCCCGTACGCATCGAGGGGAACCCCATGACCCGTCGTCGCACCACCCGCCGCCCCGTCGCGGCGGCCGCGGTCCTCACCGCGGCCGCCGCGCTCGGCCTCGTCACCCCCACCACCGCGCAGGCCGGCCCCGCCCAGCCCGTCGCGCTCATCACCATCAACCGGTCCCCGCTCCAGCAGTGCCTGGACGTCACCGACCAGCGCACCGACGACGGCGCGCCCGTCGAGCAGTGGCCCTGCAACGGCGGCGCCAACCAGACGTGGTACTGGACCGACGCCCACGAACTGGTCGGCGTCGGAAGCGGCAAGTGCCTGGACATCCCCTTCGGCAGCAGGGAGGAGGGCGTGCAGGCCATCATCTGGCCGTGCCACGGCGGCGACAACCAGAAGTGGACCGCCGAGCTGGTGCACCACGTCGGGCTGTACACCCTGACCAACACCAACAGCGGGCTCCTGCTGGACGTCCGCGGCGAGGACCCGACGCCCGGCACCCCGGTCATCCAGTGGCACGCCAACCACGGGTACAACCAGAAGTGGCTCTACTCGTCCAGGCCGGCCGGCCTCCAGTGATCCGGGAGTCCGCCGTGCGCACCCACCGCACCACCCCGCACCGCCCGAGCGCGGCCGCCGCCGTGCTCGCCGCCACCGCCGGCCTCGTCCTCCTCCCGGCCCCCGGCGCCCACGCCGACGGCGTCCCGGGGCCGATCAGCGGCTACCTCAACATCCACAAGTGCCTGGAGGTCGCCGACTGGCGGACCGACGACGGCGCCCCCGTCCGGATCTGGGACTGCCACAACGGCGCCAACCAGCGGTGGATCCGCACCGCCCACGAAGAGTTCGTCAACGTGAACAGCGGCAAGTGCCTGGACGTCCCGGACTACAGCACCGAGCCGGGCACCCGGCTCGTCCAGTGGACCTGCAACCGCGGCACCAACCAGGCGTGGCAGAAGGTCCCCCGCCCCTCCCACAGCGAGTGGTCCGCGGTGAACCGCCACAGCGGGCTCAGCCTGGACCTGTTCGAGGCCAACCGGACCAGCGGCACACCGGTGGTCCAGTGGCCGCCGGGTTCCGGCTCCACCCAGTACTGGTACTGATCCCCCGCCGCCCGCTGCGCCCGGCACCCGTGTGCCGGGCGCAGCGGGCGCCCGGTTAGGCTCGGGCCGTGCCCGGACCCGTGACCTCCCCGCCCCCGCCCGGCCCCGCTCCGGCCGACCTGCCGGAGCGTTCGCCGTGGCCGCGGTTCGCCCTGCTGGTGGTGATCCTCGCCGCGGTGACCGGCGCGCTGCTGCTGTGGAACCCGACCGCCCTGTTCGACGGCAGCCTGTTCACCGGCACGCCCTGGTACTGGCGCGCTCCGCTGTTCACCGCCGTGTACGCGGTCGGCACGGTGGCCTTCTTCCCCCGGCCGGCCCTGAACGCGGCCGCCGGGCTGCTGCTGGGCGTGCAGCAGGGGCTGGCGCTGGCCGTGCTGGGCACGACGGTCGGGGCGGCGGTCGCCTTCGGGCTGGCCCGCTGGCTGGGCCGGGACGCGCTGCGGCGCCTCCTGCGCGGGCGGGTGCTGCTGGCGATGGACCGGCGCTTCACCCACCAGGGGTTCCGCAGCATCCTGCTGCTGCGGCTGCTCCCCGGCCTGCCGTTCCAGGCGGCGACCTACGGCGCGGCGGTCTCCGGGGTCCGGTTCCCGCCGTTCATCCTCGCCACCGCGCTCGGGGTGATCCCGGTCACCGCGGTCTACGTCGCGGCGGCGGCCACCGCGCGCGAGCCGGGGTCCACGGGCTTCCTGCTCTCGGCCGGACTGATCGGGGTGATCGCCCTCACGAGCCTGGTCCCGCTGGTGCGGGCGGCGCTCCGTCGACGGCGCGCGGTCCAGGCCTGAGCGCCGGGCTCCCGGACGGCGCGCCGGGCGTGGGACACGCCGATGCGCTCGGCCGACCGGGGTCGTTGTCGGTGGTGTGTGAAATCGTTCCCGCATTGTTGACAGAAGGTCAATTGCGCGGCGACCGCGACCGATATCTTCTACGCGCGCAACCGTACGTCCCTCCGCCGCGTCGCTTCTGATGCCCGGGTCCGCCCGGGTCGTCGGCGCGGCGCGACTCGTACGGACGGCGCGAGCGGGCACGAGACCGGTGATCAGTGCGATACTCGGACAGTTCCGACGAGTGGATGACGTGTCAAAAGGGCACGCGCACCGGGGGACCTGTATCGGAACAGAGGCAGGGAGGCGCGGCATGGGAGCACTTCGCGACGAGCACCACAACGGGTGGCTGATGCCCTCCGGGAGCTACCCGGCCGCGGTGTACGAGGACGAGTGGGTCGAGCAGGAGACGGTACCGTCGTCCCCCGCCCCGGCGAAGATCGTCTCCCTGCGGCCGACCGGATTCGAGGCGGCGCGCACGGTCGGCGAGCACATCCGGGCGGCCACCCCGGTGGTCATGGACCTCACCGAGATGGAGGAGGCCGAGGCCAAGCGGATGGTGGACTTCGCCTCCGGCCTGATCTTCGGCACCCGCGGCGGCATCGAGCGGATCGCCCGCCGGGTGTTCCTGCTCACCCCGGCGGACGTCGAGGTGATGGTCATCGACCGCCCGCTCGACGACACCGGCTTCTACAACCAGAGCTGACCGGCACCGGCCGCGACCGGCCGGCAGGGGCACCGAGAACCGGGGACGGCAACCGCCGTCCCCGGTTTTTTGCCGTCCGCGCGCCGGGCGGCCGCGCCTCGCACGAGACGCCCGGATCAATTCTGAGACATCCACGTCTCACGTGACGTACACTCGTCCCATGGCCACCGACCGTGACTCCGTGCTCGAAGCCGCCGTCGGCGTGCTCTCCCGCCGCCCGACCGCCCACCTCGACGAGATCGCCCGCGCCGCGGGCATCAGCCGCGCCACCCTGCACCGGCTCTTCCCGGGCCGGGACGCGCTGATCCGCGAGGTCGGCATGCTCGCGCTCCAGCGGCTGGCCGCCGCGCTGGACACCGCCGCGGTCGAGGAGGGGGACGCGCACGCCGCGCTGCGCCGGCTGATCGACGAGATCGTCCCGGACGCCATGCTCTGCGCCTACCTGACCGGCGAGAGCCAGCTCTACGACGACGAGGCGGTCAACGACCTCTGGGAGGCCCAGATGGCCCGGCTGCACGCGCTCTTCCTGCGCGGGCAGCAGCAGGGGGTCTTCCGCATCGAGCTCTCCGCGGCCTGGCTCAGCGAGGCGTTCTTCGACCTGCTCGCCGGGATCGGCTGGGCCGTCCAGGACGGCCGGCTGGCCTCGCGCGACGCGACCTTCTCGCTCGCCGAGCTCCTCCTCGGCGGCGCCCTGCGCACCCCGCGCCCGCACTGACCCCGACTCCCCCATCCGTCGCACCCCGGACCGGAAACCGGACACCGATACCCATGAGCAGCACCGTCCACCTCCAGCCCCGCCTGCGCTGGACCGGCCTCGCCGTCCTCGTGCTGGCCGTCACCCTGGTCGCCGTCGACGCGACCGTCCTGTCCCTGGCCATCCCCTCGATCAGCGAGACCCTGCGCCCCAGCGGCACCCAGCTGCTGTGGATCGGCGACGCCTACTCCTTCGTCCTGGCCGGCCTGCTGGTCTCGATGGGCTCGCTCAGCGACCGGATCGGCCGCAAACGACTGCTGCTGGTCGGTTCCACCGCGTTCGGCGCCGCCTCGCTGCTCGCCGCGTACGCGCCCGGCGCAGGCTGGCTGATCCTGGCCCGCGTGCTGCTCGGCGTGGCCGGGGCGACCATCATGCCCTCCACCCTCTCGCTGATCCGCACACTCTTCCCGGACGACCGCGAGCGGGCCACCGCGATCGGCGTCTGGGGCGCCGCCGCGTCGGCCGGTGCCGCACTCGGTCCGGTGGTCGGCGGTGTGCTGCTGGAGCACTTCTGGTGGGGTTCGGTGTTCCTGCTGAACATCCCGGTGCTCCTGCTGCTGCTGGTCTTCGGCGCCTGGCTGCTGCCGGAGTCCAAGGACCCGAAGCCGGGCCGCTGGGACGTCCTGAGCGTGCTGCTGTCGCTGACCGGTGTGATCGGCGCGGTCTACGCGATCAAGGAGGCCGCGGCGCACGGCGTGGCCCGCTGGAACGTGCCGGCCGCGGGCCTGCTGGGCGCGCTGGCGCTGATCGTCTTCGTCCGCCGCCAGCTGCGCCTGGAGACCCCGCTGCTGGACGTCCGGCTCTTCGGCGACCGCCGCTTCACCGCCGCCGTGCTGGCCTCGCTGATCGCGCTGATCGGGCTCTCCGGCATCGTCTTCGTCACCTCGCAGTACCTCCAGCTGGTCCGCGGCTACCCGCCGCTGAAGGCGGGGCTGGCCGAGCTGCCGGCCTTCGCCGGCGCCATGGCCGGTGGTCTGCTGACCGCCCGGCTGGTGCGCCGCACCGGCGCCCGGACGGCGCTCACCCTCGGCCTGCTCACGATGGGCGCCGGGATCGGCCTGCTCGGCTGGATCCAGCAGGACACCACCTACCTGGTGCTGGCCGCCGCCTTCCTGCTGGTCGGCACGGCGGAGGGCGTGGTCTACACGCTCGGTGCGGACCTGGTGCTGAAGGCCGCGCCGGGCGACAAGGCCGGCGCCGCGTCGGCGGTCTCCGAGACGGCCTACGAGCTGGGCACCGCGCTCGGCATCGCCCTGGTCGGCTCGGTGGTCGGCTCGCTGTACGCCGGCCGGCTGGCCGTCCCGGCCGGCACCGACCCGGCGGCGGCCGCGCAGGCCGGCGAGTCGCTGGGCGGCGCGGTGGAGGTGGCCCACGGGCTGCCCGACGCCCTGGCCGGGCCGCTGCTGGCGAGCGCCAGGGACGCGTTCGTGCACGGCGTGAACGTGGCCGGGATGCTGGCGGCCGCGCTGCTGCTGGGCGCGGCGGTGCTGGCCTGGCGGCTGCTGCGCGGGCTGGGCCGCGGGACCGACCGGCCGGCCCCGGAACCGGCCCCGGAACCGGAGCACGAGCGCACGCCCGAGAAGGCGCACGCCTGAGAAGTCCACGCCCGGGACCGCGGTTCCCCGTCCCCCGACCGCCGGGGGACGGGGAACCGTCGTGTCCGGCGGGCCCCGGAGGGTCAGACCGTGCCGAAGGGGAGTTCCAGCTCCGCCCAGACCACCTTGCCGTCCCTGGTCAGCCGGCTGCCCCAGCGCTGGGCGAGCTCGCTGACCAGGAACATCCCCCGGCCGCCCTCGTCCTGCTCGGCGAAGGGCCGCAGCTGGGGCGTCTGGCCGCCCGCGTCGGCGACCTCGACGGTGAGCACCCGGTCACGGAAGAGCCGCAGCCGGCGCGGGGCGTCGGCGTGCAGCAGGGCGTTCGTGACCAGCTCGCTGACCAGCAGCTCGGCGTAATCGGAGAGCGCGCCCAGTCCCCAGGCGTCCAGTGTGGCGCGGGTGAAGCGGCGGGCCTTGCCGGGCAGCCGTCCGCCGCCGGTGAGCGGGAGGGTGGCGACCCGGTCGGCGGGCAGTGGCAGCACCCGGGCCATGATCATCGCGATGTCGTCGTCACTGCCGCCGCTGACCAGCGCGCCGAGGACGGCGTCACAGCTCTCCTCCAGGGTCCGCCCGGGGCCGGACAGGGTGCGGGCGAGCAGGTCGATGCCGTCGTCGAGGTCCTGGCCGCGCCGTTCCACCAGGCCGTCGGTGTAGAGGGCCACCATGCCGCCCTCGGGCAGCGCGAACTCGACCGACTCGAAGGCCACCCCGCCGACGCCCAGCGGCACCCCGGGCGGCATCTCGACCCGCCGGGGCGTGCCGTCGGGGGCGACCCAGACCGGCGGGAGGTGACCCGCCGAGGCGACCTGGAGGGTGTGCTCCAGCGGGTCGTAGACGGCGCAGATGCAGGTGGCGAACTGGCCCTCGCCGATTCCGGAGGCGGTCTCGTCAAGCCGGGTGAGCACCTGCTCGGGCGGCATGTCGAGGGTGGCCAGGGTGCGGGCGACGGTGCGCAGCTGACCCATCGTGGCAGCGGCCCGGATGCCGTGGCCCATGACGTCGCCGACGACCAGCGCGACCCGGCCGCAGGAGAGCGGGACGACGTCGAACCAGTCGCCGCCGACCTCGCTGGTGACGCTGGACGGCAGGTAGCGGTAGGCGATCTCCAGGCCGAGGGTGCGGTGGATCTCCTGGGGCAGCAGGCTGCGCTGGAGGGTGAGGGCGGTCTCCCGCTCCCGCCGGTAGAGGCGGGCGTTGTCGATGGCCAGGGCGGTGCGGGCGACGAGTTCCTCGGCCAGCGCGACATCGGAGGCGGTGAACGGCTCGGGGTTGCGCATCCGGATGAACTCGGCGCCGCCGAGGACCATGCCCCGGGCGATGACCGGCAGCATCAGGTAGGAGTGGATGCCGGCCGCGAGGCCGGGGGCGACCCGGTCCGGGCTGGCGACCAGCCCGCGCAGCACCTCCGCGTCGACGTGGGCGCGCAGCAGCGGGCGCCCGCTGCGCAGGCACTCGGTGTAGCTGCGCCCGGGGGCGTACTCGGAGACCTCGCCGACGACGTCGACGGCGTGCGCCAGACCGGTCTCGTAGGCCTCGCCGACCGCGACGGCGCGCAGCAGCGCGCCGCGGTCCTCCGGGATGGGGGTGGGTTCGGCGCCGCGCAGCACGGTTTCCAGCAGGTCGACGGTGGCGAAGTCGGCGAACCGGGGGACGACGGCCTCGATCAGCTCCTCGGCGGTGCGCTGGAGGTCGAGGGTGGTGCCGATCCGGGCGGTGGCCTCGGCGATGGTCGCCAGCCGTTCCTGGGCGCGGGCGGCCCGGGCCTCGGCCTGGAAGCGCTCGGTGACGTCGATGATCGAGGAGCAGACGCCGAAGACCCGGCCGGTGGAGTCCTCCAGCCGGAAGTAGGAGGCGGACCAGGCGCGGTCGCGGCGCGGGTCGCCGGGGACGCGGCCGTGCGAGCGGGCGTCGACCACGGGTCTGCCGGTGGTCAGCACCTGCTTCATGATCTGTTCTATCTCGGTGCTGTTGATGCCCGGCAGGATGCTGCTGATCCGCCGTCCGAGGTGGTCGGCGACGGGGAGGCCGTTCATCCGTGCCAGCGACTCGTTGAGCCGCACGTACCGCAGTTCGGTGTCGTAGACGGCCATGCCGATCGGGGACTGGCCGAAGATGCCGTCGAGGACGGCGAGGTCGGCCTCGACCCGGTGCAGGGCGGCGATGTCGGAGGCGGTGGCGAGCAGCAGCAGGGTGCCGCCGGGGCCGGCGATCGGGTAGGTGCGGAACTCCAGCTCGACGGTGTGGCCGTCGCGGTGGCGGACCGGGAAGACCCCGGACCAGCCCTTGCCGCCGAGGATCCGCTCGAAGAGTTCGAGGACCTCGGGCCGGTCGCTGTCGTCGGTGAGCAGCCGGGCGGCGTGGCTGCCGACGGCCTCCTCGGCGGTCCAGCCGAGCAGGGCCTCGGCGTCCTCGCTCCAGTGCAGGATCAGACCGTCGTCCTGGAGCAGGGCGGTGGCGAGCGGGACGAGGCGATGGCCGTCCAGGCGTGCGGGGCCGGCGTCGGCTCCGGGGCCGGTGGCGTTGGTGGCGTCCCACTCGTCTCTCCGCATGATCAGACTGCACCCCGGTTCGGCTTCGTGCCCGGCCGGGCGGTCCTCGTGGTTCCTGCGGCCGGGGTTCTTCTCCAGACTGCACGGACATCGGCCGCCCGGCGACCCCTTGGTGAGGGGCAGCGGTCGTCCAGGTGTACGGGCGTCATGGGCCTACCGGCCGCAGCGTACTCTCCAGAAGGCTCGCCCACTGCCGGATCACCCCGGATCGCCGGGCGCTGTCGTCGGTGAGCAGGTTGGCGAGGCCGAGGCCGCGGGCCATGTCCAGGGTGGCCTGCACCGTTTCGCGCACGCCGGGCCCGGTCTCGTCGGCGCCGAGGAACTCGACGGCGGCACGGTGCGCCTCGCGGCCGACGCGGCCCTCCAGTCCGATGATCCGCTCGCGCAGCGGCTCCTCGGTGGCGGCGGCGACCCACAGCTGGAGGGCGGCGCGGAAGAGCGGGCCGGTGTAGAGGCGGACGATCATGTCGACGACCGCCTCGGTACGGGCCGGACCGGCGTCCGGCAGCGCGTCCGCGTGGGCCCGCACGGCGGTCAGCCGCTCGGCGGTGACGTGTTCGACGGCGGCGGTGAAGAGGTCCTCGCGGGTCGGGAAGTGGTGCTGGGCGGCGCCCCGGGAGACGCCGGCCCGTTCGGCGACGACGGCGACGGTGGAGCCGTTCCAGCCGAGTTCGGCGAGGCAGTCGACCGCCGCCGCGAGCAGCCGGGCCCGGGTGGCGCGGCTGCGGTCCTGCTGGGGGGTGCGGGCGGCCGGGTGGGTGGTCATCTGCGGCGGCGGTCCTGTCCGTGCGGGGCTGGCGGCTGGAAGATCCTCGCAGACGGCGGTGGGGGCGGTGCGGCCGGTCGGGGGGCGGCCGCACCGGTGGACGGCGGCGGCCGGTTCAGCGGGCGGCGGCGGCCTCGCGCTCGCGCAGCTCGCGGCGGAGGATCTTGCCGGCCGGGGACTTCGGGACGGCGTCCAGGAACTCCACCGCGCGCACCTTCTTGTACGGTGCGACCTGGCCGGCCACGAAGGCGGCGACCTCCTGCTCGGTCAGCGCGCTGCCCGGGGCGCGGACCACGAAGGCCTTGGGGCACTCGGTGCCCTCGGCGTCGCAGACCCCGATCACGGCGGCGTCGGCGATCTGCGGGTGGCTGAGCAGCAGTGCCTCCAGTTCGGCGGGGGCGACCTGGTAGCCCTTGTACTTGATCAGTTCCTTGACCCGGTCGACGATGTGCAGGTAGCCGCGCTCGTCGACGAAGCCGATGTCCCCGGTGTGCAGCCAGCCGTCGGCGTCCACGATGGCGGCGGTGTCGGAGGGCCGGCCGAAGTAGCCCTTCATCACCTGCGGCCCGCGGATCAGCAGTTCCCCGCGCTCGCCGGGGCCGAGGTCGCCGCCGGTGCCGTCGAGGGCGGTGACCCGCAGTTCGGTGGAGGGCACCATCCGGCCGACCGAGCCCGGGGAGGGGTCCGGGTCGGTGGGGTCCATCACATGGCTGACCGGGGAGAGCTCGGTCATGCCGTAGCCCTGGAGGATGTGCGGCAGGCCGAGCCGGCGGGCGCAGGCCTCGGCGAGTTCGAGGTCCAGCGGGGCGGCGGCGCACAGCAGGTACTCCACCGAGGAGAGGTCGAACTGCTCGACCACCGGGTGCTTGGCGAGGGCGAGGACGATCGGCGGGGCCGCGAGCACGGACTGCACCCGCTGGTCCTGGACGGTGCGGCAGAACTGTTCCAGGTCGAAGCGGGGCAGCACGACGACGGTGGCGCCGCAGCGCAGTGGCTGGTGGAGCAGCGCGGCCAGGCCGTAGATGTGGAAGAAGGGCAGCACGGCGAGGACGCGCTCGCCGGGCTTGGGGCGGAAGACGGCGTCGGTCTGGGCGAGGTTGGTGGCGATCGAGCGGTGGGTGAGCATCACGCCCTTGGGCAGCCCGGTGGTGCCGCTGGAGTAGGGCAGCACGGCGATGGCCTCGGCCGGGTCGAGCGCGATCTCGGGCACCGGGCCGGTGGCGGCGAGCAGGTCGGCGAGCGAGAGGTGGCCGTCGGCGCCGTCCAGGACGACGGTCCCGGCGAGCGGGCGGCCCTCGGCGGCGAGCTTGTCGGCGGCGGCGCGGGCGGTGGGCAGGAACGGCGAGACGGTGATCAGCCAGCGGGCGCCGCTGTCGGCGAGCTGGCCGGCGAGTTCGCCCGCGGTGGTGAGCGAGGGCACCGGGGTGACGGTGGCGCCGGCCCGGGTGGCGCCGAAGAAGGCCATCGGGTAGCGGACGCTGTTGGGGCTGAACAGGGCCACCACGTCCCCCTGCCGGACGCCCGCCTCGGCGAGGCCGGCGGCCACCCGCCCGACGGCATGGGCGAGTTGCGCGTAGCTGACGGTCTCGCCGGTGATCCCGTCGATCAGGGCGGGCCGGTCGCCGTGGCGCTCGGCCTCGCCGAGGACGGCGTCGTGCAGGGCGAGGTCGACGATGCCGACGTCCGGGAACTCGCTGTGGAACACCAAGGCGTGCCTCCTGTGCGGTTGTTGGCGCGGGGCGGGACGGCCGGCTGGAGGTCGTGGCGACCGGCCGTGCGGCGTGCGGGACAGGAGCATACGGACAGTGGGCGTCCGGTGCGCCCCAGTGACGGACGTTTGGCGGAGCGCGCGGGGCGCAGGGGTGGCGCGGGCTGGCGAATTCCGAGGTGGGGAGGGGTCGGCGGGGTCCCCGGTCGGGGGACCCGGTCAGATGTCAGAACGATGATGCGACGATCCGTTCGAGGCCGTACCGGCCGTCGGGGCCCGCGGCACTCCCGACGGGACTTCCGGCAGGGATTCCGGCAGGGATTCCGGCGGGGCTTCCGGCGGGGCTTCCGGCAGGACCCACGGCGGGAGTCCCGGCAGGAGGCTCAGTAGGACTTCGGCAGTCCGAGGGTGTGCTGGGCCACGTAGTTGAGGACCATCTCGCGGCTGACCGGGGCGACCCGGCCGACCCGGGTGGCGGCGAGCAGCGCGGCGAGCCCGTACTCCTGGGTGAGGCCGTTGCCGCCCAGGGTCTGCACGGCCTGGTCGACGGTCCGGGCGGCGGCCTCCCCGGCCGCGTACTTGGCCATGTTGGCGGCCTCGCCGGCGGCGGCGTCCTCGCCCGCGTCGTACAGCAGGGCGGCCTTCTGGGTCATCAGCCGGGCGAGTTCGACCTCCACCGCGCAGCGGGCGAGCGGGTGCGCGAGGCCCTGGTGGGCGCCGATCGGGGCGGACCAGACGGTGCGGGTGCGGGCATAGTCCACCGCCTTGCCGAGCGCCTGGCGGGCGAGGCCCAGGGAGAACGCGGCAGTCATGATCCGTTCGGGGTTGAGTCCGGCGAACAGCTGCAGCAGCCCGGCGTCCTCGTCGCCGACCAGCGCCCCGGCGGGCAGCCGGACGTCGTCCAGGAACACCTGGAACTGCCGTTCGGGCGCGACGAGTTCCATCGGGATCGGCCGGTACTCGAAGCCGGGCGTGTCGCGCGGTACGACGAACAGTGCGGGCCGGAGCCGGCCGGTGCGGGCGTCCTCGGTACGGGCCACGAACAGGACGGCGTCGCAGTGGTCGATGCCGGAGACGAACACCTTGCGGCCGGTCAGCAGCCAGTCCCCGCCGTCGCGGCGGGCGACGGTGGAGATCCGGTGGGCGTTGGAGCCGGCGTCCGGTTCGGTGATGCCGAAGGCCATCCGGCGGCTGCCGTCGGCGAGTCCGGGCAGCCATCGGCGCTTCTGCTCCTCGGTGCCGTAGCGGGCGATGACGGTGCCGCAGATCGCCGGGGAGACGATCAGCAGCAGCAACGGGCAGCCGGCGGCGCCGAGTTCCTCCAGCACGATCGCCAGGTCGGTGATCCCGCCGCCTCCCCCGCCGTACGCGGCGGGGAGGTTGACGCCGAGGTAGCCGGCCTTGCCGGCCTCGGCCCACAGCTCGTCGACGGGCTCGTGGGCCCGGGCCCTGGCGAGGTAGTAGGCGGAGCCGTAGCGGGCACCGAGGCCGGCCACGGCGCCGCGCAGTACGCGGCGTTCGGGGGTTTCGAGGAGCTGGCTGCCGATGGCGGACATGCGCGGTCCTTCCTCAGACCTCGTCGGGGGACTCTTCGGTGGCGTGTTCCGGCGGCTGTCCGGCGGACCGTTCGGCGGGCTCCGCGACGGATTCCCCGGCGGGCTCCGCGACGGGCTCCGCGTCCGGCTCCCCGGGGGACTTCACGACGGCCAGCACCGCGCCCGTCGCGACCTGCTCGCCCGGGGCGGCGCGCAGGTCGACGAGGACGCCGTCGGCGGGGGCGGCGATCCGGTGCTCCATCTTCATCGCCTCCAGGACGAGCAGCGGCCGCCCGGCGGTGACGGTGTCGCCGACGGCCGCGGTGACCCGCACCACGGTGCCGGGCATCGGGGCGAGCAGCGCGCCGGGCTCGGAGCGCACCGGTGCGTCGGGGAAGCGCGGCAGGACGGTGAGCGCGGTGGCGCCGGCCGGGGTGTCGACGTGCACCCGCTCCCCGTAGCGGGCGACGCGGTAGGCCCGCCGCAGCCCGCCCTCGCGCAGCACCACCAGCTCGGGCGCCGCCTCGACCAGTTCGACGTCCGGGTGGTCCTCGGCCCGCAGTCCGGCGCGGGTCAGCCGGTAGCGGACCTCGTGCACGGCGCCGTCGTCCGACCGGTAGCGCTTGAGCTGCGGCTGCGAGGGCAGGTTGCGCCAGCCGGAGGGCAGCGCGGTGCGGCGGGCGGCGGCGTCGGCGAGCGCGGCGGCCAGGGCGGCGAGCCGGGGCCGGCCCGGGTCGGGCGGGGCGGTCAGGGCGACGGCGTGCTCGGCCAGGAAGCCGGTGTGCAGCCGACCGGCCAGGAACGCCGGGTGGCGCAGCGCGCGGACCAGCGACTCCCGGCCGGTGGTGGGCCCGTGGATCCGGGCGCGGGCGAGCGCGTCCGCCAGCCGGCGGGCGGCGGCGGCCCGGGTCGGCGCCCAGGCGATCACCTTGGCGAGCAGCGCGTCGTAGTGCGGGGTGATCTCGCCGCCGTCCGCGACCCCGGAGTCCAGACGCACCCCCCGGCCGGTGAACTCCTCGTGCGGGACGGTCAGTTCGAGACGGTGCAGGGTCCCGGTGGCGGGCCGCCAGTCGTGCGCCGGGTCCTCGGCGTAGAGCCGGGCCTCGATCGCGTGGCCGACGGCGGGCGGCGCGGCGGGGCCGGGCAGGGGCGCGCCCTCGGCGATCGCGAGCTGCAGGGCGACCAGGTCGAGGCCGGTGACCGCCTCGGTGACCGGGTGCTCCACCTGGAGGCGGGTGTTCATCTCCAGGAACCAGCACCGGCCGTCCGGTCCGAGCAGGAACTCGGCCGTCCCGGCGCCGGTGTAGCCGATCGCCTTCGCGGCGGTCACCGCGGCCTCGTGGAGGGCGGCGCGCACCGCCGGGTCGAGCCCCGGCGCCGGGGCCTCCTCGACGACCTTCTGGTGGCGCCGCTGGAGCGAGCAGTCCCGGTCGCCGACCGCCCAGACCGTGCCGTGCGCGTCCGCGAGCAGCTGCACCTCGACGTGCCGGCCGGCGGGCAGGTAGCGCTCGCAGAACACCTCGTCGGAGCCGAAGGCCGCGGCGGCCTCGGCGCGGGCGGCGGCGAGGGCGCCCGGCAGGTCGGCGAGGGCGTGCACCACCCGCATGCCCCGCCCGCCCCCGCCGGCCGCCGCCTTGACCAGCAGCGGCAGGTCGGCCCGGGTGGGCGCGGACAGGGCGTCCAGCACGGGCACCCCGGCGGCGGCCATCAGGCGCTTGGCGGCGGTCTTGGAGCCCATCGCCTCGATCGCCGCCGGCTCCGGGCCGACCCAGAGCAGCCCGGCCGCCCGCACGGCGCGGGCGAAGCCGGCGTCCTCGGACAGGAAGCCGTAGCCCGGGTGGACGGCGTCGGCGCCGGCCGTGAGCGCGGCCTCGACCAGCAGTGCGCCGCGCAGATAAGTGTCGGCGGGCGCGGCGCCGGGCAGCCGGACGGCGGTGTCGGCCTCGCGCACGTGCGGGGCGTCGGCGTCCGGGTCGGAGTGGACGGCGGTGGTGGCGATGCCGAGCGCCCGGCAGGTGCGGAAGATCCGTCGGGCGATCTCGCCCCGGTTGGCGACCAGCAGATTGGTGATCACGTGGTTCCCCCTACATCCGGAAGACGCCGTAGCCGGTCGCGCCCCCGACCGGCGCGTTGTGGACGGCGGAGAGGCAGAGCCCGAGCACGGTGCGGGTGTCGCGCGGGTCGATCACCCCGTCGTCGTAGAGCCGCCCGGAGAGGAAGGCCGGCAGCGACTCGGCCTCGACCCGCTGCTCCACCATTGCCCGGACCGCCGCGTCCGCCTCCTCGTCGTACGGCCGCCCCTTGGCGGCGGCGGACTGCCGGGCGACGATCGACAGCACCCCGGCGAGTTGCTGCGGGCCCATCACGGCCGCCTTGGCGCTCGGCCAGGCGAACAGGAAGCGCGGCTCGAAGGCCCGCCCGCACATGCCGTAGTGGCCGGCGCCGTAGGAGGCGCCCATCAGCACGGACAGGTGGGGGACGGCGGAGTTGGCGACGGCGTTGATCATCATCGCGCCGTGCTTGACGATGCCGCCCTGCTCGTAGTCCCGGCCGACCATGTAGCCGGTGGTGTTGTGCAGGAACAGCAGCGGCACCGCGCGCTGGTTGGCGAGCTGGATGAACTGGGCGGCCTTCTGCGACTCCTGGCTGAACAGCACGCCCTGCGCGTTGGCCAGCACACCGAGCGGGTAGCCGTGCAGCCGGGCCCAGCCGGTGGCGAGGCCGGGGCCGTAGCGCGGCTTGAACTCGTCGAAGTCGGAGCCGTCGACGATCCGGGCGATCACCTCGCGCGGGTCGAAGGGCACCTTGAGGTCGCCGGGGACGATGCCGAGCAGTTCCTCCTCGGGGTACTTCGGCGGCTCGGCGGCGAGGTCCGGCCACGGCCCCGGCCTGCGGTGGTCCAGGCGGGCGACGATCCGGCGGGCCAGGCGCAGCGCGTCCGGCTCGTCGAGCGCGAAGTGGTCGGCCAGTCCGGAGACCCCGGCGTGCATCCCGGCGCCGCCGAGCGACTCCTCGTCGGTCTCCTCGCCGGTGGCCATCCGCACCAGCGGCGGCCCGCCGAGGAAGACCTTGGACCGGTCCTTGATCATCACGGTGTGGTCGGACATGCCGGGCACGTAGGCGCCGCCGGCCGTGGAGGTGCCGAACACCACGGCGACGGTGGGGACGCCCGCGGCGGAGAGCCGGGTGAGGTCGCGGAAGAGGGCTCCGCCGGGGATGAAGATCTCCTTCTGGCCGGTCAGGTCGGCGCCGCCGGACTCCACCAGGTTGACCAGCGGGAGGCGGTTGGCGAGGGCGATCTCGTGGGCGCGCAGGGCCTTGCGCAGGGTCCACGGGTTGGACGCCCCGCCGCGCACGGTGGGGTCGTTGGCGGTGATCACGCACTCGACGCCCTCGACGGTGCCGATGCCGGTGACCAGCGCGGCGCCGACCGGGTACTCGCTGCCCCAGGCGGCGAGCGGGGAGAGCTCCAGGAACGGCGAGTCCTCGTCGATCAGCAGCTCGATCCGCTCGCGGGCGAGCAGTTTGCCGCGCCCGCGGTGGCGTTCGACGTAGGCGGGACCGCCGCCCGCCAGCGCCTTGGCGTGCTCGGCGTCCAGGTCGGCGAGCCTGGCGAGCATCGCCTCCCGGTGGGCGGCGTACTCGGCGCCGCCCGGGTCGAGGCGGGTGGACAGGACGGTCACAGCAGGGCCTCCGGGATGTCGAGGTGGCGCGAGCGCAGCCACTCCCCCAGTGCCTTCGCCTGCGGGTCGAAGCGGTGGTGGGCGGCGACGCCCTCGCCGAGCAGGCCGGTGATGGTGAAGTTGAGCGCGCGGAGGTTCGGCAGGACGTGCCGGGTGATCGTCAGCTCCGCCAGTTCCGGCAGGAGTTCGCGCAGCAGCGCGGTGGTGAGGGTCCGGGTGAGCCAGCGCCGGCCGGGCTCGTCGCGGGCCCAGACGCCGAGGTTGGCGTCGCCGCCCTTGTCGCCGCTGCGGGCGCCGGCCACCAGGCCGAGCGGGGCGCGGCGGGTGGGGCCGCCGGGGACGGGGGCCTCGTCGAAGGGCTCCGGAACCGGTGCGGCGGCGGGGGCGGTGACGGGCGCCGGCGGGACGGGCACGCGTCGGCCGTCCGGCAGCACGGCGGTGTGTCCGACCACCGCCGCGTCCAGGTGCACGGCCTCGAACACCCCGTACGGCGCGCCCGGCCCGGGCGGCGCGGTGAGGTGGAAGCCCGGGTACCCGCAGAGCCCCAGCTCCACGGCGGCCCGGCCGAGTTCCCGCCCGACCCGGGCGGGGTCGCGGTCCCGGGCGGTGAGCCGCAGCAGTGCGGAGGCGGTCTCCTCGGTGGCGGCGTCGGGATGGTCGGTGCGGACCAGGGTCCAGCGCAGTTCGGCCGGCCGGTGCCCGGGGGCGAGCCCGTCCTCGAACTGCCGCTCGGCCAGCGCCGCCTTCGCCTCGATGTCGAGCCCCGTGAGCACGAACACCACGTCGTTGCGGTGGCCGCCGAGCCGGTTCAGCCCGGCCTTGAGGGTGGCCGGCGGCGGCTCGCCGCGCACCCCGTCGATCCGCACCCGGTCCGGCCCCTCCTCGGTGAGCCGGACGGTGTCCAGGCGGGCCGTCACGTCCGGCCCGAGGTAGCGCGGGCCGCCGGTCTCGTAGAGGAGCTGGGCGGTGACGGTGCCGACGGTGACGGCGCCGCCGGTGCCCGGGTGCTTGGTGATGACGCTGGAGCCGTCCGCGCGCAGCTCGGCGAGCGGGAAGCCCGGCCGGGTGACGTCGTGCTCGCGGAAGAAGGCGTAGTTCCCGCCGGTCGCCTGCGCCCCGCACTCCAGCACGTGGCCCGCCACCACGGCGCCCGCGAGCGCGTCGAGGTCCCCCGCGCCCCAGCCGAACCGGGCGATCGCGGGCCCCGCGACCAGCGCCGCGTCGGTCACCCGCCCGGTCACCACCACGTCCGCCCCGGCCCGCAGGCACTCCGCGACCCCGAACGCCCCCAGGTAGGCGTGGGCGGCCAGCAGCCCCTCGGGCAGCCCGAGTTCCGCCCGGCGCGGCAGCAGGTCGTCCCCCTCGACGTGCCCGACCGCGACGTCCAGCCCCTGGCTCCTCGCCAGGTCCCGCACCGCGTCCGCGAGCCGCGCCGGGTTGAGGCCGCCCGCGTTGGCCACGATCCGCACGCCGCGCTCCAGCGCCAGGCCGAGGCACTCCTCCAGCTGCCGCAGGAAGGTCCTGGCGTATCCGAGCGAGGGGTCCTTCAGCCGGTCCCGCGCCAGGATGAGCATGGTCAGCTCGGCCAGGTAGTCCCCGGTGAGCACGTCCAGCGGCCCGCCGGTGAGCATCTCGCGCATCGCCGAGAACCGGTCCCCGTAGAACCCCGAGGCGTTCCCGACCCGCAGCACCGGCCCACCGCCCGCCGCCTCCGCCCGCACGTGCACGCCCGCCCCCCGAGGTGGCCCAACGTTCGCCGACGGTGAGCAGGTTGACACCCTGCGAGAGAAAAAGCAATCACGCCTGCTTGTTTCTCCGGGACGCCCCACCCCGGCGCCGCCGAGGCCGGCTGTGGTCGGGGCCCGGTCAGCGGCGGCGGTCCGGAAGACCCCACGCGGGCGGGCCGGAGCAGGTCCGGGGCGCCCGGGTCGCCGAACCACGCCGGGGCCGCGGAGGCCGGGCTGTCCGGCCGAGGCGGCCCGGCGCAGGTCGGGAAGGGCGTCGCGGGGTGCGGCCGCGGTCCGGCTCCCGATGCCCTCGGGCGCGCCCGGGCGCGCCCGGCCGGGCGAGCGGGAACGCGTCACCACCTTGGCCGGTCACCTACTGGTCGGGGCCGGGGTGACTGGTCATCATCACTGGTGACAGGAGACCACCCACGTCACGAAGGAGGACCGGGATGCACCCGATGTTCAGGAGGCCCGGGCTCGCGGCCGGGATCATCGCGGTCGCGGCCGCGGCGACGCTGGGCGGCGTGGCCGCGCCGAGCGCGCAGGCGGCGGGCAACTGCACCCACTACGGGCAGGCCGGGTACGCGCAGGTGTTCACCGACAACAACTACTCGGGCGACTGCTGGGAGTTCCAGCTCGGGACGTGGACGGTGTTCCCCGTCCTGGTCAACCACAAGGTCTCCTCGCTCAGGAGCTGGGCGGCCCACTCCGGGCAGGGCGTGCACCTGTCGGGCGACGGCCTGACGTTCGACGCGGGCGCGGGCGAGTGGTGGCCGAGCCTGCCCGGATGGTTCAACGACCGGGCCAACGCCGGCTACTGACGGGCCCGGGCGGCGGCGCGGCGGCCCGGTCGTCGCCCGGGCCGCCGCCGCGCCGGGATCACACTCGTGCGGCGAGCGGCCGGTCCGCGACGAGGGCCTCCCACCGGGCACGGGTGGGACCGTCGTGCCCGGGGGCGAAGCCCGGGCGGGCGGCCAGCCAGGCGGTCAGACGGCGCTCGACCTCCTCGGTGCCGTAGGCCTCGTCGGGGGTGCGGACGAGGTGGCGGACCTGGGCGCGGGCCCGCATGACGACCGGGTCGTCGAAGGCGCAGTCGGCCAGGGCGGCGGCGCGGCGGTCCGGGGGCGGCGGGTTCTCGGTGAGGCGCTGCTCGTTGGCGCGGTCGGCGGCGACCTGCGCGTCGAACCACGGCCGCAGGGCCCGCGCCGTCCAGCGGTGGTAGCCGGCCGGGTCCGCCGCCGTGGCGTCGGCGTGGGCGGCGAGGTGCTGGGCGGCGCGCAGGGCGAGGGCCGCGCCGTGGCCCAGGGTGGGGTTGGTGTGGACGAGGCTGTCCCCGGCGTTGACCAGGCCGGTGACGACGGGTCCGGCGCCGTCGGCGAGGGAGGTCCAGCGGTTGTCCAGGCCGGCCATCGCGAGCACGGCCGACTGCGGCTCGGGGGCCAGGTCGAGCCAGGCGGCGGTGGCGGGGAAGCAGCGGGCGGCGGCCTCGAACACGGCGGGGTCGGTGAGCGCGCCGCGGGTGGGGTCGGTCGTGGAGAGCACCAGGTTCACCGCGAAGGTGTCGTTGTCGGACGGGAAGACGCCCGCCAGCGCGAACGGCGCGGAGGACCCGTTCCTCACCCGTCCGGGATCGCGGGGGCCGTCGGGCCGCAGGCGGTACCAGCGGCAGAGGTAGGCGATCCCGGCGCGGTGGCTGTCGACCACGGGCGGGCGGCAGCCGGCCCGGACCAGCCAGCCGGGCACGGGCGAGCGCCGGCCGGACGCGTCGACCACGAGGTCCGCGACGTGCGTGCGCCCTCCCACCCGGACACCGGCGACCCGGGCGGGGCGGTCCGGCGCGAAGGCGAGGGCCTGCACCCGGCTGCCGCGCCGCACCTCGACGGTGCGCTCGCGCCGCACCGCCGCCGTCAGGGCGGCCTCCAGCACGATCCGGCGGGCGCGCAGGGTCACCAGGTCCTCGTCGCCGGCCCGGTGCGGCGGGTGCGCGCCGAACCAGTCGAAGTCGTGGTACTCCCGGGCACCGCGGGCCAGCAGGTCCGCGTGGACGTCGGGGGCCTCGGCGTGCAGCACGGTGCGCACCGGGGCGAGGAAGGAGTGGGGCTGGACGGCCTGCGGGACGCGCGGCCGGTCCCAGTGGAAGAAGTCCCGGTGCGGGTCGTCCCCGGCCTCCCGGGGGTCCTGCTCGAACACCGTGACCGCATGGCCCCGCCGTCCGAGCATGAGCGCCGTCCCCAGCCCGCCGATGCCCGCACCCATCACCGCAACCCGCGCCACAAGCTCCCCTTCGCGTCGTGTTGCAGGATGATCTTACCGGGCGGCGGGCCGTCGCCGTGCCCGCCGGTTCCGTGAGGTGCGTGACGGGCGGCGGGGCGGGCGGGCAGGATGGGGCGCATGTGCGGTCGCTTCGTCTCCACCACCACCCCGTCCGATCTGGCCGACCTGCTGCGCGCCACCGTGTGGCCGGTCGCGGAGACGTTGGCGCCGTCCTGGAACGTGGCCCCGACGGACCCGGTGGCGAGCGTGCTGGAGCGGGTCGACCGGGAGACCGGTGAGCTCACCCGGCAGGTGCGGTCGCTGCGGTGGGGGCTGGTGCCGTCCTGGTCCAGGGACCCGGGCTCCGGGGCGCGGATGATCAACGCCCGGGTGGAGACCGCGCACGAGAAGCCCGCGTTCCGCAAGGCGTTCAAGGAACGGCGGTGCGTGGTACCGGCGGACGGATACTTCGAGTGGCGGCCGGTCCCGGCCGCCGACGGACGCAAGGCCTACAAGCAGCCGTACTACCTGCACCGGCCCGACGGCGGACTGCTGCTGATGGCCGGGCTGTACGAGTTCTGGCGCGACCGCGCGGTGGAGCACGACGACGACCCGGCCGCGTGGCTGGTCACCTGCACCGTGCTGACCACCGCGGCGACGGACGCCGCCGGGCGGGTCCACGACCGGATGCCGGTCACCCTCGCCCCCGACGCCCTGGACGCCTGGCTGGACCCCGCCACCACCGACCCCGGCGAGGTGCGCGGCCTGCTGCACGCCCCGGCCGGCGAGTTGCTGGTCCGGCCGGTGGCCACCGCCGTCAACAGCGTCCGCAACGACGGCCCGCACCTGCTGGACCCCGTCGAGGACCCGCTGCCGGAGGTCACCGGGGGCCACTACACCTGAGCCGGCGCGGATCGCCCCCTCCTCGTCGAACTCCGGTGGACGGACTCGCCGTCGGTGCCGTGCGCTAGGTTCGGGGCATGCAGCTCACCGCACACCTGCGCGACTCCGTGCGGCTTCCGGGTGGCGCCGCACTGCTCAGCGGCTTCGCCCTGGAGCGCCGCGGGGACGGCTCGCGCCGCGCACTGCTCCGGCACGGGCACGAGCTGGCGGTCCACGAGCTGGACGAGCTCCTCGCCGGGGAGCTCGCGCCCGCCGCCGTCTTCCCGCTGCCCCGGCCGGGCGAGCCGTACGGCGGGCCGTCGGTCGGCCCCGACGGCGAGTTCGCGGTGTTCGCCGGCCCGCGCGCCGTCCTGGCCGTGGCCCGGGACGGGACGACGCTGTGGGAGTACCCGCACGGGTGCTGGGGGTGCGGGGAGGGCCGTGCGCACTCCGCCGCCGAACAGCGGGCGTGCGACGGACCGGCACACGGCTCGTGCCGGGTCTCCGACGACGGCCGCGTCGTCTGGGCGCACGTCGCGTCCGGATCGTCCGGGCAGCACCGCCAGGAGCACTGGGTGGTCCTGGATGCCCGGGACGGCGGGGAGTTGGCCCGGCTGCCGCTGGAGCACGCGGACGCGGCCGGCTCGCGCCAGCTCTCCCACCCGGACGGCGCGCACATCGGCCTCAGCATCGGCCTGGGGCAGGACGGCGTCCTGCTCCACTGGGCGCGCCGGGACGGCGCCGAGCTCAGCAGCTGGGGCGTCAACCGGGGCCTGGACCGCATCCTCGCCGACGTCCATCCCGGCCACCCGGGCTTCCTGACGGTCGAGCACGGCGGTGCGGACCTCCGGCTGCACGCGCTGGACGGCACCGTCCTCGCCCAACGGGAGCCCCAGCAGGGCGAGGACGAGGACCCGCCCTGCTGGGACCACGACTGCGGCTTCGTCGACGCCGACACCGTCCTCGCCTCGACGCTCGACTCCGACGGCGATCCGGAGCTCGGACGGCACTGGCTGCTGGACGCCCGCACCCTGGAGGTCCGCGGCACCGTCCGCTATCCCGCCGGCCCCGTCGACAGCTACGCGCGCCCGCTCGGGGACGGCACCTGGCTGACCTACGACGACGCCCGCGGGACGCTCGACCGCTGGAGCGCGGCCGGGAGGTGAGCACGATCCGCGAACGGGCACGGCCGGGTGCGGACACGGCCGGCCGCCGGGGTGTGCCGCCCGGCCGGGTCAGGCCAGCGGGAGGACCATCTCCAGCTCGCGGGCGGCCGGGTCGAGCGCGTACGGCTTCTCGCCGCCGGTGAAGGCGAAGCCGCGACGCCGGTAGTAGGCGATGGCCCGGGCGTTGCCCTCGTGCACGGTGAGCACCACGCGCTGCGCCCCGGCCTCGTCGCGGGCCCAGTCGAGGACGGCGTCCAGCAGCGCGTCCGTCACCCCGCGCCCCCGCCCGCGGTGCTCCGGGGCGACCCAGACGCCGAGCAGCAGCGCCGTCCCGGGGGCGGGCGTGAAGCCGACCATCGTCCCCACCCACTCCCCCGGCGTCCCGGTCACCGCGACCAGGCCGACGCTGCCGGGGTCGTTCACCCGGCGCGCCCGGTCCTTCCACTCCGCGTCGTCGTGGGCGAGGGCCATCTCGTGCGTCTCCAGGAACGCGTCGGGGGCGTCGAGCAGTTGAGCGAGGCGCACCTCACGAAGGCGCTCCCAGTCCTCCAGGCCGATCCGTTCGATCCGGTACGTCATCACCGTATCTCCCTGTAGTGGACACATCACTGCAACGACTCACCAACATAGGTCACGCCTCTCGGGCTCCGGCAGGGTACAAAAGGGGCGGGCACGCACCACCTGCGCGCCCCGCCCGCACGCCCCCGTGACCCAAGGAGCCCGACCGTGCCGACCGCCCCCGCCACCGCAGCCGCCGAAGCCGCCGAACCGTCGATCGCACGGTTCGGGCTGGGCACCGCGGCCGTCGGCCGGCCCGGGTACATCACCCTCGGCCGCGACCTCGACCTGCCCGTCGAGCGCACCGCCGACGCCCTGCGCGAGCGCACCCACGCCCTGCTCGACGCCGCCTTCGCGGCCGGCGTGCGCTACTTCGACACCGCCCGCTCCTACGGGCGCGCGGAGGAGTTCCTCGGCGCCTGGCTCGCCGCCCGGCCGCGCGAGGCGCGGGAGGTGACGGTCGGCAGCAAGTGGGGCTACACCTACACCGCCGGCTGGCGGGCCTCCGGCGTACCGGTGCACGAGGTCAAGGAGCACTCGACGGAGGTGTTCGACCGCCAGCTGGAGGAGACCCGGGAACTGCTCGGCGGGCTGCCGGACCTCTACCTGGTGCACTCGGTCACGCCGGACAGCCCCGCGCTCACCGACCCCGCGCTGCACGCCCGGCTCGCCGCGCTGGCCGCCGGGGGCGTCCGGGTGGGCCTGTCCACCAGCGGCCCCGAGCAGGCCACGGCGGTGCGGGCGGCCCTGGGGGTGACGGTCGGCGGGCGGCCGCTGTTCGCCGCCGTGCAGTCCACCTGGAACCTGCTGGAGCCCTCCGCGGGACCCGCCCTCGCCGCGGCCCACGAGGCCGGGTGGCTGGTGGTGGTCAAGGAGGGCATGGCCAACGGCCGGCTCGCCGGCCGCAACGCCACCGGCCCGGACACCGCCGCGCTGCGGGCGCTCGCGGCGCGCACCGGCGCGACCTGCGACGCCCTCGCGCTGGCCGCCGTCGCCGCCCAGCCCTGGGCGGACGTGGTGCTCTCCGGCGCGGCCACCACCGCCCAGCTGGCCTCCAACCTGGAGGCCGTCGGGCTCGCGGTGGACGACGGGGCGCTGGCCGGACTCGCCGCGCTCGCCGAGCCGGCCGGGGCGTACTGGCGCACCCGCTCCGGCCTGCCCTGGGCCTGATCGCCCGGACGGGACGGCGCCGACCGGACGGGGCGGGGCCGGACGGGGGCGGGGCCGGAGGGGACCGCCCGCCCCGTGACCGGCCGGCGTCAGCGCGGCGGGCGGCGGACCGTCAGCATGTCCTGGGTGTGGCCGATGGCGTAGCCGCCGTCCGGCCGGGCGAAGTGGCGCTCCACGTAGGCGGCCAGCTCGGCGCGCTCGGGCAGCGGGTCCACGGTGGTCAGGTCGGCCACGTTGATCATGAACTCGGCGACGTCCACCGCCTCGTCCAGCCGGTCGGTCCGGTAGTGCAGGTCGAGGGCTTCGAGCGCGCAGGTGCACTCCGGGGCCGCCCGGTCCGGGCCCGGGGCGGCCAGCTGCCCGGCCAGCGGCCGCAGGTCGTAGCGCACGCCCGTGAAGTGCGCGGCCATCCGCATGCACGGGCTCTCCGGGTTCTGCAGCACCACCAGCAGCGTCCCGCCGGGCGCCACCCAGTCCAGCACCCGGCGCACGGTGCGCAGCCAGTCGGCCGGCGGCACGTAGTACAGCACGTGCGAGAGGTGGACCAGGTCCGCCGGGCCGGGCGGCTCGGCCGCGTCCACCGGTTCGGGCAGGACGAGCGCCCCGGGGCAGGCCAGGCGAAGCCTCTCGCGCATCGCCGCACTGGGCTCGACGGCCACCGTCCGCTCGAAGTACCGCGCCAGGTAGGCGGTGGTCCGTCCCTCGCCCGCGCCCACGTCCAGCAGCATCCGGCGCTGGTCCAGCCCGGCGACCACCTCACCGAGCCGGGCGTGGGTGAGCGGCTTCTCGTCGGTGCCGGCGAGGAACAGCTCGAACGCCCGGCGGTAGTCCGCGCCCGAGACGTCCAGCACCCGGACCGGACCGGCTCCGGCCGCCCTCGTCCCCGTCTCCGTCTCCATCCGACGATCTCCTCCTCGACGGCGTGCTCCGCCGGACCAGTGCACCCCGGCGCGGCGCGGCGCCGGTGCAGGCACGTTCCTGCCCGCGTGTCGCCCGCCCCGCACCGCACCGCGCCCCCGTGCCCCGTGCCCCCGCGCCCCGGCCGCCCGCGGCGCCGCCGACCCTCGCTGGACCTCCGGCGTCCGACGGCCGTGCACGTCGCGGCCATGTCCACGATCGCCGCGCCCGGCACGCTCGGGGCAGCCGGCGCCACCGCGCCGGGCGCGTCGCACCGCCCCTCCGCACCACCCCGCCGGAAGGAAGACCACCGCCCGTGTCCCGTACCGCCCGTCCCCGCCACTACCTGATGTGCCGTCCGGACCACTTCACGGTCGACTACTCGATCAATCCGTGGATGGAGCCGGAGAAGCCGACCGACGCCGCCCGCGCCCTCGCCCAGTGGGAGCAGCTGTACGCGCTGTTCCGGGAGCTCGGCCACACCGTCGAGCTGATCGAGCCGGTCCCGGGGCTGCCCGACATGGTGTTCGCGGCCAACGGCGCCACCGTCGTCGACGGCACCGCCCTGGTGGCCCGGTTCCGGCACCGCGAGCGCGCCGACGAGGCCGCGGCGTACCGGGAGTGGTTCGGCGCCCGCGGCTACCGGTCGGTGGTGCAGGCCGAGTACACCAACGAGGGCGAGGGCGACTACCTGCTCGTCGGCGGGCGGATCCTGGCCGGCACGGGCTTTCGCACCGACCGCCGGGCGCACGCCGAGACCCAGCGGGTGCTCGGCCGCCCGGTGGTGACCCTGGAGCTGGTCGACCCGCGCTACTACCACCTGGACACCGCGCTCGCGGTGCTCGGCGACGACGAGATCATGTACCACCCGGCCGCGTTCTCGCCGGAGAGCCGGGCCACCCTCGCCGCGCTGTACCCGGACGCCGTGCTCGCCTCCGCCGAGGACGCCGCCGTCTTCGGCCTCAACGCCGTCTCGGACGGCCTGCGGGTGATCCTGCCGGAGGCGGCGACCGGGCTGGCGGCGCAGCTGCGCACGCGCGGCTTCGAGCCGGTCGGGATCGACGTCACCGAGCTGCTCAAGGCGGGCGGCAGCGTGAAGTGCTGCACCCTGGAACTGCGCGGCGCACCCGCCTGACCTGCCGTTCCGCCGGAGCGCGGGGAAAACCCGATGCGCTCCCCCGGCCGGCCGGTGCTACGCTCGCCCGGCCGGCCGCGGGACTCCGGTGCGACTTCCGGATGGTGCCTCTACCGCAATGATTCGCAGTTCGTGCCCCCATTCCCCGGCCGGCCCCGGGACATGACGCGCGCAGAGGGGACGGGCCGGTGGAGACGTACGGGGACCTGGTCGCCGCCGAGGACGTGCTGCTGTTCGTCAACGCCGCGATCACCGGCACCGGCCAGCGCGAGTTCCACACCGGGGCGGCCGAGCAGCAGCTCTCGCTGGACTTCCTGCACACCTACATGTGCGTCAACCACCGCGGCCCGTACGCCGCCGCGCTCGCGCTCGACATCAACGACCACAACGCCGCGCTGATCGTCCGCCGGCTGCTGGAGACCTCCCGCGACGCCACCGAGGAGCAGCGCCGCACCGAGGGCCGGCTGATCGCCCGCCGGCTGGAGCTGCTGCCGCCGCAGCGGGTCTACCGGCTGATCGGCGAGCTGCGCCGCGCCAAGGTCAACAACCGCCGCACCCGCGCCATCCTGCGCGACTGGCTGGCCGCGCGTCCCGACCAGACCCTGGACGCCGTGAAGTACCGCGCCGGGCTGAAGCGGGCGCTGCGCCACACCCATCTGCGGCCGGCCGAGGCGGAGACCGGTGACTTCCTGTACGCCCCCGGCCGGCGCGCGAAGTACCGGGCGCCGCTGCTGGACGCCTGGCGGCGCGCCCACCACCAGCAGGCCGCCGTCTTCGAACTCCCCTACACCGTCGCGGAGTCCTTCGCCCGGCGGCACGGCATCCCGCGGGCCGCCTTCCTGGAGCGCATCGCTCCCCGGCTGACCGCCCTGGAGCGGCTGCGCCTCCAGGAGTCGGCCCGGGCCCACGGGGCCGGCGCCGTCGCCGCGGACCTCTCCCGGATGCCGCTCACCCGGCTCGCCTCGTACGTGCTGGGCCTGCCGCCCACCGACCGGATCGCCCGCCGCGCGGAGCTGACCGAGGCCCTGCGCGGCTCGGCGCGCCGGGCCGCGCGGGCGGCCGGGGCCGCCGAGGGCGGCTGGGGCCGGGTCACCGCCGTGCTGGACGACAGCTGGTCGGCGTACGGCTCGGGCGTCAAGCGCCGCCGCCCGCTGGCCGCCGCGCTCGCCTGCCACTACCTGCTGGAGGCGCTGGCCGGCGAGTACACCGCGCTGTGGACCTCCGGGCGCACCGACGCGCTGCTCGCCCGCCCGTCCGGCCCCACCCCGCTCGGCCGCCGGATCCTGGACGCGCTCGACACCGCGCCGCAGCGGCTGCTGATCGTCTCCGACGGCTGGGACAACGCCCCGCCGGGCCTGGCCGCCGAGGTGCTGCAGGTGTGGCGCACCCGGCTGGACCCGGAGCGGCGGACCAGCGTGGTGCACCTCAACCCGGTCTACGACGCGGAGGGCTTCGACGTCCGCCGGCTCGCCCCGACGGTGCCCACGGCCGGGCTGCGCGACGCCGAGGACCTGCCCGCGCTGGTCGAGTTCGCCCGCTTCGCGGAGGGCCGCACCGACCTCGCCGAGCTGACCGCCCATCTGGCGGCCCGCACCGCCCGCTTCCTGTCCGCCGCTGCGGAGGTGACCGTCCGGTGAGCGCCGTCCTGCCCGGCTTCCGCCTCGACCTCGGCGGCCTGGACACCCGGCCCGCCCAGGTGTGGGGCGGCGTGCGGCTGGTCCCGCTGGTCCGCCCCGAGCCGATCGCCGACCTGCGGCTGCACCGGGAGCTGTACGAGGAGGAGTACACCGGAGTCCCGGTGGGCCGCCGGACCTCGTACCACTCCTACATCCCGCACGGCTTCGTCGCCGACTGGACCCGCGACGGCACCCCGGCGGCCGCGTACGGCACCCGGCTCGACGCGCCCGCGGGGAGCGCCTGCGCCGCCGGCGTGCCGCCCGAGCGCATCCGGGTCCGGGCGCCGCGCCGGCTCGCCAAGCGCGAGAGCCGCACCCGGCTGCGCTTCCTGCCGCTGCACCTCGCGCTGGAGGGCTACCTCGCGCTGCACTTCGGCGGCCCGTCCGTCGCCTGGGAGCAGTGGTCCGAGCGGGCCCTGCGGCACGGGCTCTCCCCGCGTGCCGAGGAGGCCTACGCCGGCGACCAGGTGCGGGGCCTCGCCGACGCGCTGCGGGTGTTCGAGCTCCACCCCGGCCAGTGCGGCCTGGTGGTGTACGTCGCCGACGCCCTGGCCGCCGCCTTCGTGGTGCCGCACCCCGACGACTACCGCGCCCTGCACCGCACCCTGCTGCTGGACCTCTACGGCGAGCTGATCCACCACTACGCCCTGCTGTCCGCGCCCGTCCCGGACTTCCGCGCCGACCTGCGCGCGGCCGGCCCGATCGGCTCGACCGCCGACCTGCGCGCCGCCGTCGAAGGGCAGGAGCGCGCCTGGGCCGCCTTCCACGACCGCACCATGGCGGGCGACCTGCTGGACGCCTCCTACCGCGCCCGGGAGGTCCGCCGCCTCGGCCGCTTCACCCTCGCCCGTTTCCTCCCGGAGTTCAAGCCCCGCCGGGAGAACCACATCGGCGAGGCGATCACCGACGAGCACGGCCGGACCGCCTACCTCAAGACCTTCCGGCTCTCCGAGCCCCAGGTGCGGCGCGGCCATCTGCTGGACCGGCTCGCCGCGCACGACTGGCACCTGCCGTCGGCCGCCGCCGCCCTCGGACTCACCGAGGCCCAGCTCGGCGTGCGGCTGGAGGGCGCCGGCTTCGGTGCGCTGCTGCGCCGGGACGTCCTCGACGGCCACCGCCGCGCGGCGCGGGGGTAGCGCCCGGCGCCGCGGCGGTGGGCCGCCGGTTCGCACCGGCCTTGCTGACGAATTGTCAACAAGTGCCGTGCCATGCCTTGACGGTGCCCGGACACCGCTCTACAACGTAGTCAGCTCCCGGTCGCCGGACCCCGTCCCCTCCGCCCACCGGGGCGTCCGCCCGCTCGTCACCCCCACCGAGAACGAGGCACCCCCATGCGTCTGCACCCCTGCCTTGCCCTGGCCGCGGCCACCGCCACCCTCGCCGTCGGCGCCGTCCCGGCCGCCGCGGCGCCCACAACCGCGCCCGCAACCGCGCCCGCCCCCGCCGCCGCCGGATCCGTGCTGACCGCCGGCGGAACGGCCGTCGCCGCGGGCGACGTCCTGCTCGCGTCGCTCGGCGCCGGGACCCGGGCCACCTTCTCCTCCGACACCACCGGCTCGACCGGCGTCTTCTGCGGCACCTCGCCGTTCACCGCGAAGGTACTGGCCAACCCCGCCGCACCGGGCACCGCCACCGCCTCCCTGACCGGCCTGACCTTCGGCTCCTGCACGGCCAACGTCACCGGCGTCACCTCGGTCCGGAGCCTCACCGTCGGCAACCTCGCCTACACCCTCGCGCTCGACTCCGCCGCCGGCCACCCGGTCGCCCTCACCCCCGGCCCGGCCGGCCCGATCCAGGCCTCGGCCGTGCTCAACAGCTGGTTCGGCACCCTCACCTGCACCTACCAGCTCAGCGGCGCGTTCACCGGGGCCGCCGACAACACCGCCCACGCCCTGGTCTTCCGCAACGCCCGCTTCACCAAGAGCGCCGGCTCCTCCCTCTGCCCCGGCGAGGGCTACTTCTCCGCCACCTACGGCCCCCTCACCGACTCCACCCGGCCCGGCGCCCCGGCCGTCGACGTCACCTGACCGCCCCGGCCCGGCCCACCGCACCGCCGGTCGGAGCGTCCGGCGGCGCGGCCCCGGCCCGGGTCAGGCGACCTTGGCGCAGAGGGGTTCGGCCGATCCGTGCCTGATGGTCAGGGTGCGGTAGCCGGTGGCCCCGATGTCGACGGTGTAGTCGCCGTCGACGGTGTAGAGGTCGCGGGGCAGGGTGCCCGCGCCGGCGCCGAAGCCGAGGAGGATCGGGCCGTGGGCCCGCCAGGTCTGGGAACCGTCGGGGCGGTACTCCACGTGGGAACGGCCCCCGGCGTCGGCGTCGTAGTGGGCGCCGGTGAGGGTGTTGGTGAGCCGCATGACGAGGGCGCCGCGGTAGGCGACGCGGCGCACGGTGCCGTCGGGGTCGGCGGCCAGGACGTGCCGCTCGACCTCGTCGACGACGGGTTCGAGGCGCACCGGGAAGTCGCAGCGCGAGCCGGCCGGCAGGTCGAAGGACGGCGAGGGCCACGGCTCCCAGCCGCCGCGGCCGGTGGCTCCGGCCGCCGGGGCGGCGGCGAGGGTCGCGGCCAGGGCGGCGGCGACGGCGGTGGCGGTGGCGGCGGTGGCGAGGCGGAGGGGGATGCGGTGCATGGTGTCTCCCGTGGGGCGTCGGACGGTTCGGCGGCCAGCCTGGCAGCGGCCGCTGACCGGATTCTCACCATCCCCCGGCCGGATCCGGACGGGTGGGGCATTCCGGTCGGGCGCTCGGCCGATCGTCAGGTGGTCCTGCACGAAGCGCCGCACCCGGCCGGCCGCCGCCGCGCTCCGGCCGCCGTCGGCCCCGCCGCCCCGGCGGTGACGTACCCGGGCCCTCGGGCCCGCCGCGGCGCCCCTCCCCTCCGGCCACCGGACGGGACGGGCGCCGCGGCGGTCACGGACGGCACCGTAGGGTGGCCCGCCATGGAGTTCCGACTGCTCGGCCCGTTCGAGGCCGACCACCACGGCGAGCCCGTCCTGGCCGGCGCCCGCCGCCAGGAGCGGTGCCTGCTCGCCGTCCTGCTGCTGGAGGACGGCCGGGTGGTCGCCACCGAGCGGCTGATCGAACTGCTCTGGCACGGCCGCCCGCCCGCCTCGGCGCGCGGCACCGTGCACACCTACGTCGGACGGCTGCGCGCCCGGCTGCGCCCGCACGGGGTGGTGATCGCCACCCGGCACGACGGGTACGCCCTCGCGCCCGGCCACCACGGCCTCGACGTCCGGGAGTTCCTCGACCTCACGGCCCGTGCCGCGGCGAGCGGCGATCCGGCCGAGCGGCTGCGCTGCCTCGACCGGGCGCTCGCGCTCTGGCGCGGACCGCTGCTCGCGGACGTGGCCGACGACGCGCTGCGCGGCCGGCTCGGCGGCCGGCTGCTCCAGCTGCGGCTGTCGGCCCTGGAGCAGCGGGCGGAACTCCTGCTGGCGATGGGCCGGCACGACCGGCTGCTCGCCGACCTCCCGCTGCGCGAGGGGGAGCCGGACCTGCCGGTGCCCCGGGAGCGGCTGGTGCGGGCCGTGATGACGGCGCTGTACCGGGCGGGCCGGCAGGCCGAGGCGCTCGACCTCTACCGGCACACCCGCCGCACGCTGGTGGAGACGCTGGGCGTGGAGCCGGGCGCCGAACTGGCCGCGCTCCACGAGCGGATCCTGCGCGCCGACCCCCGCCTCGACCGGCCGCCGGCCCCGCTGTACGCGGTGCGGGTCGGCGAGGAGTGGCTGCCGTGGAGCGCGGGCGGGCACCCGGCGCTGGAGTTCTGCAACACCTTCGCCGGCTGGAACGCCCCGGTCGCGCCGCCCGGCTCGGACTGGCTGCGCGGCTACTCGACGCTCGCCGTCTGGGCCGGCCACCAGGACCTCGCGGCGCCGCCGCTGGTCGAGGCGCTGCTGCGGGAGGCCGCCCGGCGCCCGGACGAGGCGGCGGCCGTGCTCGCCGAGGCCCGGGCGTTCCGCTCGGCGCTCTACGCCTGCCTGACCGATCCGCAGGACGGCGCGGCCTTCGGCGAGGTGGCCGCCGTGGTCCAGCAGGCCACCCGGGCCGCGGTGTTCACCCGGGGCGAGGACGGCCTCGCGCAGTGGCGGCTGCCGCCGTCGGCCGGGCTGCGCCTGCCGCTGTACGCCGCCGCCCGGGCCGGCGCCGAACTCCTCGCCGATCCGCGCCGGTTGACCGTCCAGCGCTGCCCGAGCGCGGACTGCGGCTGGCTGTTCCTGGACGCGGGCGGGCGGCGGCGCTGGTGCAGCCTGGCGACCTGCGGGGCGACGGCCGGCCGGGGCGCGACGGGGCACTGATCCGGCGCGCGTCCGGGCTCCCGCCGGACACGTTCTCCCCAACTCCTTGACGTTGGCATGTCATTGACGGACCATCAAGCTCGCGGCGCCGCACCCCTCCTCCACCGTTCCGTCCCTACGGACCCCCACAGGAGGACAGTCATGCGACTGCCCCGTCGAGGCAAGCCCGTCGCGGCCACCGCCGTGCTGCTGACCCTCGCCCTCGCCGTCCCGCTCTCCGCCCGGGCCACCGCCCAGCCGGCCCCCGACTCCGCCGCCCCCGCCCCCGTCTCCGCCTCCGACGCCGACACCGCCCGGCAGTACCGCGTCGACGGCCCCCGGACCGTCGCCGAGCGCACCGAGGTCGCCGCGACCGGCGCCTCCGTCGACGCCGTCCGGCCCGGCTCGCTGACGGTCACCGCCACCCCCGCCGAGGCCGCCCGGCTGCGCGCGCTCGGCTGGTCGCCCGTCCCGTTGCCGGGCCCGCCGTACGGCGCCGAGCCGGGCCAGGCGGGCGTCGGCGCGGCGCTCTACGACTTCCCGTCCGCCGACTCCGGCTACCACAACTACGCGGAGGCGGCGGCCGACATCGACGCCGTCGTCGCCGCCCACCCCGACATCATGAGCAAGCGGGTGATCGGCACCTCCTACGAGGGCCGGCCGATCGTCGCCGTCAAAATCAGCGACAACGTCGGCACCGACGAGAACGAGCCCGAGGTGCTGTTCACCGCCCACCAGCACGCCCGCGAGCACCTCACCGTCGAGATGTCGCTCTACCTGCTGCACGAGTTCGGCGACAAGTACGCCACCGACAGCCGGATCGCCGGCGCCGTCAACAGCCGGGAGATCTGGATCGTCCCGGACCTCAACCCGGACGGCGGCGAGTACGACATCGCCACCGGCCGCTACCGCAGCTGGCGCAAGGACCGGCAGCCGAACCCGGGCAGCAGCAACGTCGGCACCGACCTCAACCGCAACTGGGACTACAAGTTCGGCTGCTGCGGCGGCTCCTCCGGCTCGACCTCCAGCGAGACCTACCGGGGCGGCGCGCCGGAGTCCGCCAAGGAGACCAAGGTGGTCGCCGACTTCGTCCGCAGCCGGGTGGTCGGCGGCAAGCAGCAGATCACCGCCGCCATCGACTTCCACACCTACAGCGAGCTGGTGCTCTGGCCGTTCGGCTGGACCACCGCCAACACCACCACCGGCATGACCACCGACGAGTACAACACCTTCGCCGCCCTCGGCCGGTCGATGGCCTCCACCAACAACTACACGCCCGAGCAGTCCAGCGACCTCTACATCACGGACGGGTCGATCGACGACTGGCTGTGGGGCGCCCAGCGGGTCTTCGCCTACACCTTCGAGATGTACCCGGGGCCGAACGGCGCCAGCGGCTTCTACCCGCCCGACGAGGTGATCGGGCGCGAGACCAGCCGCAACCGGGAGGCCGTGCTGCGGCTGGTGGAGACGGCCGACTGCGTCTACCGGGCGATCGGCAAGCAGCAGCAGTACTGCGGCATCGCCACCTGACGCCCCTCGCGCGGGTGGAGCGGCCCGCCCGGAGGGGCCGCTCCACCCCTGCGGTGCGGGGCACATGACACACCGTTCAGGCCAACGGACGGGCGCCGTCCGGTCATTCCTCCCGATGGACGGACCGCGGCGCCCTTCGCGGTGTCACCATCCCTCAAGAACGATGTGACATGTCACAGCGCGTCCGGCCTCCGCCGGACGCGCTTCTCCCAGGGAGGGAACCCGCCCATGCACCGTCGTCGCACCGCCGCCACCCTGGCCGGCGCCGCGGTCCTCGCCGCGCTGACCGCGACCACCGCGCCGTCCGCCGTCGCCGCCACCACCGGCCCCGCCGGTCCGCCCGGACCCTTCACGACCTGCGGCACCCCGGGCGCACCCGGCCTGCTGCAGACCCGCGCCTGTATCGACGTGGACGGCCTCCAGGTCCGCCTCTACGGGCACGCCTACCCGACCAACCCGGCCTGGGTCCCGCAGACCGTCGGCTTCAAGATCTCCGGCACCGCGCCCGGTCTGCCGCCGGGCCCGCCCCTCTACACGACCGCCCTGGTGCCCTCCGGCGGCATCTACGTCGGCAGCATCACCACCACCGCGACCTGCGGCAGCACGGTGACCGCCAACTTCAGTGTCGACAACGGCGGCTGGCCGCCCTCGCCGGCGACGGTCTCGGTCGTCGTCCCCTGCTGATCCCGCCGACGCCCCACCTTCGCGGCCCGGCCCGTCCACCGGGCCGGGCCGCGCCCTGCGAGGTGTGCCGACGAGCCTTCACGCGATCGTCGGACACGGACCCGCCGGAGCCGCCACGGGCGCGGTTCGCGCAGCGACCCGCTACCGGTTCGACCGCCCCTTCGTCCTCGGCAGCACCGCCTGGAGCGCCGACTTCACCACCCGCCCCACCCCGCCGGGCGCCCGGCTCGCCGCCACCGTCACCCGGTGGCGCGAGCGCCCGGCCCCCGGCTGACCGGGCCTCAGGTCCCGTCGATGCGCTCGATGCGCTCGACGACGAGTTCGCACAGTTCATGGGTGCGCAGGGCGTCGTGGGCGTCGAGCGGGGTGCCGCTGCGCACGGCGGCGAGGAAGGCGTGGACGACCTGCTCGATGCCGCGCTGGCGGGCGACCGGGACCCAGTCGCCGCGGCGGCGGGTGGTGGGCTGGCCGCGGTGGTCGACGACCTCGGCGAGGTTGTGGACCTCGCGCTTGGAGTCGGCGCCGGAGACCTCCAGGACCTCCTCCGTCGACCCGGAGCGGCGGTTCATGAGGCCGAGGGCCGTGAAGCCGTCCCCGGCGAGGGTGAGGACGACGTGCTCCACCAGGCCGTCGCGCACCCGGGCGCGGACGTCCACGTGGTCGAACTCGCCGGGGGCCAGGAAGCGCAGGGTGTCGACGACGTGGATGAAGTCGTCGTAGACGAGGGTGCGCGCGGCCTCCGGCAGGCCCTCGCGGTACTTCTTGAGGACGATGAGGTCGCGCGGCCGTTCGAGGGCCTGGGCGTAGCCGGGCGCGTGGCGGCGGTTGAAACCGACCGCCAGCGAGCGGCCGGTGCGGTCGGCGAGGGCGACCAGGTGGCGGGCGCCGTCGAGGGTGTGGTCGAGCGGCTTGTCCACGTAGACGTCGACGCCGGCCGTGAGCAGCTGCTCGACGATCGGGACGTGTTGGTCGGTCGCCGCGTGCACGAAGGCCGCCCGGATGCCGCTGTCGACCAGCCGGGCGAGGTCGGTGAAACGGTGCCGCGGTGCGATCCGGTACGCCTCGCCGATCCGGTCCAGCTTGGCGCCGTCGCGGGTCATCAGCCGCAGGTCCAGGCCGGGCTCCGCGGCGAGGACCGGCAGGTACGCCTTCTGCGCGATGTCACCGAGCCCGATCACGCCGACCGGGAGCGGGGCGTCGGGAACAGCGGTCGGGCTCATCGGGTCTCCAGGGTGCCTAGGGTGGGGCGCTGACACCCCCACCCTATGCACCGGCCTTCCGGGGGGAGCCTACGGGCAGAGCTGGTGGCTGGTGGGGATGCACTCGGGGTCGGGGTCGATCGGGCCGGTGCCGCTGCCGGGGCGGTAGTTGGACCACCACAGCGGGGTGCTGCCGTAGTAGACGACCAGGTTGCCGCCGTTCTGGATGGCGAGGTAGGCGCCGGGGTGGCGGCCGGTGCGGCTCTCCCAGAGCGGGCGCCAGGCGGCGTCGTAGGCGGTGAGGTTGCCGTCGTCCTGCACGTAGAAGTAGGTGCCGACCCCGTAGGTGCCCACGGCGGTCCAGATCGCGACGTTGTTCTTGTAGAGGACGACGTGGCCGTCGTACTGCTGGTACAGGACGGTGCTGCCGTCGGGCGAGGACCAGCTCTGGCCGCGCGACAGGCCGGCGGTGGCCTGGATGACCGTCTGGTTGGCGTCGGAGGCGGGCGCCGCGAGCGCCGTGACGGCGCCGGACGCGGCGGGGGCGGCGGGCGCGCCGTCGGCGGCCTGGGCGGGGGCGCCCAGCAGCCCGGCCGCCATCAGGACGGCGCCCAGCGCGACGCCGGCGCGGGGGACGAGGGAACGCGCGATGCTCATGACGGACACTCTCCTCAAGTCGGATCTCCGAATGGCCTGTTGCCTCGGAGAGTCTCCTCGCGCACGCGGCGGCCGGGCCAGGCCCTTCGACCCAGCCCGAAAACGGGCACGCCGTCAGTCGGCCGCGCCCGGCGCGCGGCGCAGCAGGTAGAGGCCGGAGGCGGCGGCGAGCACGGCCATGCAGGCGGCGAAGACCAGGCCCGCCTCGGGGAGGCCGAGGGGCTGCGCCAGCAGGCCGACGCCGATGACCGGGATCGAGATGCCGAAGTAGGCGACCACGAAGAGCGCGGAGAGCGCGCCGCCGCGGTGTTCGGCGGGCGCGGCGGCGGCGATCTCGCCGACCGCGCCGCGCAGGCCCATGCCCTGGCCGGCGCCGCCCACCAGTGCGGCGAGCACCAGCGGCGGCAGGACGGTCCAGGCGAGCGAGGAGGCCAGCAGGGCGAGCCCCGCGATGAGCACCAGGCAGCCCAGCGGGACGGCCCGGGCGGTGCCCAGCCTGGGCACCAGGAGCTGGCCGAGGGTGGAGCCGAAGAAGGCCGTGAAGACGACGAGGCCGGTGACGGCGTGGTTGTGGACGTCCAGGCCCTCGGTGAGGAACGCGGGGCTGACCGAGGTGAAGACGCCCAGCAGCGAGAAGCCCGCGAAGGCCGCGAGGCCCGCCGGGACGAAGACGCCGCGGACCTGCGGCGGCAGGGACGGCCGGCGCGGGCGGGCGGTGCGCAGCGGGCGGGCGCCCTCGACCGTCTCCGGCAGGAACCAGGTGACGGTGAACGACGCGGCGAGCAGCACCAGGTGCACGACGAACGGCAGGGTGAGGGGGTTCGGCGCGTACTCGGCGAGCACGCCCGACAGCAGCGGGCCGCAGCCCAGGCCGCCCATGTTGGCGGCGGTCGCGGCGAAGGCGGCCCGGCCCCGGCGGCCCGGCGGGGCGAGTTCCAGCACGTAGGCGGTGGCGGTGCCGGTGAACAGACCGGCCGACAGACCGGAGAGCAGCCGGCCCAGGCAGAGCAGCGGCAGGCCGCCCTCGGCGAGGAAGGCGACGGCGCTGGCCGCCGCGAAGCCGAGTCCGCAGAGCAGCACGGGCCGGCGGCCGACGGAGTCGGAGACGTTGCCGACGAGCAGCAGGACGCCGATGACACCGAGGGCGTAGATGGCGAACACGATCGTGACCATCAGTTCGGAGAAGCCGATCTCCTCCTGGTAGAGGCCGTAGAGCGGGGTGGGCAGGGTGGTGCCCGCCATGCAGACGGCGAAGGCGGCGGCGGCCCCGAGGTAGGCCGCGCGGCGCGCGGCGGGCGGCCGCCCGGCAGGACGATCGGTCACCAGCCCACGGTAGGCGCCGGGACCGGCCCGGGGCGGGTCGGCGGCGGGCGGGCTGCGCCGAATGGCGGCCCCGCCGGCCGCGCCGGGCGCCCCTCGTACGGCCGGCGGGGCGGGCCGCGCCGGCCCGAACGGACCGTGGCGGTGGTGGCGCGAAGCCGGGCGTGGTCCGGGCAGGCGCCGCCCGGGAGGCGTGTGCGGCGCACAAGAACCGCCGTCCCGGCGGGCGTCCCGGCGTGCCTGCCGCCTTCGGGTTGTCGTCCTCCCCCTGGTCCCGGTGCCGGCCGTGCGGCGCGGCCAGGAGGCCGGCACGCTGTCCGGCGGCGAGCGGCCGGGGCTCGCCGCCGGACGCGCGCCGACGGGGCGGCCCCGCCGGAGCGCGCCGCCCGCCGCTACGTCCTGGAGACCGGGTCGATCGTGACGAGCGCCCCGGCGGCCGGGCCGCCGGACGGTCCACGGCTTCCCGCCGCCCACCTCGGCGCGACGGCGGACCGGCGGGGCCCGGGCGCCGGATCCGGATCCGAGTGACGGGCCCGGGTGACCGGTTGGGGGGCCGGTCCCGGGCCGGGCAGCGGTCCCGGGTGCGGACGCGGCTCCGGACGGGGCGCCGGCGGGGGCGGCGGATCGGGCAGCAGCGGCGGCGGGCCCGGTGGCACCGGGTCCGGGCCGCCGGGACCGGGCACCGGTCCGGGCAGCGGACCCGGTCCCGGCCCGGGCCCCGGACCGGGGGCCGGGGTGGGGCTGGGCGGCACGGGGTCGTTCGGCGGGGTTCCCACGGCGGTTCGCTCCTCTCGCAGTCCGTCGCGGACGCGGCTACCCCGTGCGCCGCCGCCGACACCGGCCTGCGGCAGCGACTACGTCGCGTGGTCGCGCAGCCCCCGGACGGCCCGGTGGTGGAGCTCGGCGAGCATCGCGGCGACGGCGGCCGTGACCGGGGTGCCACGGGCGCGGCGCTCCGCCCAGCGCCAGTCGCCGTCCGGGTTGACCTCCAGGAAGACCGGGGTGCCGGCGCTGAGCAGGAAGTCGAACGCCCCGAAGCGCAGGTCCAGCGCGGCGGCCAGGGTGCGGGTCGCGGCGGCGACCCGGGGCGGGGGCGCGGGCAGCGCGCGCACGTCGAGCCGTTCGGGGGCGGTCCAGGGGTCGGCGGGGTCCGTCTTGCCGACCTCGAAGGCGTGCAGCCGCCCGGCGACGAAGTACACCCGCAGCTCGGCCTCGTGCTCCACGTACTCCTGGACGAGCACCGGCGGGCCCGGCCGCGGCCCCCCGGCCAGGGCGGCCCGCTCCAGGACCACCGGGAAGATCCCGTGCAGCCGGCCCGGCACCGGTTCGACGAAGTGGTGGTGCGCCGCCTTGAGGACCACCCGCGGCGCGTCGAACGCCTCGCGGACCAGCTGCGGGTCCGTGGTCAGCACGGTGCGCGGGGCGGCGACGCCGTGCCGCCGGGCCAGCCGCAGCTGGGCGAGCACCCCGGGGCGGTCGGGGCGGATCGCGGTGCCGGAGAGCTCCGCCAGCTGCCCGGCCGCCGCCTGCCAGGAGTCGCGCAGGAAGGCGGTGCGGGCGGTCTCCGGGTGTCCGGCGGCGTCCGGGAGCCCGGCGTTCTCCGGGGCGGCGGCGGTGACGGCGGTGACGGCGGTGGGCGCGAAGTGGCGGATCCAGGTGACGGTGGGTGACAACGGGCGCCCGTTCAGGGCGACCGAGCGGCCGTCGGCGGCGACGGTGAGCGAGGTGGCGGCAAGCTCCTCGGCGTTCAGCCGGGCGGTGCGGACGCCCGCCCCGGCGAGCAGGCGCACCACCGGGTCGAGCTCGGTGTCGCAGGCACGGCTGAGCAGCAGGACACAGGGCTCGGGGCACGGCCGCGCGGCGTCGAACACGCTCTTCGGGTCGTCGAGTTGGCGGAGGAAGGGGGAGGTCTCAGACATCGGTTCCGGCGGTGGCGAGCAGGTCGTCGGCCATCGCCAGCAGCTTGGTGACGGTGGCCGCCACCTGCTCGGGGGCGCCCGGCAGCCGGTCGGCGACGCGCTGCAGCACCGCCAGGTCGAAGGCGGCCGGCGGCGCGGGGGCCGCCGGCGGCGCGGCCGAGCGGAGCACCACCAGCAGCTCCAGCACGGTCGCCATCTCGGTGGCCAGCAACCCGAGCGAGGCCAGGTCGCCGAGGTCGCAGCGCGGCCGGCTGTCGCGGTCCAGCACGGACAGCACGCCGATGCACTCGCCGTCGCAGATCAGCGGCGCGGCCATGATGCCGCGCGGCACGTAGCCGGTGGACTCCGCGGCCGAGCGGGCGAACTGCGGGCTCTGCGCCACGTCGTCCACCACCACCGGCTGGCCCGTCATCAGCGCCCAGCCGGCGATGCCGGTGCCGGCCGGGAAGCGGGTGCCCAGCAGGTGGTGCTCGCCCTCCCCCGCGACGGCCTCGAAGACGAGGGCGCCGTCGGCCTCGTCCACCAGCAGCACGGAGGCCGCGGCGGCGCCGAACACGCTGCGCGCCACCTCCACGATCGACTGGAGCAGTCTGCGCCGGCGGATCTCGGCACTCTCCAGCGGGTCAGTCGACACGCGCACCTCCATCGGGTACGGCTACGTTCTCGGCGGCCAGGTAGAGGACGGACTTGAGCTGGAAGGGGGTGAGCGAGCGGTGCTTGCTGAGGATGAGCGCGCAGATGCCCGCGATGTGCGGGGTGGCGAAGCTGTTGCCGGTGCTGAGCAGCTGCCGCCCGCCCGGGCCGGCCACCGGGACCCGCACGCCGCGGGCGTAGAACTCGACCGGCGGGGACGGGTTGTAGTAGTACGTCATCGGGTCGGGGCGGTCGTGGCTGGCCACCGAGATGACCGAGGCGAACGGCCACGGGTAGCTGCGCACCGGCATGTTGTGCGCGGAGGCGACGATGACGCAGCGGCGGAAGTAGGCGGAGTCGGCGAGGTCGCGCAGGGCGTCGCAGAACTCGGTCTTGGTGGTCGACAGGCTGAGGTTGATGACGTCGTAGCCCTCCTCGATCGCCCAGGTGAGCCCGGCGAGCAGGGCGGCGCCGCTGCCGTGCCGGCCGCCGGACAGCACGCGGACCGAGGTGAGCGCGGCGCCGGGCGCGATGGAGTGGATGACGCCGGCGCAGGCGGTGCCGTGGCCCGCGGTGTCGGCGGGCTCGGTGGGGACGACGGCGAGGGTGCCGTCCTCGGCCCGCACCACGTCCATCGCCCGGTCGAGTCCGCCGACGAGCGGGTGGTCGGCGTCGATGCCGCTGTCGAGGACGCAGACGCGCACGCCGGAGCCGTCCGCGCCGCCCCAGGCCCACTCCTGGGTGAGGTGGCCGCCGAGCGGGCTGATGTCGAAGGGCTCCTGCGGCACGGTCGAGGCGGGCAGGCTCCAGGCGGGCACGCCCGGGAAGTGGTCGCGCGCGGGGCGGCGCCAGGGCGGGAGGTGGACGCCGGTCACCGGCCGTCACCCCCCTGGGGCGTCCCGGCCGGCCCGGCGGCGAGCCAGGCGCGGACCCTTCCGGCGGGCAGGGTGGCGCCCTTGGCCTCGAACATCCGCAACGCCTCGGTCCCTTCAGCCCTCGCCCGCCCGGCCCGGCCGGCCGCCCGGAGCACGATCGCCCGGTCGAGGAGCGTCTCCCCGGCCAGGCAGGGGTCGTCGGAGCCGGCGCTCAGCCGGCGCGCCGACTCGGCCGCCGCCAGCGCCTCGCCGTGGCGGCCCCGCGCGGAGGCGATCCGGGCGCGCAGGGCGGCCGCGCCCAGCCGGGCGCGCGGGTTGCCGCCGTGCGCCCCGCCGCCGTCCGAGGACGCCCCTGTCGCCACGTCGACGTCCGCGTCCACGTCTGCGTCCACGTCCAGCAGGTCCAGGGCCGCCGCGGCGGCGTCGGTACGGCCCTGGGCGAACAGCTCGCGGGCGATCGCGACCTCGGTCGTCCGGGTGTCCGGCGCGTGCTCGGCGGCGCGCAGCACGGCGAGGCTCTGCCGGTAGCGGGCCTCGGCGGCCTCGTGGGCGCCGGCCAGCGACTCCACGAAGCCCGCGGCGTCCAGCACCACCGCGTCCGCGAGGTCGGCGTGCACGTCGTGCGAGCGGGTGAGCGCCTCGGCGAGGGTCTGCCGGGCGCCGGCCACGTCGCCGCCCAGCGCCTCCAGGTGGGCGCGGGCCACCAGCACCGGGATCAGCAGCGAGCGGTTGGCGGCGAAGCGCCGGCCGAGCAGCGCGCACAGCTCCAGCGAGGCGGCCACCGGGGTCGGGGTCCACTGCGTCAACTCGCAGACCGCGCAGAGCAGTCGGTCCTCCTCGTAGCGGTCGCCGAGGGCCCGTGCGCGGGCCAGCGCGAGGCGGAAGGAGCGCTCGGCGGAGGCGGTGCGCTCGGCGGCGAGTTCGAGGTGGGCGCGCAGCTGGTGCAGCCGGCACCAGCTGAGGTCGTCGCCGGGGTCGTGGTCCAGCCGCTCGGCCAGGCGGCGCGCCTCGGCGGCGACCTCGGCGGGCGCGGCGAGGCCCAGCCGCAGGGCGACGATGCCGTGCTGGACCGCGCGGGTGGCGGCGGCGCGGGGGTCGTCGGGCAGCGCGGCCTCGGCGGCGGCGAGCGCGGCCCGGCAGCGGGCCTCGTCCTGCAGCCAGATCCCGGCGTCGCAGACGTGCAGCGCGAGCGCGGTGTGCGCCGGGTCGCCCGCGGGCAGCAACGCCCGTCCGCGTTCCAGCAGTTGGACGGCGGCCGGGAGGTCCTTGCGGGCCAGCGCCCGCATCCCCTCGGCGATCAGGGTCGCGGCGGCCGGCCCGGCCAGGGCGGGCAACCGCTGGTCGCCGGGCCGCAGTTGGCGGGCGAGCAGGGCGGTGGCCTCGACGTGGTAGGCGACGGCCATCGGATCCGGCGGCCGCTCGCGGGAGAGCCGGTCGGCGAGGAAGCCGTGCCAGCGCTCGCGGCGGGTCTTCGGGGTGAACTCGTAGGCGGTGTCGCGCAGCAGGGCCTGGGCGAAGCGGTAGGTGCCCACCGGGCCGGGTTCGAAGACCCGGCGGCGGGTGAGCCGGGCGGCCGCCTCGTCGGCGGCGGGCGGGGCGGTGCCGTCGGCCTCGGCCATCGCGCGCAGCTGGGCGCGGGTGAACTCGCGTCCGACGACGGCCGCGAGTTCCAGCAGGCCGCGTTCGGTGCCCGGCAGCCGGTCGAGGCGGGCGCCGAGCAGGGCCTGCACGGTGGGCGGCACCTGGGTGCCGGGGGCGGTCTCGGCGAAGACGTCCGTCAGCTGCTCGGCGAAGAGCGGGTTGCCGTCGCACAGCGCGATGACCCGCCCGGTCAGCTCCTGGTGGTCGTGGGCGCGGTCCTCCTGCGGGTGGACGTCGCCGTGCAGGACCAGGCTGCCGACCAGCGCAGCGGTCTCCTCCCCGGTCATCGGGCCGAGGTCGACGGTGACGGCGTCCGGTGTGCCGGCGGCCCAGCCGGCCCGCAGCTCGAACAGCTCGGGGCGGGCGACGGCCAGCAGCAGGACGGGGACGTCGCGCAGCCAGCCGGCGATCTCCTCGACGAGGTCGAGCAGGGTCGCCTCGGCCCAGTGGAGGTCCTCCCAGACCAGGACCACCGGGCGGGAGCGGCCGAGCACCGCGAGGAGGTGGCGCACGGCCCAGGCGATGTCCGCGACGCCGACCGGCTCCGGCGCGGCGGCCGCGGCCGGACCGCCCGGGGCGGGGGCGGGGGCGGACTCGGCGACGGCGGCCAGGGTGCGGGCGACCAGCCGCCGGGTACGGGCGGACCCGCCGTCGTCCCGGGCGTCCTCGCCGCCCGCGGCGCCGTCCGGGGCGAGCAGGCGGTCGAGGGCGGGCCGGCCGCCGGGCAGCGAGTCGAGCATCCCGGCGAGCGGGCGGTAGGTGATGCCCCGCCCGTAGGCGGAGCAGCGGCCGGACAGCACCACGGCCTCGCCCCGGGGCAGTCCGGCGAGGAACTCGCGGACCAGCCGCGACTTGCCGATGCCGGGCGCGCCGACGACGGTGACCAGGCGGACCTGCCGCCGTTCGCGGGCCCGCCGGTAGCCGCGCGCGAGCTCCGCCAGCTCCTCGCGGCGGCCGACGAAGGGGGTGAGCGGGCCGGGCCGGTCGGCCGCCGCCTCGGGGGCGGTGATCCGCCAGGCGGGCACCGGGCGGGACTTGCCCTTGAGCTCCAGCGGTTCCACGGGTTCGATGCCGACCCGGGCGCGCACCATGGCGGCGGTGTCCGCGCACACCAGCACCTCCCCCGGCCGGGCGGCCGTCTGGAGCCGGGCGGCGGTGTTGACGGAGTCGCCGACGACCCGGAAGTCGTCGCCGGGCCGGGTGATCACCACGACGTTGCCGGTGCAGATGCCGGCCCTGGCCTCCAGCCGCACCTGGTACTCGGCGGCGAGTTCGGCGGTGAGGCCGGACAGGGCGGCGAGCGCGCCGGTGGCGGCGCGCACGGCGCGCAGCGCGTCGTCCTCGTGCGCGACGGTGGCGCCGAACGCGGCGAGGATCGCGTCGCCGATGAACTTCTCGACCACGCCGCCGTGTTCGGCGATGGCCGCGCCGCAGCTCGCGAAGTAGCGGTCCATGACGCGGCGCAGCGGCTCGGGGTCGAGGCGCTCGGCGAGGGTGGTCGAGCCGACGACGTCGAGGAAGAGCATGGACACCTTGCGGCGCGACTCCTGCGGCTCGCGGGGCACGGCGGCGGCGGCCAGCGGTGCGCCGCAGCCGGCGCAGAACCGGTCCGCCTCGGCGGTGCGGTGGCCGCACGCGGCGCAGCTCACGGCCGGCCCTCCAGGGTCGGTTCGGCCGGTTCGGCGGCGTCCGCGGGCGGCTCGGCAGCCTTCGCCGGGGCACCGGCCGGGGCGGGCAGTGCCAGCCGGGCGTAGACGCCGGCGAGCACGACCAGCAGGCCGGACACCGCGAGGACGGTGTCGATCGGCCCGAGCCGCACCCCGGCGACCGAGCCCGAGAAGTCCCGCAGCCCGCTGCCCGCGAGCCAGCCGGACAGCACCGCGGTGAGCATCGCCGCCAGCCGGGTGACCGGGTAGAACACCGCGACCACCCGGCCCCGGAACTCCTGCGGGGTGGCGGCCAGCAGCAGCGGCGCCATCGCGGTGTTCAGCATGGTGATCGGCACGATGAACACGAACAGCAGGGTCACCGCGGCCGGGAATCCGGTCTGCCGCGAGTACAGCACCAGCAGGGCGCCGCTCACCATCAGCCCGATCCAGGTGGTCCGCCGGGCGCCGATCCACTGCACCACGCGGCCGGCGGCGAGCGCGCCGGCGATCCCGCCGATGCCCATCGCCATGCCCAGGTAGCCGTACAGCTCGGCGGAGGCGTGCAGGTTCCGGGTGGCGAAGAAGACGTTGAGGGTGCTGAGCGCGCCGGTGCCGAGCTGGCCGATGACGGTGAGCAGCAGCAGGGCGACCAGGAAGCGGTTGCGGGCGAAGAAGCGCAGTCCGGCGGTGAAGTCCTGGAACAGGCCCGGCCGTTCGGCGGCCCCGGCGGCGCGCGGCCTCGGGGCGGCGGCGGGTGCGGCGGGCGTCAGGTCCGTCCCCCGGATGGCGAGGTAGGAGACCAGGTAGGAGAGCGCGTTGAACAGCAGCGCCCACTGCAGGCCGACCGTGAACAGCAGCGGCGCGGCGAGCGGCGGGCCGATGATCCAGGCGGTCTGCCCGGTCGCCTGGGCGAGGCCGGCCGCCCGGGCGCGGTCCGCCTCGTCGGTGACCAGTTCCGCGATGACCGCGAACCGGGCGGGGGTGAAGAACTGGCTCGCGGCGTTGAGCACCAGCACCGTGACGTAGATGAGGCCGAGCCAGACGCCCGCCGGGAGGTCCTCGGCCGGGACGAAGGAGACGGCGGTCAGCGCCGCCACCAGGACGCCGCGAAGCACTTCGGTGCCGAGCATGGTGGCGCGCTTGTCCCAGCGGTCGACGAAGACGCCCGCGAGCGGGCCGACGGCCATCACGGCGGCGCTGGTCGCGAGGACGACGCCGCTGACGGCCTGCGGCCCCCAGGACTTCCCCTCGGCCAGCACCGTCGCCACCCACAGCACGAGCGTGGTGCTGAACACCGCGTCGCCGACCGAGGAGACGGCCTGGCCGAACCAGAGCCGGGTGTAGGTGGGGCCGAGGAGGGTCGGCCGGAGCCTGGTGAGGGCGCTCATGCGGCGTCCGCCCGTCCGAGCAGCAGCGTCATCAGGGCCGTCACCAGGGTGGTGTGGTACGCGGTGGCGAAGTAGGCGGCCGGCGGGTCGGCGGCGCTCGCCCGGGTGGCGGCGGAGCGGCCGGGGACGGAGCCGTCGGGGCGCTGGGCGCGGGCCAGGCAGTCGACGGCGGCGGCGCCCTCGGGGGTGGCCAGGGCGTCCAGGCCGAGGCAGACCTGGGTCATGACGAGTTCGGCGGCGAGGTCCCACCAGTCGTGCCGCACGCAGTGGCCGAGCAGCCGGGCGACCAGCGCGGCCGCGTCGGCCACGGCCGCGTCGGGCAGGCCGGGGCCGGTGCGGGCGAAGTCGCTGAGGTAGAAGCTGGAGTGGGTGAGGGCGTACGCCTCGGGGACGGTGACCGGCGGTTCCTCGGGGCGGGCGGCCGCGTCCGCCCGGCCGGGGTGACGGCCCTGGCGCTCCCGGCGGTCACGCCGGTCCCGGCGCGCGGCGCGGGCGAGGGCGGTGGCGGGGAGTTCGACGAGGACGTTCTGCTCGGCGAGGTCCGGGTAGGGCTCGACGGTGTGCGCCACGCCGGCCTTGTCGGCGTAGTAGCGCAGTTCCAGCCGCTGGTACGGCGAGCGCCCGGCCGGGGAGAGGTCGGCCGGGGTGAGCCGGGCGAGATCGGCCCGGAAGGGCGCGTCCTGCGTCCCGGCGGGGGCCAGCGCGGCGCACGCCAGCCGGTACTGGGCGGCGGCGCGCGGCGCGGCGGCGAGCAGGCCCGGGAGGCCGGGGTGGCACCAGATCGCCCGGACCCGGGCGGTCGCCTCGGTGCGGCGCGGGTCGGCGCCCGCGTCGAGCCCGGCCCAGCAGTGGGTGAGCAGGGCGAGTTCCAGCGCGGCCTTGGCCGGGCGGTGGGCGCCGTCGGGCTCGCGGGCCGCCCGGCCCGGCGCCGGGCCCCGGCGCGCGAACGGGTCGAAGTCGTCGAGGTGGCGGACGAGCCAGCCGAGGGTGCCGTCGGAGAGCCGGCGCAGGCCGGGGGCGCGGTGGAGGGCGGATCCCGTGGTCACAGGCGCCCCGTCTCGTCGAGGTAGTCGAGCAGCGCGGCGTCCACCGTGTCGTGGAAGGCGGCGAGGGTGCGGCGGTCGTCCTCGCGCCGGTAGAGGTCCTCGCAGCCGACCCAGCGCTCCCGGGTGAGGGCGGCGGGCAGGTAGCCGGTGGTGACGGTGCCGACCTCCCAGTCCGGCCGGCCCGCCGTCTCCCAGCAGCTGGCGAGCGTGCCGTCGGCGCTCACCACCGCGCCGTAGCGGCCGTCGCCGTGGCCGCAGGTGGCGCAGGGCCGGTGGGCCTGCGGGCGGACGACGGTGAAGCCGAGGTCGAGCGCCCGGCGCTGCCAGCGGGTGAAGCGGTCGGACAGCTCCCGGGTGTGCCGCAGGTCGTTGCCGTAGCCGACGCCGACGTCGCCGACCTGGGCGAAGTAGAGGGTGCAGCGGGCCGGGTCGAGGGAGCTGGCGAGCCGGCCGATCAGCGCGTCCACGCCCTCGTGGGTCTCCTGGGAGACGTTCACCCGCAGCTGCCAGCGCAGCGGGGAGGCCGCGGAGGCGCGGGCGAGGTTGCCGACGATGGTGTCGAAGGTCCCGCCGCCCTCGGCGCGCCGGATCCGGATCCGGTCGTGGTCGGGGCGGTCGCCGTCGAAGGTCACCTGGACGGAGCGCAGTCCGCGCCCGGCGAGCCGTTCGGCCAGCGCGGGCGTGAGCAGGGTGGCGTTGGAGATCATCCAGGCCGAGGCGAGGCCGTGGCCGGCGGCCCGTTCGAGGAGTTCCAGGCAGCCGCGCGGGTTGAGCAGCGGCTCGCCGCCGAACAACAGGATGCGCAGCTTCTCCAGGCCGGCGTCGGCCATCCGCCGCTCGGTGAAGTCGAGGATGTCGGTGATGGTGCGCGAGGTCAGCCGCTTGCGGGCGATCCGGGGCGGGCGGCTGCCGCCGTCCTCGTCCTGGGCGGTGTTCTGGAAGCAGTAGCCGCAGCCGAGGTTGCAGTGGGTGCTGGTGAGGACGGTCAGCGCGTAGCTGCGCGGGGCCGGGGCGGTCAGCAGGCCGCGTTCGCGCAGCCCGCGTTCGGTGCCGGGGCGCAGGGTGCCGTCGGCCGTCAACTGGCCGGGGCGCAGCCGGGCGAGGCCGCCGCCGGGGCCGAGGAACCACCAGTTCCGCTCGCCGCGCAGCAGGCGGGAGCCGCCCTCGGCGGTGGCCGGCGCGGGGCTCACCGGGCACCCGCCGATGCCGGGACCGCCTGTCGGCGGTGCAGCAGGACCACCGTCGCCAGGGCCACGACCAGGGTGGACTGGTAGGACGCGCGGAAGAACGTGACGGGGTCCGCGCCCGCGCCAGCCCGGTCGGCGGCGGAGCGGCCGGGGACGGCGCCGTCGGGCCGCTGGACCTCGGCGAGCATCCGCAGGCCGGCCGCCCCGGACGGGGTGCTCAGCGGGTCGAGGCCCAGGCAGTGCTGGGCGAGCAGGAGCTTGCCGGTGAGGTCCCACTCCTCGCGCCGGACGCACTGTTCGGTGAGGCGGAGGACCCGGTCGCGGGCGTGCGCGAGGTCGGCGGCGCGCAGGCCGGGCTCGCGGAAGCCGAAGTCGGCGAGGTGGAAGACGGTGTGGGTCACGTTGCACACGTCCAGTTCGGCGAGCGGCCGGTCGTCGCCGTGAGCGGCGAGCCGGCTGATCCGGTAGAGCTCCGGGTAGTCGGCCAGGCGGTGCGGCACCCCGGCGAGTTCGGCGTAGTAGCGGGTCTCCAGGTGCAGGTAGGGCGACTTGCGGCGCGGGGTCAGGAAGTCGCCGGCGACCGCCTCGGCGAGGACCGCGCGGTGCGGGCCGTCGGCGGCCGCTCCGGGCGGGGCGAGCGCGCCGTACATCAGCCGGAACTGCCGGGCCCAGCGCGGCTCGGCGGCGAGCAGGCGCGGGTGGCCGGGGCTGCGCCAGACCCGGTCGACGGTGGCGGTGACTCCGGCGAGGTCCGGGTCCGCCGGGTCGGCCTTCGCCCAGGCGCGGCGCAGCAGGGCGAGTTGCAGCAGCGCCTTGACCCTGGGGGTCACGGGCAGTTCGGCGCGGCCCGCCGGTTCGTCAAGGAAGCCGCAGTGCAGGCCGGTCCACCGCCGTGCTCCCGCCGAGAGGCTCGTGACGGCCGCGAGGTCCGGGTCGGCTGGTCGCGTACCCATGGTTCTCCCTTGAGGTTGCGGGCTGCTGGGCGGTCTGCTCGACGAGGTCGGCGGCGCGCCGGGCGCTGCCGGTCTCGGCCCCGGCGAGGCGGCGGCCGAGGCGGCGGGCGTGCTCGCGCAGCCGCTCGTCGTGCCAGGCGGCGTCGAGCAGGGCGGCCGGGTCCGGCCGCGGCGGGCGCGGGAGGTGGACGGCGGCGCCCTCGCGCAGCAGGGCGCCGGAGAGCACCGGTTGCTCGGAGCCGTTGGGCGTGACGCCGAGCGGGCGGCCGCGCAGCAGGGCGCCGAGGACGGGGGCCGAGGTGCCGGCGGTCAGCACCAGGCCGGCGCGGTCGACGAGCGGCCCCAGCCAGGGTTTGCGGACGAGCAGGATGTCGGCGTCCGGGCCGGGCCGCGCCTCCCCGGTGCGGCCCTGTTCCACCACGGCCTGGTAGCGGCCGCCGGTGAAGGTCGCGTTGAGGCGGGGCCACGGGGTGCCGCCGCCGAAGAAGCGGCCGAGGTGGACGTAGACGACGGGCTTGCCGGTGCGGGCCAACGCGGTGTCGACGGCGGCGAGTTCGGCCGGGTCGGCGGCGGGCTCCCAGGCGAGCGGGCCGACGTGGTGGACCTGTGGCGGCAACTCGGCGCCCGGGTGTTCGAGTTCGGGGACGCCGCGGAGCAGCAGCGCGTCACCGAGCAGCGGGGAGCGGGCGGGTGAGGCGTCGCCGGGTGGCGTCGGGCGGGGCGCGAGACCGGCCTGCTCGCGGGTGGCCGCGTACAGCGCCAGGGTCTCCTGGGTCCGGTTCTCCCGGGTGCGGCCGTACTGCGGTTCGTCGGCGCCGCCGGAGCGGTAGGTCCACAGGTGGACGGAGAGTCCGATCACCACCACCGGCACGTCCAGCACCTCGGCGGCGAGCAGCGCGCCGTTGCACAGCACCGAGGTGACCAGCAGGTCGGCCCGGGCCTGCCGGGCGGCGCGCAGCACGGCCCGGTACTGCGCGAGGCCCGTGACGCCCCAGCGGGCCGCGTCGAAGGCCCGCTCGCCGCCGAACTCCTCCGCCGCCGCGAACGGCAGGCCGGCCTCGGCCGCGAACGGTGCGGCGCCGGCGCGGCCGAGCACCGAGACCCGGTGGCCGCGGCGGCACAGCTCGCGCCCGGCGGCGAGCGCCGGGTAGAGGTAGCCGCCGTCACTGAGCGGGCAGAGCAGGATGTTCACGGAGCCTCCGGGCCGGGGCGGGGGGCGTGGCGTACGGGCGTCGTGGCGGACGGCGCGGTGCGGGTCGGGGGCCGGGCCGGACGGGAGGCGAGCGGACCACCCGGCCGCCGGCGGCTCGGGCCGGGGCCGGGTGGCCCGCTCAGGCGTCAGGACGCCACGTCCCTACGGACCGCGTCAGAGCGCCGCGCTGTTGTTGATGATGCAGATGTCCTCGACGAGGCCGTCCTCCTCCTCGATGCCGTGCGCGACGACGTCGACCTCCTCGTCCTCGGCCTCGGTCGGCTCCGGGTTGATGGACTCGGGCATGGTGTCCTCCCTCTGCAGTGCGGCGTCCGCTACGCCGGCCCGGGGCCACCGTAGGGAGGCCCGGTATGGCGGCGCTTGGGCGGCGGTTCGATTTCGGTATGACGGTTGGTCAGCCGCCGTTCGCCGGTGGTGCACGCGCTGTTCGACGTGGGCCCGCGCCGGCGTTCGGCGGTGGCGCACCGCGACCCGCCCGGCGGTGGCGTGCCGGGACCGTCTCAGTGGTGGCGCGCCGGGACCCGCTCGGCGGCCCGGGCGGCCCGCTCCCGGGCGTAGGCGTAGAGCAGCGCGGGCATCGCGTAGCGCACGGTGCCCGCCGGGCCGGGCGTGCCGGCCAGGGTCAGGATGCTCGCCTCCAGGAGGTCCTCCAGGGTGCGCGCGGCCGTCCCCGGGTCGCAGTCCAGCACCGCCGCGGCCCGGTCGAGCGTGAACACCGGCCGGGCGAGCAGCCCGAGCCGCAGCACCGCCCGGTGCCCGGCCTCCGGCAGCTCCCCCACCGATCCGGCCAGCCGCACCCGCACCAGCGGGTCGCCGCCGCACAGTTCGTCCAGCAGGGCGCGTCCGCCGGTCAGCCGGGCACCGTACTCGCCCAGCGGCACGTGCCGCAGGAAGGCCAGGCGGTCGGCGACCAGCCGTACCCCGAGCGGCAGCAGCCCGGCGGCGCACACGATCCGGGCGGCGGCCTCGCGGTCGGCCTCGACGCGCTCGGCGCCGATCGTCCGCCCGAGGAACTCCACCGCCTCGTCCACGGCGAGCGGCGGCAGCCAGAACCGGTGGGCGCCCTCCAGGCCGATCAGCCCGGGCCGGGCGGTGACCACCACCGCGCTCTCCCCGGCCTCCGGCAGCAGCGGCCGGACCTCCGACTCGCGGCGGGCGTCGTCGACGACCACCAGGGCGCGACGGCCGGTCAGCCACAACTGCCAGGCCCAGCGCGGGTCGCCGCCACCGCCGCCGCGCCCGGCGGGGGCGGTGGCGGCGAGCAGTTGGCGCAGCACGTCCTCCGGCGGGCGCAGCCGGCCGTCGTCCCCGCGCAGCCGCACGAACAGCCGGCCGTCCGGGAACCGCTCACCGAGCCGGTGCGCGGTGTGCACGGCGAGCGCGGTCTTCCCCGCGCCGAGCGGTCCGCTCAGCACCGCGAGCCGGCCGGCTCCGCCGGTGAGCACCTCGGCCAGGCGGTGCCGGACGGCGGCACGGCCGGTGAAGGCGGGCGGGTCGACGGGCAGCAGGTGGGGCGGCGCCGGGCCCCCGACGGCGGCGGGCCCGTACGGCGCGGCCGGAGGGGGCGGGGCGGCCGGCCCGGACGGGGCGGCGGTGCGCGGCAGGACCGGGCCCGCGTCGCAGAGCAGCGCCCGGTAGAAGCGGGCCAGTGCCGGGCTGGGCGGCAGGCCGAGCTCATGGGCGAGCAGCTGGCGCAGCTCGTCGTAGACGGCGAGGGCCTCGAAGCGGCGCCCGGCCTGGCAGAGCGCGGCCATCTGCAGCATCCGCAGCCGCTCGCGCAGCGGGTGGCGCTGGGCGGTCTCGGCGACCCGCTCGATCGCCTCCGCCCCGCGCCCTGCGGCGAGTTCGGCGTCCAGCCAGTCCTCGAACACCCCCAGGAAGCGGCGGTCCAGGCGCTGCGCGGCGGCGTCGATCAGCGGCACGTCCCGGAAGCCGTCCAGCGCGGGTCCGCGCCAGAGCTCCAGCGCCTGCGCGAACGCCCCGGCCCGGGCCCGCTGTTCGAAGCGGAGCGCGTCGAGGCCGTCCTCGCCGGCGTGCAGGACGTAGCCGCCGGCCTGGTGGCTGATCCGCACGGCCGGGACGGCCCGCTCCCCGGCGCTCCCGGGCTCGGCCCCGAGCAGCCGGCGCAGCCCCGAGACGTACACCTGGAGGTTCTTGCGGGCAGTGCGCGGCGGCGCGTCGTCCCACAGCGCCTCGACGAGCGTCTCGGCCGACAGCCGGGTGTTCGCGTGGGACAGCAGTGCCGTCAGGAGGACCTGTTGTTTCCGTGATCCCGCGTCGAGCTCCCGGCCGTTCTCCAGCACGCGGAGCGGGCCGAGAATCCCGAATCCAACCGTCATCTCACGCCAACTTGATGACGAAGGAATGCCCTTCCACCTCGGCGTCCGAAACGGCGTCCAGCCGCTGTTTCACGGAATTGAGGACGGCCACCTCGTCCTCGGTGAGCCGGGACAGCACGTCCTGCTGTTCCAGGGTCAGCAGGTCGACCGGATTGCCCGCCTGCCGGAGGGCGTTGAGGGCGTCGAAGGTCATGGTCCCCTCCTTCTCGGATGCCAGATCATCATCACCGCCGCCCCGGGGCCCGTCCATGAGACCTTTGGGCCAGGAATCACCGCCGGTCGCCGGTGCGGGGGCGGACTCCGCGAGAATCAGCGCGAGCAGTCCGGCCTGCAGTCTTGACCGGAGTCCCAGTTTCGCCAGAATGGCGGTGACGAACCGCTTGACGGTGCGTTCACTGATATGGAGTTCGTAGGCTATCGACCGATTGTCGTATCCGAGGCCCAGCAGGTGCAGCACGGCGCTCTCGCGCGGGGTCAGCGCCCCGGCGAGCGACAGCGCGGCCGCCGTCGGCCGTGGCGCGCCACCGGGCACCCGGGGGCGCCCGCACGCCGGACAGACCGGATCTCCACCACCCATCGACAGGATCCCCCCTCCGGCGGCACAGCACTGCGGTGCCCTCATGCTGACGCCCGCACCGGGCACCGGCAAGAGGGCGGGCGCGTCAGGAGCATGCCATCCCCGGACCGGTTGCGCTGTCGGTCCCGGCGGGTAGCGTGCCCGCATGTCCGCACTGATCTCCGCCATCGCCGAGCACACCGAGGCCGCCCGCTTCCTGGACTGGCCGGGCGACTTCGACCTCGACCGCGCCGACCACGGCGAGGAGGTGCACCTCGCCTCCGGGACGGCGCTGGAGGGCTTCGCCGGGGACGGGGCCGGCGGCACCTTCTTCTTCTGCGGCGACGGGGGCGAGGAGCGCCCGGTCCTGTACGCCGACTCCGAGGGCCGGGCGGCCCTGGTCGCGATCGGGCTGCCGGAGCTGCTGCGGCTGCTGCTGGTCGCGCCCTGGTGGCGGGACTGCCCCGGGTTCTCCGCAGCGGAGAGCGCGCGGGCGGGCGCCGAGTACCGGGAGGACCTGCCCGACCTGCCGCTCCGGCGCGACCGGGCGGCCGCCGCGCTCGGCCTGGTGCTGCCGACCGAGGCCGAGGTCCTGGCGCGGCTGCGGGAGGTCGTCACGGGCGCCGGCGAGGAGTTTGTGCTGATCTTCACCCCGGAGGGCTCGCCGTACGAGCCGCTCTTCGCCGGCTGACGGCCGGCGGCGTTCCGGTCAGTGCCGGTCGCCCTCGGGGCCGGCGTCCGGGGCGGCGTCGGCCAGGGCGTCCAGCACCGGGCGGATGAGCGGGTGGCCGTCGGCCCCGGCCCGGACGGCGGCGAACACCCGGCGGGTGGCGAGGGCACTGTCGACGGGACGGACGGCGACCCGGGCCAGGTCGACGCCGAGCAGCGCCGAGCGCGGCACCAACGCCACGCCCGCACCGGCGGAGGCGAGGGCGACGACGGCCCGGAAGTCGTCGGAGGAGTGCACCAGGCGCGGCTGGAACCCGGCGTGCTCGCAGGCCAGCAGCACCACGTCGTGGCAGGGGTTGCCCGGGTAGGGGCCGATCCACGGTTCTCCGGCGAGGTCGGCCACCGCGATCGGGCCCCGGCCGGCGGCCAGCGGGTGGGCGAGCGGCAGCACCGCCTCGAACGGTTCCGCGTACAGGGGCACCCGGGTGAGGCGGGCGTCGTCGGCGCGCGGGGCGCCCCGGTACTCGACCGCCACCGCGAGGTCGGCGCGGCCGTCGAGCACCATCGGCAGGCTGGCGTCGCCCTCGGCGTCGAGCACCTTGAGCCGGACGCCGGGGGCACGGGCGGCCAGGGTGCCGATCGCGGGCGCGAGGACGAGCGAGATCCCGGTGGCGAAGGACGCGACGGTCACCTCGCCGGCGACGCCCGCGCTGTAGGCGGCGAGGTCGGCCTCGGCCCGTTCGAGCTGGGCGAGCACGGCGTCGGCGTGCCCGAGCAGGATCTCCCCGGCGGCCGTGAGCCGCACCCCGCGCCCCTCCCGGGCCAGCAGGTGGTGCCCGGTCTCCTGCTCCAGCGCGGCGAGCTGCTGGGACACGGCGGAGGGCGTGAGGTAGAGCGCGGCCGCCGCGGCGGTCACCGTCCGGTGGTCCGCCACCGCTCGCAGGGTCCGCAGCCGTCTCGCGTCGATCACAGCCCCAATTCTGCCAGCGCCCCCGCGCCTGCCGGGGCGGGGGTGAAGAGCCGGGGAAGGAGTGGCCCCGTGGAGTGGGAAGTCGGACCGGCCGACTTCCCGCTCCACGGGGACACGCCCGGGGCTGCTCCGGGGCTACTCCGGAGGGCTGCGGCGGACGGCCGGGGCGGCGGGGCGGGTCACCCGCTCCGGGGCGGGCGGTCCGGGCGGGGCGGCGGGGTCGCGGTCGGTGGGCAGCCGGCCGGTGAGCAGGAACGCCACCAGGCACCCGGCGAGCAGCACCGCCACGCCGCCGACCGCGTCCAGCACCCAGTGGTTGGCGGTGGCGACCACCACCAGGAAGGTCGTCACCGGGTAGAGCACCGCCACCGCCCTGACCCACGGGGTACGGGCGGTGCCGACCACCACCAGCGCGCACCAGGCCGCCCAGCCGATGTGCAGCGAGGGCATCGCCGCGTACTGGTTGGTCAGCGCCGTCAGGGCGCCGAGCGGCGACTCGCCGGGGATTCCGCCCGGCTCCTCGTGCAGGCCGGTCCCGGGCACCAGCCGGGGCGGTGCGAGCGGGTAGCCCCAGAAGCCGAGCAGCGCCAGGCCGGTGGCCGCGAACAGCACGGTGCGGGCGGTGCGGTAGCGGGCCGGGTGGCGGACGTAGAGCCAGAGCAGCACGGCCAGCGGGACGGTCACGTGCAGCACCCGGTAGTACTCCTGGGCGAGGTCGCGCACCCAGTCGCCGGCCCGCAGCGCCCAGCCGTTGAGGGCGGGCTCGATGTCCAGGTGGAGGGCCTGCTCCAGGCGGTAGAGGCGCCGCGCGTGGTCGGTGGCGTCGGCGACCCGGTCCGGGGCGGCGTTGCGGATGTAGGTGTAGACGCCGTAGCCGACCTGGATGAGCAGGAGTTCCAGGACGGGGTTGGGCCGGGAGACCGGGCGCAGCCGGGCCGGCAGCAGCGGGAGGCGCGGGGGGCCCGGGCGCCCGAGCGGGCCGGTGCGCCGGGGCGGGGGTGGTCCTGGGGCGCGGTGCAGTCGCCACCGCGGGTCGGTGCGGCGGCGGAACGGCAGGGCGGTGGCGGCGGCGAGGGCGAGCAGGACGGGGGTCTCGCGCAGCAGCCGGCTGCTGACCGGCTCGACGCCGGGGTCGAACAGGGTGGCGGGCAGCAGGGCGGCGGTGACGGCGACCACCGGCCACAGGGCGCGGTCCTCGGGGCGGCGGCCGAGGCGGCCGGTGGCGGCGAGCAGCAGCCAGCCGAGGTCGGCGGGGCCGGCGACGGGGGCGGCGGCCACGGTCGCGCAGCCGACGACGCCGACCGCGAGCAGCGGCTGGCCGTCGGCGGCGAGGGCGCGGGCACGGCGCAGGGCGAGCACCGCGACGGCGGCGGCCACCACGAGCCGCAGGGCGAACAGCGGAGCGGACGGTCCGTAGGGGCCGAGCGGGCCGGGGCCGGTGAATCCGTACCGGAGGCGGAGCAGGAAGCAGAGGGCCGCGGCGGTGGCGGCGGCGGTCAGCGCGGCCCGGGCGCGCAGGAGGGGCGCGAAGAGCAGCGCGACGGGGTGCAGGGCGGCGGCCGCGCCGAGCGCAAGACCGCCCGCGCGCCGGGGCAGCACCTCCAGCAGCACGAGCGCGACGACCCAGACCCCGCGGACGGCGTCCTCGGGGCTCCCCCGCAGTGCGGCGCCGACCAGCAGCGCCGCCGCGCCGACCGGCCCGACGGCCGCCGGAACCGGCACCCCGGGCGGCGGCCACCGGGCGACCAGCGCACCGGCGAGCGCGACCGCGCCCAGGGCGGCGACCACCAGCACGGGCCGCCGTCCGGCGGTCCACGTCACCACCGCGCAGGCCGTCAGCGCCGCGACCCAGCAGACCGCCGTGACCACGGCCCCCGGCCTGCTCCCCGCCATCCCGCTCCTCTCCCGCCGCCCGCCGCGCCCCCTTCCCGCCGACTCTCTGCGCCCACCCGACGCCCCGCACCCCGAGCACCCCCACCCGGGTGGCGCCACGGGGCGCGCCGACACTTCGCACCGTGCCCGGCACCGTGCCGGAGAGGTCGTGGAGGGGCACCCCGGAAACGGCCCCGGAGACCGCGAACGGGAGTGGGAAGTCGGGCGGGCCGACTTCCCACTCCCGTGGCGGGAGGGTGGGACAGATGGTTCGGAGGCCGTGCAGGCGTTGGCGAGCCCGTGGCGCGTCCGGTTCCGAGCGGACGCGCCACGGGCGATCAGGGGGGCGGGCGGCTACTCGCCCAGGGCGGCGCGGGCGTCGATGAAGGCGGCGACGGCGCGCTCGACGTCCTCGGTGCTGTGCGCGGCGGAGAGCTGCACCCGGATCCGGGCCTGGCCGTGCGGCACGACCGGGTAGGAGAAGCCGATCACGTAGACGCCGCGCTCCAGCAGCAGTTCGGCGAGGCGGCCGGCCTCGGCGGCGTCGCCGATCATCACCGGGGCGATCGGGTGGTCGCCGGGCAGGATCTCGAAGCCCGCCTCGGTCATCTTCGCGCGGAACAGCGCCGTGTTGGCCGCCAGCCGCTCGCGCAGCTCGTTCGACTGCTCGACGAGGTCCAGCACCTTCAGCGAGGCCGCCGCGATCACCGGCGCGAGCGAGTTCGAGAACAGGTACGGCCGCGACCGCTGGCGCAGCAGGGCGACGATCTCGCGCCGTGCGGCGACGTAGCCGCCGGAGGCGCCGCCGAGCGCCTTGCCCAGCGTGCCGGTGATGATGTCGACCCGGTCCATGACGCCGTGCAGCTCGGGCGTGCCGCGGCCGTTCGCGCCGACGAAACCGACGGCGTGCGAGTCGTCGACCATGACCATGGCGTTGTAGCGGTCGGCGAGGTCGCAGATCTCCCGCAGCGGGGCGACGTAGCCGTCCATGGAGAAGACGCCGTCGGTGACGATCAGGCGGCGGCGGGCGTCCTGGCTCTCCTTGAGCTGCTGCTCCAGGTCGGCGAGGTCGCGGTTGGCGTAGCGGTGGCGGCGGGCCTTGCAGAGGCGGATGCCGTCGATGATGCTCGCGTGGTTGAGGGCGTCGGAGATGACGGCGTCGCGCTCGTCGAGCAGGGTCTCGAAGACGCCGCCGTTGGCGTCGAAGCAGGAGGAGTAGAGGATGGTGTCCTCCTGGCCGAGGAACGCGGAGAGGCGGTCCTCCAGCTCCTTGTGCACGTCCTGGGTGCCGCAGATGAAGCGGACGGACGCCATGCCGTAGCCCCAGCGGTCGAGGGCGTCCTTGGCGGCGGCGAGCACCTCGGGGTGGTCGGCGAGGCCGAGGTAGTTGTTGGCGCAGAAGTTGAGGACCTCGCCGGGGGTGCCGCCGCCGGTGACGGTGACGGCGGCGCTCTGCGGGGTGCCGATCACCCGTTCCGGCTTGAAGAGCCCGGCCTCGCGGATCTCGTCGAGGGTGGCGGCGAGGTCGTCGCGCACGGTGTCGAACACAGCTGCTCCTAAGCGGGGTGGCAACGGGGGTGGCGAGGGTGCCGGGGAGGGGGGATCAGGCGGTCCAGTCGAGGATGACCTTGCCGCAGCGGCCGCTCGCCGCCTCGTCGAAGGCGGCCTCGAAGTCGGCGGCGGGGTAGCGGCCGGTGATCACGGGGCTGAGGTCGAGGCCGCCCTCCAGCAGGACGGACATCGCGTACCAGGTCTCGAACATCTCGCGGCCGTAGATGCCCTTGATGGTGAGCATGGAGGTGACGACGGAGGCCCAGTCGATCGGGAACTCCTCGGCGGGCAGGCCGAGCATGGCGATCTTGCCGCCGTGGGTCATGTTGGCGATCATCGACCGGAGTGCCTCGGGGCGGCCGGACATCTCCAGGCCGACGTCGAAGCCCTCGCGCAGGCCGAGCTTCTGCTGGCCCTCCTCGATGGTGTGCTCGGAGACGTCGAGCGCCAGCGAGACGCCGACCTTGCGGGCGAGGTCGAGGCGGTAGGGCGAGACGTCGGTGATCATCACGTTGCGGGCGCCGGCGTGCTTGGCGACCGCGGCGGCCATGATGCCGATCGGCCCGGCGCCGGTGACCAGCACGTCCTCGCCGACCAGCGGGAAGGACAGCGCGGTGTGCACGGCGTTGCCGAAGGGGTCGAAGATCGCGGCGACGTCGAGGTCGACGGGGACGCGGTGGACCCAGACGTTGGAGGCGGGCAGGGCGACGTACTCGGCGAAGGCGCCGTCGCGGTTGACGCCGAGGCCGACGGTGTTGCGGCAGAGGTGGCGGCGGCCGGCCAGACAGTTGCGGCACTTGCCGCAGACCAGGTGGCCCTCGCCGCTGACCAGGTCGCCGACGGCGATGTCGGCGACGCCGGCGCCGATCTCGGCGACCTCGCCGACGAACTCGTGGCCGAGGACGAGCGGGGTCCGGATGGTCTGCTGCGCCCAGCCGTCCCACTTGCGGATGTGCAGGTCGGTGCCGCAGATGCCGGTGCGCAGCACCTTGATGAGGACCTCGCCGGGGCCGATCACCGGGGTGGGGACGTCCATCATCCAGAGTCCGGGCTCGGCGTTCTGCTTGACGAGTGCCTTCACGGCGGTGGCTCCTGACGCACGGTGGGGCGGCCTGGTGTGGGCAGGCCGGCGGGGCCCGGGGGGTGGCGGCCTGCGGGGCCGGTGGTGTCCGCATTCCGGGCAGGCAGAAATCTGCCTGGTGGGAGGGGGTGCGGTCCATCGAGGAATTCTTAAGGGCCGCGACAGCTCGGCTAAACGATCGTGCCCGAGCAGGGGTCCGGGGCCGTCGCGGCGTGCCGGTCGGCACTCCGACGGCGGAGCGCGTGGGGCGCGTCCGGGGCGTACGGGCGCCGCCCCGGAGGGCGCACGCCCCCCGGAGCGGCCGGGCCGGGGCACCGGACCGGGCGGGGCACCGGACCGGGCGCGGAACGGGGTCGGTTGCGGAACGGGGTCGGTCGCGGAACGGGTCAGTCGCGGCGGGCGGTGACGGCGTGGACGAGGGCGGCCGCGGCGGCGAGCAGGGCGACGGCGAGCGCGAGCAGCAGGGCGGTGGAGGCGAGCAGGTCCGCCGAGCGGTGGTGGGCGGAGAGCCGGGTGAGCAGCAGGTTGACGGGAGGCAGGCCCTTGCTGACGGTGAGGGCGAGGAGCAGCGCGAGGGCGAGCAGCAGGCCGTGGCCCGGTCGGCGGACCACCGGCCGGGAGGCGAGCAGGCCGACGGCGGTACCGGTGCAGGCGCAGGTGAGTTGGGCCTCGGTGCCGAGCAGCAGGTCGGCGGCGGTGGGGGTGTGGGTGCCGACGAGCAGCGGCAGGGCCAGGCCGAGGGCGGTGAGCGGCAGGCAGCCGAGGAGGGCGGTGAGGACGGTGCCGGTGAGCAGGCGCCGCCGGCCGCCGGTGGCGGCGGTGAGCAGCGCGCGGTGGGGCCGGTCCTCCAGGCCGGTGAGCGCCGTGGTGAGCCAGGTGGCGGCGAGCAGCATCGCGGCGGAGGCGGCCCCGTGGGCGGCGGTGAGCGGGCCGGTGTCGTTGCTGGTGAGGACGGCGACGAGGGCGGTGAACAGGAGCAGCGGGGCGAGGAAGCGCTGGGAGAGCAGGAGGGTGGTGAGCTGGTAGCGGACGAGGGCGGTCATCGGGTGGCGCTCCTCGGGGCGGGCCTCGGGGCGGGTGCGGCGGGCGACGCGGGGGCGGTGGCCGGGCGGGTGACGGCGTGCACGGAGCACCCGTGGCGCAGGGCGGCGAGCAGGACGGCGTCGGTGTGCGCCTGCGCGACCCGCAGGTGGAGTTCGGGGCCGCGGCGGCTGAGGGCGAGGACGCCGGGCAGGGCGCGCCAGTCGGGGGCGCCGGGGCCGGTGCCGGTGCCGGTGCCGGTGAGGACGATCTCGGCGGGCGGGGCGGACGGGTCGGCGACGGGCGCGCACCGGCTCAGCCGGCCGTCGGCGAGGGTGCGGGTGGCGGTGGCCTGCGCCTCGGCGACGGCCTCGCGGTGGTCGGTGAAGACCACGGCCCCGCCGTCGGCGGCGGTCTCGGCGATGAGTTCGGCGAGGACGGTGTGCGCCGGGGCGTCGAGCCCGGACCAGGGTTCGTCGAGCACCAGCAGGTCCGGCGGGAGCAGCAGGGCCTGGGCGAGCGCGACCTTCTGGGCGTTGCCCTTGGAGAGGGTGCGCAGGGCCGCGTCGGGGCCGCCGACCAGGGCGAGCCGGTCGAGGAGTTCCCCGGCGCGCCGGCGCGCGGTGGCGGTGGGCAGGCCGCGGATGCGGCCGAGGTGGGTGAGGTAGCCGGCGGCGGTGAGGCGTTCGTGGGCGGTGAACCGGTCGGGGACGTAGCCCACGGCGGCCGGGCGGCGGGCGGCGGGGTGGGTGAGGCGGCCGGTGGTGGGGCGGGTGAGCCCGGCGAGGATGCGCAGCAGGGTGGATTTGCCGGAGCCGTTGGCGCCGAGGACGGCGAGCACGTCGCCGGCGTCGAGGCGCAGGTCGACGTCGCGCAGGATCCAGGGCCCGCGTCCGTAGCGCTTGCCGACGGCCACGGCTTCGGCGACCGCCACGGCGACGGCTCCGCTCTGCAGCACCTCGGTGTTCCCCTCCCGTCGGGTCCGGCGGTGCGCACCCTACTCGGGGGCGGGTAGGGGGCGGGTAATGGCGGCGGGGGCGTGCGGCGTGGGCGCGCGAGCGGGGTTGGGGCGGGTGGCTGACGCGTGGGTCCGTTCGGTCCAGCGGGCGGCCGGTGGGCGCGCGGGGCGCTGCCGGGGCGCATACGTTGGCGAACGCTCCCCCTTGCGGGCCCGTGGAGCGCTGCTCCGGGTCCGTCCGGCCCAGAGAGGCGTCCCGAAGATGACGAACCGTGTGACGGCCCGAGCCACGACGTCCCGACGGCGGTGGCCCGCCGCCCCGCCGGCGCTGCTGCTGGCGCTGTCCGCCCTGCTGGCCGCCGCCGGCTGTGCGGGCGGCTCGCCGTCCGATCCGCCGCCCGCCGGGGCGGCGACGGCCGCACCGGCGGCGCTGAGCCCCTCCCCCACGGCCTCCCCGACGGCCACCCGCACCCTGCTGAGCCCCTCGCCCACGACGCCCGCGGCGTCGCCGACCACCCCGGCGACCACGCCCCCGGCGGCCACCGCGAGCGGGACGACGGTGCCGTTGACGCCCGAGGTGACGGCGAAGCTGGACTCGGCCGTGCAGCGGGTCCTGACGCAGGCCTCGGTGCCGGGGGTGATCGTCAACGTGTCGACGCCGCAGGGCGAGTACCTGAAGGCCTTCGGGGTGTCCGAGCGGGTGCCGGGCACGGCCATGGTGACCGGGCTCAACATGCGGGTCGGCAGCCTGACGAAGACGTTCACCGTCACCGCGCTGCTGCGGCTGGTGGACCAGGGCAAGCTGGGGCTCGACGACACGATCGGCACGTACGTCACGGGTGTGCCGAACGGCGAGAAGATCACCCTGCGCGAGCTGGCGAACATGCGCAGCGGCCTGTTCTCGTACACCCAGGACGAGGACTTCGTGCGCACCCTCCAGGCGGACCCGCAGCGCGCGTTCACCCCCGACCAGCTGCTCGCGTACGCGTTCCGGCACCCGGTGGACTTCGCGCCGGGCACGCAGTTCGAGTACTCCAACACCAACACGGTGCTGCTGGGCAAGGTGATCGAGAAGGTCGGCGGGCGGCCGCTCGGGGAGTTCCTGAAGAAGGAGGTGTTCGAGCCCGCGGACCTGGACCGCACGGTGTTCCCGACCGACAACGCGTTCCCGCAGCCGCACGCGCGCGGCTACACCGACCAGACGGCGGACGGCACGATCACCGACGCCACCGACTGGAACCCGTCCTGGGGCTGGGCGGCGGGGGCGGCCATCTCGGACCAGGGGGACATGAAGAAGTGGGCGAAGGTGCTGGCCACCGGCTCGCTGCTGAAGCCGCAGACCCAGGCGCAGCGTCTGGAGCCGCAGCCGTCGACGGTCCCGGGCAGCTGGTACGGGCTGGGGGTGTTCGACAACCACGGGTGGATCGGGCACAACGGTTCACTGCCGGGCTACCAGTCGGTGGTGGTGTACCTGCCGTCGGCGCAGGCGTCGCTGGTGGTGCTGCTGAACACGGACGTCGAATACCGGGGTTCGGCGCCGTCGACGCTGTTCGCGAAGGCGATCACGGAGGTCGTCTCGCCGGGGAACGTCTACGACCTGCCGGCCGCCCCGGCGGACGCGGACGAGCCGTCGGCGTCGGCGTCGGTGACGGTGTCCTCGTCGGTGAAGCCGCCGGAGGAGTCGGCCTGACGGGTCGGCCCGAGAAGTCGCCCGGAGGGATCGCCCGGCCCCGCGCCGGATGCGCTCAGCCGCCGAGCACCCGGGCCAGGTCGTAGGAGACCGGCTCCTCCAGCTGCTCGTAGGTACAGCTCTCGGGCGTGCGGTCGGGACGCCAGCGGCGGAACTGGGCGGTGTGCCGGAACCGGGTGCCCTCCATGTGGTCGTAGGCGACCTCGATGACGCGTTCGGGGCGCAGCGGGATCCAGGAGAGGTCCTTGCCGCCGGTCCAGCGGCTGGTGGCGCCGGGCAGCCGGGCGTCGGCGTGGGCGGCTTCGTCCGCCCAGGCGCCCCAGGGGTGGGCGGCGAGGTCGGTGGTGCGCAGCGGGGCGAGTTCCTCGGCGAGTTCGCGGCGGCGGGCCATCGCGAAGGCGGCGCAGACGCCGACGTGCTGGAGGCGGCCGTCGGCGTCGTTCAGGCCGAGCAGCAGGGAGCCGACGACGGGGCCGCTCTTGTGTTCGCGGTAACCGGCGACGACGCAGTCGGCGGTGCGTTCGTGCTTGATCTTGTACATGGCGCGTTCGCCGGGCCGGTAGGGCTGGTCGAGGGGTTTGGCGACGATGCCGTCGAGTCCGGCGCCCTCGTACTGGGCGAACCAGGTCCCGGCGAGGTCGCGGTCGGTGGTGGTGGGGGCGGTGAAGACGGGGTCGGTGGCGTCGGCGAGGGCGGTTTCGAGGAGGTGGCGGCGGGCGTCGAGGGGCTGGTCGAGGAGGGCGTCGTCGCCGAGGGCGAGCAGGTCGAAGGCGACGTAGGAGGCGGGGGTGCGTTCGGCGAGGAGCGTGACGCGGCTGGCGGCGGGGTGGATGCGTTCGAGGAGTTCCTCGAAGCGCAGGCGGCCGTCGCGGGCGATGACGATCTCGCCGTCGAGGACGCAGCGGCGGGGGGTCTCGCGGCGCAGGGCCTCGACGAGTTCGGGGAAGTAGCGGGTGAGGGGTTTGCCGGTGCGGCTGCCGAGCTCGACCTCGTCGCCGTCGCGGAAGACGACGGTGCGGAAGCCGTCCCACTTGGCCTCGTACTGCATGCCGGGCGGGATCTTCGCGACGGACTTGGCGAGCATCGGGGCGAGGGGCGGCATGACGGGCAGGTCCATGGTCCCGATCCTCGCGCCGAACGTTCCGGGGCGCGCGGCGGGCGGGGCGCCCTTAGCGTGAGAGGCATGGGCTCTGCCGTGGAACTGGATGTCGCCGGGCGCACCGTCCGGCTGTCGAACCCGGACAAGGTGTACTTCCCGGAGCGCGGGTTCACCAAGCTGGACGTCGCGGAGTACTACCTGGCGGTGGCGCCGGGGGTGCTGCGCGGGTTGCGGGACCGGCCGACGACGCTGCAGCGGTTCCCGGACGGGGTGGAGGGCGAGTTCTTCTACCAGAAGCGGGCGCCGAAGGGCCTGCCGGAGTGGCTGCCGACGGCGCGGATCGCCTTTCCGAGCGGCCGCTCGGCGGACGAGATCTGTCCGACGGAGCCGGCGGCGGTGCTGTGGGCGGCGAACCTGGGGTGTCTGACGTTCCACCCGTGGCCGGTGCGCCGCTCGGACACCGAGCACGTCGACGAGCTGCGGATCGACCTCGATCCGCAGCCGGGCACGGACTTCAGGGACGCGGTGCGGGCGGCGCACGAGTTGCGGGCGGTGCTGGAGGAGCAGGGCCTGCGGGGGTGGCCGAAGACCTCCGGCGGGCGGGGGCTGCACGTGTACGTGCCGCTGGTGGCGCGGTGGTCGTTCACGGACGGGCGGCATGCGGTGATCGCGCTGGGCCGGGAGCTGGAGCGGCGGCTGCCGGGGCGGGTGACGACGGCGTGGTGGAAGGAGGAGCGCGGCGAGCGGATCTTCGTCGACTACAACCAGATGGCGCGCGACCGCACGATCGCCTCGGCGTACTCGCTGCGGGCGCGGCCGCGGGCGACGGCGTCGGCGCCGTTGCGCTGGGAGGAGCTGGACGACGTGCTGCCGGAGGACTTCGACCTGCGGACGTTGCCGGCCCGGTTCGCGGAGCTGGGGGACGTGCACGCGGGGATGGAGGACGAGCGGTTCGGGCTGGAGGGGCTGCTGGAGCTGTACGAGCGGCAGGTCGCGGAGGGGGCGCACGGCGAGCTGCCGTATCCGCCGGACCATCCGAAGGCGGCGGGCGAGCCGACCCGGGTGCAGCCGAGCCGGGCGCGGAAGAAGGTGTGAGCGCGACCTCTAGGCTGGGTGGTCACTTGGATCACGGAGGGGCGGTTCTGCGGTGGGTGCACGGGGGTTGCGGGAGGTCCTGGCGGACGCGGCGGACGGGGTGTTCCCGCCGGCGGACGGGTCGGTGACGGTGGTGGCGCAGCCGTCGCCGCGCGAGGCGGGGGTGGTGGCGTTCTCCGCGCACACGGTGGTGTTCACGGACGAGGACCCGGCGTGGGTGCGTTCCGCGCTGGCGGCGGTGCCGGGCGATCCGCTGGCGGCGCCGCTGTGTCCGCCGTTCCTGAGCGCGTTCGCGCGGCGGACGGGGCGGGTGAACGGCACCATCGACCTGCTGACGGTGGCGGACCGGCTGCCGGGCGCGCCGCCGCTGGCGGTGGCGGAGGTGGCGGACCGGGAGCATCCGCGGGTGGTGCGGGCGCTGTGCCACCGCGACGACGTCCGGGTGTTCGAGGCGGACGGCGGGCGCGGGGTGCTGGTGCTGGGGCGCGGGGTGGCGGGGCGCTGGGAGTGCGCGATCGAGGTGGACGAGGCGGCGCGCGGGCGCGGCCTGGGGCGGGCGCTGGCGCTGGCGGCGCGGCACCTGGTGCCGCAGGGCGACCGGGTGTGGTCGCAGCAGGCGCCGGGGAACGCGACCAGTGTGCGGGCCTTCCAGGCGGCCGGCTACCGGCCGGTGGGGGCGGAGACGCTGCTGGTGGCGCGGTGAGCACGCTCGTGGCCGTGCCCGAGGAGGCGCGGGCGCGCCTGGAGGTGCGTTTCGGGCCGGGCGCGCGGGTGTGGTGCGCCGGGTTGCCGGGTCTGGTGGACGCGCTGGCCGCGCGCTGGGGCCTGGCGGTGCGGGAGGCCGGCGGGGGCGGGACGGCGCGGGTGTTCCGCTGCGAGCGGCTCGCCGACGGCGTGCCGGTGTGGCTGAAGCTGACGCCGGATGCGGTGGTGGCGGCGCAGGAGGCGGCGGCGCTGGGTGCGTGGCGGGGTGTGCCGTCGGTGGTGCGGCTGCTGGGGTACGACCCGGGGTCGGGGGCGCTGCTGCTCGCGGACGTCCGGCCGGGGACGTCGCTGCGCGAGCGGGGCTGGCGGCCGGCGCAGGTGGCTCCGCTGCTGGGCGCGCTGCGCTCGGTGCCGGTGGACGGGGTGGACCTGCCGCCGTTGGCCGGGCGGCTGGAGTTCCTGTTCGAGCTGACCGGGCGCCGGGCGCCCGGCGTGCCGACGGCGCGGGCGCGGGCGCTGGCCCGGGAGCTGACCGGGCCCGGCGCCCCGGTGGCGCTGGTGCACGGCGATCTGCACCCGGCGAACGTGCTGCTCGGCCCGGACGGTCCGGTGGCGATCGACCCGCGCGCGTGCCTGGGCGATCCGGACTTCGACCTGGTCGACTGGGCGCTGGACGGTGTCGCCGACCGGGCGGCGCTGGTGGCCCGGATCGGCGACCTGACCGCGCTCGTCCCGGGGGCCGACGCCGGGCGGGTCCTCGCCTGGTGCCGGGCGACGGCCGTGGTGGTCGCCGCCCCGCGCCTGGCCGCGGGCCGCCGGGACGCCGGCACGGTGTTCCTGGCGGACCTGGCGGGCCTGTAGCGCTCAGCGCGCGGCCAGGGCGCCCGCGAAGGTCGCGAGCGCCCCGGCCAGCAGCACGGCCGTGGCCACGCCGAGCACCACCCGCTTGCGCTGGGTGCGGTCGCGGTGGCGCAGCAGTCCCTGGACGGCGACGAATCCGGCGACCGGGAAGGCGGCGAGCGCGAGCAGCAGCAGGCTCAGCCAGTACAGGACCCCGCCGGTGCCGGCGAGGCGGCACTCGCCGTCGGCGGCGCAGGAGACCGGGACGCGCTCGTGGGTGTCGATCCGCCAGTCCGTCCGGGCGTGCTCGTTCGCCGGGCCGCCGTCGTCGGGGAGGAAGGTGCCGCGGCAGTCGCCGGTCGGGCCGAGCGCGGGCCGGTCGGCGTTGACGCGCAGGCACTGCTCGGCGACCAGCACGCCCCTGGTCCCGGCGAGGCCGCCGGCGTAGGCGAGCCCCTGGCCGGCGTGGGCGGTGCCGCGGCCGCCGACGACCAGCAGCGCGAGCACCGCCGCCAGCGTGACCACCATCGTGACCGCCGCCCGGAGCCGCCTCATGCCGGGGCCGTGGCGGCGATGATCCGCACCGCGCCGGTGATCTGGTCGTCCGTCAGGTCGCCCCGGGCGGTCAGCCGCAGCCGCGAGACGCCGTCGGGGACGGACGGGGGGCGGAAGCAGCCGACCGCGAGCCCGGCGCGGCGGCAGTCGGCGGCCCAGGCGACGGCGGCCTCGGGGCCGGGGGCGCGCACGGAGACGACGGCGGCGTCGGGGGCGGAGGCGTGCAGGCCGGCGGCGGTGAGGCGGGCGGCGAGGGTGCGGGCGACCTCGCGGGCGCGTTCGGCGCGATGGGGTTCGGCGCGCAGCAGCCGCAGCGCGCCGAGGGCCGCGCCGGCGGCGGCGGGGGCGAGGCCGGTGTCGAAGATGAAGGTGCGGGCGGTCTCGGTGAGGTGGCGGATGACACGCCGGGGGCCGAGCACGGCGCCGCCCTGGGAGCCGAGGGACTTGGAGAGGGTGACGGTGGTGACGACGTCGGGCGCGCCGGCCAGCCCGGCCGCGGCGGTGGCGCCGGCGCCGCCGGGGCCGAGCACGCCGAGGCCGTGGGCGTCGTCGACGAGCAGCGCCGCGCCGCGGCGCCGGGCGGCGGCGGCGAGTTCGGCGAGCGGAGCGGCGTTGCCGTCCACCGAGAACACCGAGTCGCTGACCACCAGCGCCCGGCGGTGGGAGCGCCCGGCGAGCACGTCGGCGACGGCGTCCGGGTCGCTGTGCGGGGCGCGGTGCACCTCGGCGCGGGCGAGCCGGCAGCCGTCGATCAGCGAGGCGTGGTTGTAGGCGTCGGAGACGATCAGGGTGTCGGGGTCGGTGAGCGCGGTGAGCGCGGCAAGGTTGGCCGTGTACCCGGAGGAGAACACCAGCGCCGCCTCGGCCCCGCAGAAGGCGGCGAGCTCCTCCTCCAGTTCGGTGTGCAGCGCGGTGGTCCCGGTGACCAGCCGCGAGCCGGTGGCCCCGGCGCCCCAGCGCAGCGCGGCCTCGGCGGCGGCCCGGGTGACGGCGGGGTGCCGGGTGAGCCCGAGGTAGTCGTTGCCCGCGAGGTCGAGCACCGCGTCGTCGGCGTCCCGGCTGCGCAACGTCCGGGTCAGCCCGGCCCCGGCCCGCTGCCGGGCGCTCTCGTCGAGCCAGTCGAAGACGGCGCCCGGATCGGCGACGGCCGAGCCGTCGGCCTCGTCGGACGCCTCGAACACGCTGCGGTTGACCATGCCCGGCACTCTGGCACGCCCCACCAGCGCCGGGCAACGTGCGCCGGCGCACACCCCCGGGCGGCCGAACCCCTCGACGCAACCTCCACACCTCCCCGAATACGGCCTGAGTTCACCTGTCATTCATCCGGCCGACCGCCGTCCGCCGATTCCCGGGAATTCGGCCGATCGTTCGCGCTCCCCCGGTAGTGTCCCCACAAGTCGAACAGTCCTGGGGGGACTTGGTGGCAGACCTCGAATTCGAGCGACGGATGAACCCGTGGCTCTTCGACAGTTCCGGAAACCTCACCGCGGAGGCGAAGAAGCAGTTCCCCGACCTCGCGGCGGCCGCCGCCGGGGCGCCGGCGCCCGTCACGGTCCCACCGGCCTCCGGCGGCCCGTCCGTCAAGGCGAACCCCGGGATGATCCGCCAGGCCGGTACCAACGCCGCGGCCCTGCGCGAGGCCGTCCGCACCGAATGCGCGCAGCCCTCGCAGCACGTCACCGGCGCGGTCGCCGCGCTGGCGGGCTGGAACCTCTCCACCGCCCTCAACACCGCGTGGAGCGTCTGGTCGGGCCAGGCCCACACGCTCGGGGAAGCCGTCGGCACGATCGGCAAGAACCTGCACACCACCGCGCAGAACTACGAGAACACCGAGAGCGCGGTCCACAGCCAGTTCGCCCAGCAGCACGGCTGAGAGGGGACCCGACATGGTGACGTACACCCAGCTCCAGAAGGTCGACCTCACCGGCCTGAACGCGGCGGCGGGCGACTTCGAGAAGATGGTCCGCGGCTGGGACCTCTCGACCAGGATCCAGAACGAGGTGATCGGCCCCGTCCAGCAGTCCGGCTGGACCGGGCCGAGCTCCGAGTCCGCCGCCGGCGCCCTCACCCGGGCGCGCGACCAGATCCGCGCCGCCTTCGAGGAGGCCTCGGCGATCGCGCGCACGCTGCGCGACGCGCACGACGAGTTCACCGCCGCGAAGAAGGACCTCCAGGTGGCCGTCCAGCACGCCACCGAGCAGGGCCTGACCGTCACCGACGACGGCAGCGTCCACTGGCCGCCGGCCACCGACCCGGCCGACAAGCACGACCTCGACTACGCCGAGACCCGACGGGCGAGCGCCCAGGCCGCCGCCCAGGAGATCGGCAAGGCGCTGGACCGGGCCACCGAGGCCGACTCCGCCGCCGCCCTGGCCCTGGCGATGGACACCGGCAACGACACCAAGAGCTTCAACAGCAACCCGCTGGGCAGCGTCGCCGACGCGGAGGCCAAGCAGGCCGCCCAGATCCTCAGCCTCGGCAGTGCCGCCACCGACGCCCAGCTCGCGCAGCTGCAGGCCCTGCTCCAGCACCACTCCGGCGACCCCCGGTTCGCCACCGCCTTCTACGGCGGCCAGGACCCGGGCACCTTCCTCGCCTCCTACGGCGCGCTGGCGCAGAGCGGCGACCTCGCCGACAGCCCGGCCCGCAAGGCCGCCGTCAAGGGCATCCAGGAGGGACTCGGCCTCACCCTGGCCACCGCGACCAGCACCGGGCAGCAGCCGCACCTGCCCCCGGACTGGGGCGACCGACTGCGCCGGGCCGGCAGCCGGCACATCCAGCTCGGGCCCGGCGCCGACTACGACTCCAGCCCGTACGGCTACCAGATCCTCGGCAACATCCTGAAGCACGGGAACTACGACGCCGCCTTCCTGAAGCCGATCGCCGAGCACGTCACCCAGCTCACCCAGGAGAACCCGGCCCGGTGGGACGCGGTGGCGATGAAGGGCGGCGCGCCGTTCCAGGAATTCTGGTTCACCGGCACGCCGGACGAGAAGGGCAACTACCACGGGTTCAACCCGATGGGCTCGGTGCTGAACGCGCTCGGGCACAGCCCGGACGCCGCCACCAGGTTCTTCACCGACCCGCCGACGACGTACTGGCCGGACGGATCGGTGAAGAGCACCGGCGGGACGAACCTCTACTTCAAACTGCTCACCGACACGGGCGACCGCTCGCCGCTGCGCGACGTCTCCTACCCGCTCGGGCCGAACAACGGCAAGGCCGGCCCGATGCAGGTGGAGGCGCTCGGCCACGCCCTGGAGGCGGCGGCGACCGGGCGGGCGTACGACGACGAGACGGGGCCGCTGCCGCCGCACAGCAAGGAGATGGCGCAGGTGATGCGGACGACGGTGGGCCTCTTCGGCGGGGAGAACGCGTCCGCGCTGCTCTACGACAAGGACAAGGCGCTCTTCGGCGAGCTGCAGGAGTCCCTCGGCAAGATGGCCGGTGCCTACATGGGCGACGTGCAGACCGCGCTGGCCCCTCCGTCCACCGTGCTGCCGATCAACGGGAAGATCGCCGAGCTCACGGAGATCGAGGTGCAGCGGCTGCTGGTCACCCTCGGCCACAACCCGGAGGCCTACGCCGCGGTGGCCGCCGCGCAGCAGGCGTACACCACTGCGGCGATCAACGACGTGCTGCTGCACCCCGCCGACCACGGCGACCTGACCGCCGCCGCCCTCGCGTCCGCACAGCCCGGCGGCACGGTCGCCGGTCTCCTCAGCAAGGGCATGGTCGACGAGGTCATCACTGCCGGAAACGACAGGGACGAGGACTTCAACTCGGCCGTCAAGACCACACGCGAATGGGCCGGCACGATCTGGGGGGCCACGGCCGGACAGATCGTGGACCGGGCACCGGTCATCGGCCCGGTCGCCAACGAGATGGTCGACAAGATCATGGACGGTGTCGCCGAGAGCTACGAGGTGAACACCAGGCCGAAGACCGCCAACGACGCGCAGGTGGCGTACAACGCGGCGTTGGAGGGTGCCCAGGGGTCCGTCCAGGACGCGATCCGTGACGCGGCAGGCCGGGCCGGCCTCGAACGGAAGTACCTCAACGACCTGGCCCCCGTCGTGGAAGGCCAGATCAAGGGCGCGTTCACCAACGGCACCGGAATCCCGTGGCAGGTCACCCATCCGAAGAAGGAGGACTGAAGTGGTGCGGCGCAATCGCGGCAGGCTGGCCGTCGCAGCCGTGTTCACGGCGCTGGTGCTCATCGGGGGCGGACTGTGGGTGTGGAAGCCGTGGCAATCGGTGGAACTGCCGGCGAGCGCCTGCTGGGGGCTGATCGAACGGGACCAGGTCCGACCGCTGGTGGGTGACGACGGGAAGGGGCACGAGACCGAGGTCATCGGCGACCTGTCCGGAAGAAGCTCCCACGCCCAGTGCGGCATCGCGTGGCAGCCCGGCTACACCGCCGTAGTCGTCAATGTCTTCCAGACCGACGAGCGCTCGTACCGTTCAGACCTGGAGATGTACGACGCCGCCCCGGACCCGGGGAGGTCGAGGTACCTGCCGATCGACTTCGGTACCGGGGTCAAGGGCTGGCTGCAGGAGGGTCTCCAGCCGGTCCTGACGTTCCCCTGCGACAGCGGCCGACAGCCCCTGGCCCGGAACGTCTACCGGAAGATCTCCGTCTCGGGGGCCTTCTTCCTGTCCGACCTGTCCGCGAAGAAGCGGACCCAGGTCTTCGTCGACGTGGCGCACCGCACCGCCCGGGAGATCGTCCGGCAGGAGGGGTGCCCCGACGTGCGGATCGGCGAGCGGGCGCCCGTGGTGGCGGGGTAGCTTTGCCGGGGGTGGCGGCGAGCAGGCAAGATAGCCGGGTGACCCTCCTTGATCTGATGCCGAAGCCCGCCACGCCCGACGCGCTGTACGAGACGTTCGCCGCCTGGACGCAGGAGCGCGGGATCTCGCTGTACCCGGCGCAGGAGGAGGCGCTGATCGAGCTGGTGTCGGGCAACAACGTGATCCTGGCGACGCCGACCGGCTCCGGCAAGAGCCTGGTGGCGGCGGGTGCGCACTTCGCGGCGCTCGCGGAGGGGCAGCGCACCTTCTACACCGCGCCGATCAAGGCCCTGGTGTCGGAGAAGTTCTTCGACCTGGTGAAGATGTTCGGGACCGAGCAGGTCGGCATGATGACCGGTGACGCGTCGGTGAACCCGACGGCGCCGATCATCTGCTGCACGGCGGAGGTGCTGGCGCAGATCGCGCTGCGCGACGGGGCCCGGGCCGACATCGGCCAGGTGGTCATGGACGAGTTCCACTTCTACGCGGAGCCGGACCGCGGCTGGGCATGGCAGATCCCGCTGCTGGAGCTGCCGCAGGCGCAGTTCCTGCTGATGTCGGCGACGCTGGGCGACGTGCGGCGCTTCGAGGAGGACCTCACCCGGCGCACCGGGCGGCCGACCACCGTGGTGCGCAACGCGACGCGTCCGGTGCCGCTGTTCTACGAGTACCGGCGCACCACGATGCACGACACGCTGGAGGAGCTGCTGAAGACCGGCCAGGCGCCGGTGTACGTCGTGCACTTCACGCAGAAGGAGGCGGTGGAGCGGGCGCAGTCGCTGATGAGCATCAACATGAGCTCGAAGGCGGAGAAGGACGCCATCGCCGAGCTGATCGGCAACTTCCGTTTCACCACCAAGTTCGGCCGCAACCTGTCGCGTTACGTCCGCCACGGGATCGGTGTGCACCACGCGGGCATGCTGCCGAAGTACCGGCGGCTGGTCGAACGCCTCGCCCAGGCGGGCCTTCTGAAGGTGATCTGCGGGACGGACACGCTGGGCGTGGGCGTCAACGTGCCGATCCGCACGGTGCTGTTCACCGCGCTGTCGAAGTACGACGGGCAGCGGGTGCGGATCCTGCGCGCGCGGGAGTTCCACCAGATCGCCGGGCGCGCCGGGCGGGCCGGGTTCGACACCGTCGGTCAGGTGGTGGCGCAGGCGCCCGAGCACGTCATCGAGAACGAGAAGGCCGTCGCCAAGGCGGGCGACGACCCGAAGAAGAAGCGCAAGATCGTCCGCAAGAAGGCGCCGGAGGGCTTCGTCGGCTGGTCCGAGGAGACCTTCGAGAAGCTGATCGCCGCCGACCCCGAGCCGCTGGTCTCCCGCTTCAAGGTGAGCCACGCGATGCTGCTGTCGGTGATCGGCCGGCCCGGCAACGCTTTCGAGGCGATGCGCAAGCTGCTCACCGACAACCACGAGGACCGCGCCGCGCAGCGCCGGCACATCCGCACCGCGATCGCCATCTACCGCTCCCTGCTGGAGGGCGGCGTGGTGGAGCGGCTGCCGGAGCCGGACGCCGAGGGCCGGATCGTGCGCCTGACCCTGGACCTCCAGGAGAACTTCGCGCTCAACCAGCCGCTGTCCACCTTCGCGCTGGCCGCCTTCGAGCTGCTGGACCCGGCCTCGCCGTCGTACGCGATGGACGTGGTGTCGGTGGTCGAGGCGACCCTGGACGACCCGCGCCAGATCCTCGCCTCGCAGCAGAACAAGGCGCGCGGCGAGGCCGTCGGCGAGATGAAGCGCGACGGCATCGAGTACGAGGAGCGCATGGAGCGGCTCCAGGAGATCACCTACCCGAAGCCGCTGGAGGAGCTGCTCACCCACGCCTACGAGGTGTACCGCCGGGCCCACCCGTGGATCGGTGACCACCAGCTGCAGCCGAAGTCGGTGGTGCGCGACCTGTACGAGCGGGCGATGACCTTCTCGGACTACGTCGGCCACTACGAGCTGGCCCGCACCGAGGGCATCGTGCTGCGCTACCTGGCCGGCGCGTACAAGGCGCTGGAGCAGACCGTCCCCGAGGACGTCAAGACCGACGACCTGAAGGACGTCATCGCCTGGCTCGGCGAGCTGGTCCGCCAGGTCGACTCCAGCCTGCTCGACGAGTGGGAGCAGCTGGCCAACCCGACCGAGCCGCAGGCCGCCGAGGTGACGCTGGACGAGAAGCCGGCGCCGGTCACCGCGAACGCGCGGGCCTTCCGGGTGCTGGTGCGCAACGAGCTGTTCCGCCGGGTGGAGCTGTGCGCGCTGGAGCACTACGAGGAGCTCGGCGCGCTCGACGGCGAGTACGGCTGGGACGCGGACCGCTGGGCGGACGCCATGGACGGGTACTGGGAGGAGTACGACGACCTGGGCACCGGTCCGGACGCGCGCGGCCCCAAGATGCTGATCATCGAGGAGGAGGACTCCGCCTGGCGGGTCCGGCAGATCTTCGACGACCCGGAGGGCGACCACGACTGGGGCATCAGCGCCGAGGTCGACCTCTACGGCTCGGACGAGGAGGGCCGCGCGGTGCTGCGGGTCACGGCCGTGGACCGGCTGGACGGCTGACGCACCGCCGGCCCGGCACCGGCGCGCGCCGGAACGCCCGAACGGTGGTGCGGCGGTGCGGTGGAGCCGTCCCGGCGAGGGAGGCTCCACCGCGGACCGGCCGGACCGTTACATCCAGACGAACGGTGCGCCGGCGGTGAACGAGATGGCCCGGGTGGCCTCGTCGAGCAGCTGGTCGAGGTTGGCGGCGCTCGGCGAGGGCACCGGCAGCGGGCTCACCGAGGCGCCGGACGGACTCGGCGAGCCGGTGCCCGCACCGGTGGCGACGATCGCCCCGGGGTGCGCCTCGGCGGGCCGCGAGCTGGTCACCGTCACGTAGTGGCCGACGAGTTCGACCCGCGGCTCGGTCGCGGGCCGGGCCAGGGCGGTGGGCAGGGCGGGGGCAGTGGAGGCGTCCGGGAGGATGAAGGCCACCGAACCCGGCTTGGCCCGCAGCGACTCGGCGGCCTTGGCGGCCGTCGGGGCGTCGGCGAAGCGCAGCAGGGTGATGCTGCTGAGCACCGGCTTCTCCTGCGCGGTGAAGCTGACGGCCAGGTAGCCCTTGCAGCCGGCCTCCCGCAGCAGCTCCAGGGTGCGGTCCTGGAGCACCTCGGTGCAGTTCTCGCCGCGCCGCACCCCGGAGCGCTTGCCCTTGTAGCTGCCCGACTCGACGATCCGCTGGGCGGGGAAGTACACGTCGACGTCGAGGGCCTCGGGGTCGGCGACGGTGCGCGCCGGCGGGTCGCCGACGATCGGCGGGGTCTTGGACGCCTCCTTGCTGGAGGGGCCGAGCCCCGGTATGTAGTCACCGGGCGTGGGGCGGGTGACGATCCAGCCGCCGGCCGCCACCACGCCCGCGACGGTGACCCAGCCGACGACCCGTCGGGCGGTCACGCGTCTGGCCCGGTACGACCCGGGTTGCCGCTGGGACGTGTGCTCTGCCGATAGCCCGTCCGGTCGTTCTGCCGATGACGGGGCGCGCTCCCCCTGCGTGGTCATGCGGCAGATTGTATGCAGGTCACGGGTGGTGAAGATCACGGGGTCGGGGGCCCGCGAGGGGCCCCGGGGAGCCCCCGGCACCCGACGTGACCTGCGCCACTACCGTGAGCTGCGACACTGTGACAACTCGCACAGCTTCCCGGGGATCTTCTGGTGGGTTTCCTCTGGCGTCCGTCGCGGGGCAGCAGGCAGGATCAGCCCCATGGATCTGCTCGATACCCTCACCGCCAAGGGCCTGCGTGGGGAGACCCCCACCCGCGAGGAGGCGCTCGCCGTTCTCGCCACCACCGACGACGACCTGCTCGACGTCGTCGCGGCCGCCGGTCGGGTGCGCCGGCGGTGGTTCGGCCGCCGGGTGAAGCTCAACTACCTGGTGAACCTGAAGAGCGGGCTGTGCCCGGAGGACTGCTCGTACTGTTCGCAGCGCCTGGGCTCCAAGGCCGAGATCCTGAAGTACACCTGGCTGAAGCCGGGCCAGGCCGCCGAGGCGGCGAAGGCGGGCGTGTCGGGCGGCGCCAAGCGGGTCTGCCTGGTGGCGAGCGGCCGCGGCCCGACGGACCGTGACATCGACCGGGTGACCGACACGGTGGCCGCCATCAAGGAGGCCGACCCGGCGGTGGAGGTCTGCGCCTGCCTGGGCCTGCTCTCCGACAACCAGGCCGAGCGGCTGAAGGCGGCCGGCGTCGACGCCTACAACCACAACCTGAACACCTCCGAGGGCACCTACGGCGACATCGCCACCACCCACACCTACGCGGACCGGGTGGACACCGTGCAGAAGGCGCACGGCGCGGGCCTGTCGGCCTGCTCGGGCCTGATCGCCGGCATGGGCGAGAGCGACGACGACCTGGTGGACGTGGTGTTCGCGCTGCGCGAGCTGGGCTCGGACTCGGTGCCGGTGAACTTCCTCATCCCCTTCGAGGGCACGCCGCTGGCCAAGGAGTGGAACCTCACCCCGCAGCGCTGCCTGCGGATCCTGGCGATGGTGCGGTTCGTCAACCCGGACACCGAGGTGCGGATCGCCGGCGGACGCGAGGTGCACCTGCGCAGCCTGCAGCCGCTGGGCCTGCACATCGCCAACTCCATCTTCCTGGGCGACTACCTGACCAGCGAGGGCCAGGCCGGGCAGGCCGACCTCGACATGATCCGGGACGCCGGCTTCGAGGTGGAGGGCATGGGCGAGGGCACCCTGCCCCGGCACCGGGCGGACATCGCGGCGCAGGCGTCCGGCGGCTGCGGGGCGGCGGCCCCGGCGGCGGGCGGCTGCGGCAGCGGCGGCGGCTGCGGCCCGTGCGGCGGGCACGCCCACGGCGAGGCCGCGACCGGCCCGGAGGCGGCTGCCACCGAGCCGGCCGACAGCGAGCCGGCCGGGGCGGACGAGGCGCGCACCGACCTGGTGCGGGTGCGCCGCCGCGGCGCCGGCACCGAGCTGGCGCCGAACGCCTGAGCCCCACCGCCGCAGCCCCCGAACACCCCGGAAAGCCCCCTCCCCATGACCCAGCTGTCCACGGACACCCTGCTCGCGCTCGACCGGGCGCACGTCTGGCACCCGTACGGGCCGATGCCCGGCACCTCCATCCCGTACGTGGTGGAGTCCGCCTCCGGCGTGCGGCTGCGGCTCGCCGCACCCGCCCCGGGCGGGCACCGCGAACTCGTGGACGGCATGTCGTCCTGGTGGGCGGCGATCCACGGCTACGGGCACCCGGTGCTCGACGAGGCGGTGCGCGGGCAGCTGGGCCGGATGAGCCACGTGATGTTCGGCGGGCTCACCCACGAGCCCGCCGTGCGGCTCGCCGCCACCCTGGTCGAGATCACCCCGGAGCCGCTGCGGCACGTCTTCCTCGCCGACTCCGGCTCGGTGTCCGTCGAGGTCGCGCTGAAGATGTGCCTGCAGTACTGGCAGTCGGTGGGCCGGCCGGCCAAGCGGCGGGTGCTGACCTGGCGCGGCGGCTACCACGGGGACACCTTCCACCCGATGTCGGTGTGTGACCCGCAGGGCGGCATGCACCACCTGTGGGGCGGGGTGCTGCCCGAGCAGCTGTTCGCGCCCGAGCCGCCGGCCGGCTTCGACGCCCCGCTCGACGCGCAGTACGCGGACGGATTCGCGGAATTGATGGAGCGTCATGCCGACGAGCTGGCGGCCGTGATCGTCGAGCCGGTGGTGCAGGGCGCCGGCGGAATGCGCTTCCACTCCCCCGCCCACCTGCGAATGCTGCGCGACCTGTGCGACCGGCACGAGGTCCTGCTGGTCTTCGACGAGATCGCCACCGGCTTCGGCCGCAGCGGCGCCCTGTTCGCCGCCGACCACGCGGGCATCGCGCCGGACGTCATGTGCCTGGGCAAGGCGCTGACCGGCGGCTACCTCACCCTGGCGGCCACGCTCTGCACGGCGGAGGTCGCCGACGGCATCAGCCGCGGCGAGATGCCCGTGCTCGCGCACGGGCCCACGTTCATGGGCAACCCGCTGGCCGCGGCCGTCGCCAACGCCTCGATCGGCCTGCTGCTCGACCAGGACTGGCGCGGCGAGGTCGGACGGATCGAGGGCGGGCTGCGCGCGGGCCTGGCGGACGCGGCCGCACTGCCCGGCGTCAAGGACGTCCGGGTGCTCGGCGCGATCGGCGTCGTCCAGCTGGACCACCCGGTGGACATGGCGGCGGCGACCGCGGCCGCCGCGCGGGAGGGCGTCTGGCTGCGCCCCTTCCGGGACCTCGTCTACACGATGCCGCCGTACGTGACCGGCGACGAGGACGTGGCGCGGATCGCCGCGGCCGTGACGGCGGCGGCGGTGGCCGGATGAGCGGGACGGCGGGGATCCGGACCGGGGAAGGAACGGCGGACGTGCGGGACGGGGAGGCGACGGCCGGCCGGGTCGTCTTCGTGACGGGCACGGGCACCGAGGTCGGCAAGACCGTCACCACGGCGGCCGTCGCCGCGAGCGCGCTGCGCGCCGGGCTGCGGGTCGCGGTGCTCAAGCCCGGGCAGACCGGCGTCGCACCGGACGAGCCGGGGGACGCCGCGGAGGTCGGCCGGCTGGCCGGGCCCGCCGCCCCGGCGCCGGACCGGCTGACGCTGCGTGAACTCGCCCGCTACCCCGAGCCGTTGGCGCCGGACACGGCCGCCCGCCGCTCCGGGCTGCCGTGCCTGGCGGCGGAGGACGTGGCCAAGGAGGTGGCCGGCCTCGCCGAGCGGCACGACCTGGTGCTGGTCGAGGGCGCGGGCGGACTGCTGGTCCGCTACGACGAACAGGGCCGCACGCTGGCCGACCAGGCCCGCGCCGTGCGCGCCCTCGGCCTGCCCGCCGAGGTGCTGCTGGTCGCCTCCGCCGGGCTCGGCACGCTCAACACCACGGCGCTGACGGCGCAGGCGCTCGCCGCGCGCCGGCTGCCGCTGCTCGGCGTGGTGGTCGGCGCCTGGCCGGACTCCCCCGCCCTCGCGGACCGCTGCAACCTGGCCGACCTGCCGCGCGTGGCGGGCGCCCCGCTGCTCGGCGCGCTGCCGCAGCACGCCGGCCGGTCCGGGGACTTCCCCGCGCTCGCCGTCGAGGCGCTCGCACCCGCGCTGCACGGCCGCTGGGACGCCGCCGCGTTCACCGCCGCGCACGGCGCCGGCTGAGCCGCCCGGCCGGTGCCGGGCCTGCCTCGTCCGCCCTCGGGCCCGCGCGACCCGTCCGCGCGACGGAACGCCGCGATTGTCGCTCGAACGGGTGAGATCCCGCCCCGAGGCGGCCCGGCGCGCGGTGGCGCTCAATACCGTTCTCGGCATGACGGATGGCGATGGCCTGATGGTGGACGAGGCCCTGCGGGCCCTGGCGGCGCTCGAAGCGGCTTGGAAGGACGACGACGAGGCCCTGACCGCGCTGGCCGCGCGGGGACCGGCCGAACGGCCACTCGCCGCCCTGGTCGCGCTGTACGGCGAGCACGCGGTCGACACGCTGATGGCGCTGGCCTTCGGGCTGCGCTCCAGCATGACCGACGAGGAACTGGCCGAACTCACCGACGCGGTGAGCTCCAACATCGGCGCCCGGATGAGCGCCCTGCTCACCCGGACGCTCTGCGCCTGGGGCGAGACGGCCGGGGACGACCTCGCCGTGGTGAAGGTGATCGCCCACGCGGTGATCGACGCCATGCGGGCCGTCACCGAGGAGCCGAGCAAGACCGACGTGCTGCCGCTGCTGGCCACTTTCCGCACCTACGCGCTGAGCAACAGCGGCTGAGGGACGGCCCGCCCTCGGCCGGTGGCCCACAGGCGATCCCCCCCCGTGAGTGCACCCGCGTTCCGGCCTTTTCCCGGGGATTCCCGGCGCGTTCGCCACCGAACCGGACGGCGGAATTCCGGCGTTCCGGCCGGCTGCTAGGCTCCGCCGCATGGATCCGGATTCCGATTCCCCGCGCTTTCGGTCTTCGGGCGGCTCACGGCTGTCGGCCGGCCTCGTCGGGCTGTGGGCGGTCTTCCTGCTGCTGGACTTCCTGGCGAACGGCCGGTGGTGGTTCTGGCTGATACCCGCGCTGGCGCCGCCGCTGCTCTTCCTCGCCGTCCCGGTGGCCCTGCTCGCCCTGGTGTGGACGGTCCCGGCCCGGGCGGCGCGGCGCTGGCTGGTGCCGGCGGCCGTCGCGCTGCTGGTCGCCGGACTGCCCCGGGCGGGCCTCAACTGGTCGGCCCTGGTGCCCGGTTCGCCGGCCGCGGCGGCCCCGGCGGCCGGGCCGGAACTCTCGGTGTTCTCCTGGAACACCGAGTACTGGGACACCACCGACGACCCGGACGCCTTCTACCGCTTCCTGCGCTCCCGCGACGCCGACGTCTACCTGCTCCAGGAATACCTGGAATGGTCGCACGGCTCCCACCACGAGGTCGACCAACTCGACCGCATCCACCGGGAGTTCCCCGGCTACCAGGTGGTGGCCGACGGTGAGCTGATCACCCTCTCCCGCTTCCCCGTGCTCGCCGCGCCACCGGTCGGCCCGGCGCTCGCCCCGGACGCGCCCTGGGCGGAGCGGTTCGACCGGCGCAAGGTACTGCGCACCGACGTCGATGTGCACGGGCGCACGGTGTCCTTCTACAACGTGCACATCCCGGTGCAGGTGGAACCCCGGGAGTCGGTGTTCGACGGCGCGTTCTACCGGGTGGTCCGGGAGGCCGACACCGCCCGCCGCGAACAGTTCACGGCCCTGGAGCGCGACGCCGCCGCCAACCCGAACCCCCTGCTGATCGCCGGTGACTTCAACACCAGCCCCGCCATGGCCGACCTCGACCCACTGCGCGCCCGCTTCGACGACGCCCGCTCGGCGAGCGGCGAGCTCTACCCCGGCAGCTGGGGCGGCGTCCTCGGCACCGACTGGTGGCGCCTGGACTGGGCGTTCACCAACCGGGGCCTCGCCGTGCGGCGTTACGCCTTCGTCGACGACCGGGGACTGTCCGACCACCGGGCCCAGGACCTGCGGATCTCCCTGCGCCGCTGACCGCCCGACCACCGGGCCCGGCCCCCGCGGACGGCGCTACAGGGCGGCCCCGTCCAGGCGCCTGCGCTGCTCCGGCGTCAGCGTCACGTCGAGCGCGCCGAGCGCCTCGTCGAGCTGGGCGACCTTGCTCACCCCGACCAGCGGCAGGATCCCCGCCTCGTGGTCGAGCAGCCAGCTGAGTGCCACCTGGTTGACGGTGGCGCCGGTCTCCTCGGCGACGGCGCGCAGGGCGGCGAGGCGCTTCGGCGTGCCCGGGTGGTCGTAGGCGGCGCCGATCGCGACGTCGTCGCGGGTGAGGCCGCCGGACAGGATCGGGCTGTAGACCCAGAGCCGCAGATCACCCTCGGAGCGTACGTAGTCCAGGAGTTCGGACGTCACGTGCACATGGGCCGAGGAGGGCAGCGGCACGTCGAAGCGCGGCTGGAGGTAGGAGTACCGGTACTGCAGGTGCGCGTAGCGCGGGCCGTCACCGGCGAGCGCGCGGGCCCGCTCGACCCGCCACACGGCGTGGTTGCTGGCGCCGACCGCGCCCGCCCTGCCCGAGGTCACCAGCCCGGCCAGGGTCTGCACGGTCTCGGCGAGCGGCACCGAGCGGTCCTCGATGTGCGTCCAGTAGACGTCGACGTGGTCCGTGCCGAGGCGCCGCAGGCTGCCCTCGATGCCGGCCAGGACCGCCTTCGCGGACAGCCCCTCCGCCGCCTCCAGCCCGGCCCCGGGCACCATGGGCCGGGCGCCCACCTTGGTGCTGATGACGACCCGGTCGCGCGCCCCGCGGCTGGCCAGCCAGCGGCCGATGACGGCTTCGCTCTCGTCCCCGGTGGCGCCGTCGAGCCAGAAGGCGTAGTTGTTCGCGGTGTCCAGGACCGTCCCGCCGCGCTCGACGTAGTGGTCCAGGAGCCGGAACGAGGTCTCCTCGTCGACGATCGTGCCGAAACCCAATGTGCCCAGGACGATCGTCCGCTGAGGAACCGTCATCGGTTCGCACCCCTCCCGTTGTGGTCCGGACCATTCAAGACCGGTTCGCGATCACCCGCAACGGTTTCCCGGGTCACTTGAGGAGGAACACCAACGCCGCGAGCGTCAGCGCCACGCTCCCCCCGAACGCCGACCCGGCCCACAACACCGCCACCAGCAGCCACACCGCCCGCCCGCCCACGCCGCCCGGCGCTGCCACGCCTACCAGTCCGCGGCGCCGGCCTCGAAGAAGTCGCTCAGGCAGCCGGGTTCCCGCGCCGCCGCGCCCCCGCCCCCGGCCCCGGCCGTCAACCGGTCGGCGACGAGGCGCAGTTCGCCGGGCGTCCGGCCGGCCAGGGCGCGGAAGTCGCGGTTCATGTGGGCCTGGTCGTGGTAGCCGCTCATCGCCGCCACCTCGGTGAGGGAGAGGTGGGCCGCCCGGCCGGAGAGGGCGAGCGCGCGCTGGAAGCGGAGGATCCGGGACACCGTCTGCGGCGGCACGCCGACGTGGTCCCGGAAGACGCGCTGGAGCCGGCGCTCGCCGCGACCGGTCGCGGCGGCGAGTTCCCGCGCGGTCAGCCCGCCGTGCGCCTCGCGCAGCCGCTGCCAGGCCTCGACGGCCAGCCCCGGGGCGGACGGGGCGGCGGCGAGCCGTGGTGCGAGGGCGTCGTCCACGACGGCCCAGCGGGCGTCCCAGTCCGGCGCCTGCGCCAGCCGTTCGGTGAGCCGCGCGGTCCAGCCCGGGCCCATCGCCTCGTCCGGGTGGGCGGCGGTGTTGGTGAGCAGGTGCAGCGGCAGGCCGAGGACCCGGGACGCCCCGACGGCCGTGAACTCGATCTCCACGGCGAGGCCCGACCCCCGGAACCCCGCCAGCACCGGTGCCGTCTGCAGGCCGGCGATCATCGCCTGCCGCGTCTCCGCGCGCCCCGTGCCGCCGAGACCCTGACGGATGTGCAGCGGTTCGCCCCAGCCCACCAGCAGGGTCACGGCGGCGCTGGGCAGCGTGACCCTCGGGTTCTGGACGCCGACCGACCGGTACCCGCGGACCCTGACCACGTCACCGCGCATCCACGACGGTGGCCGCCGTTCGACGTTCTCGCCCCGCTCGTCGGCCGTCCCGCCGCTCCTCGCCCCCATGTCCCCTCCTCGCCCTCGGCGCGCGGACTCCCCGCCGCGGCCCACCGGGTTCGCTTTCGTACAAGGAGCCGCCCGCCTCCCTGCCCCATGCTGAACGGGTGCCGCTCGGTGCCGGCCCCGCACGGGGGGCGGGGCCGCCATCGAGCGGGAACGCCGCCGAGCGGGAACGCCGTCGACCGGGAACGCCGGGGCGGCGGGCGTGGGCCCCGCGGCCCACCGTACGGCACCGCGCCGCGGGGCACCGCGATCGACGTCCGCGCCGTGGTCGTCGCGGTACTGCGCCGTCGTGCGCCCCTCGTCCCGGTCGCCCCCGGTTCGTCCCGCTGTGGGCCAGATCACGGCGACCCCCGCCGCCCCGCCCGCCTACGATTCGGGAACGATGCACCTGCCCCGCTCAAGGAGACGGCACCCGTGACCACCAGCACGATCGCGCGCGAGAGCTACTACGAGCGGACGGGCGAGCACACGTTCAAGCCCACCGCGCACGCGGGCGGGGCGTGGAGCGCCGACGAGCAGCACTTCAGCCCGCTGGCCGGCCTGGTGGTGCACGCCGTCGACCGGTACCTCGACGGGCGCCCCGGCGGTCTGACGCTCGCGCGGATCAGCTACGACATCCTCGGGCGGATCGCGCTCGACGAGTGCGAGATCACCGTGCGCACCCTCCGCCCGGGCCGCACCATCGAACTCCTCGAAGCGGCCGTGACCACGGGCGGCCGCGCCGTCGTGCGGGCCCGCGCGTGGCTGCTGGCGACCCTGGACACCTCGGCCGTCGCCGACAGTCCGCGCGAGCCGCTGCCCGCGCCCGAGGACCTCCCCGTCTGGACCATGGGCGACGCGTGGGACGGCGGCTACATCTCCTCCATCGAGGTCCGCCGGGTGCCGCCGGCCCGCCGGGGCCGCGCGACGGCCTGGCTGACCTCGGGCGTCGACCTGGTCGCGGGCGAGCCCAGCAGCCCGCTGGCCTCGTTCGTCGCCCTGGTGGACACCGCCAACGGCATCGCCCCGCAGCAGGACCCGGCCGCGTGGATGTTCCCCAACGTCGACCTGACGATCCACCTCCACCGCGCGCCGCGCGGGCCGTGGACCGGCCTGGACACCACCGTCACCTTCGGCCCGGCCGGCCAGGGCCTCACCAGCACCGTGCTGCACGACGTGGACGGCCCGGTCGGCCAGGCCGAGCAGATCCTCACCGTCCGTCCGCAGCCGCGTCCCCTGGGCTGAGCGGGCCGCCCGGGTCGAGCGCGCCGCCGGTCGCGTACGCCAGCGGCGGGGCGATCGCCTGCGCGTCGGCGCCCTCGCCGACCCAGAGGCCGATGAACAGCGCGGCGGTCGCCTCCAACAGGCCCGCCCGGTCCAGCCCGCCGGCGGCCAGCGGCCGGCAGCCGGTGTCCCGCACCAGCCCGGACACCAGGGCGAGGGCCTGCGCGCCGTCCCCGCACAGCGGCACCGCCAGCGGCCGGCCGTCGAACACCGGTGGCCGCAGCCGCCACACGTCCTCGTGGCAGAGGTTGAAGGCCTTCACCACCTCGGCGCCGGGGGCGGCCTCGGCGAGCCGGCGCGCCGCCGAGGGACCGCCCTCGGTCAGCAGCCGGAAGCCGGGGCCGACGGGGTTGGAGCAGTCGACCAGCACCGTGCCGTCCAGCTCCGCGCGCAGGTCCCGCACCACCTCCGCACCGGCCCCGAAGGGCAGCGCGGCCAGCACCACCTCACCGGCCGCGGCCGCCGCCCGCAGCCCGGCGGCCTGCGCCCCGCCCCCGATCCGCCGCGCGAGCCGCTGCGCCCGGTCGGCGTCGCGCCCACCGACCGTCACCTCGTGCCCGGCCCGCACCCAGTGGGTGGCGAGCGCGTCCGCCATGTTGCCCGTGCCCAGCACACCGATCCTCATCGGGCTGCTCTCCGTTCGTCGTTCGGGACCGTCTCCTGCGACGTTAGGGAACCCGTCGGGCACCATTCGGTACGTGACCACCAACGCCTTCCTCGCCGACTGCCGCGCCCGGCTCGCCTTCGACCTGCTCGCCAACACCTGGAACGCGGTGGTCCTCCGGGCCCTGCGCGACGGCCCGCTGCGCCCGGTGGAACTGCGCGGGCGGATCGGCGGCATCAGCTCCAAGGTGCTCACCGAGACCCTGCGCCGCCTGCAGTTCAACGGCCTGGTCGAGCGCCGCGCGGTGCCCGGTGCCCCGCCCCGCGTCGAGTACCGGCTGACCGCGCTCGGCCGCTCCTTCCTCGCCCCCATCGAGGTGGTGGGCGCCTGGGCGTTCGAACACGGTGACGAGGTGATGGCCGCCCAGGAGCTCGCGGAGGCCCGCGCGCTGAGCGGGGAGGGACCGGCGGAAGGACCGGGCGCCTGAGCTCCCCGCTCCGGCCCGGGCCGGCCTCGCCGGGTCCGGCTCGACGGCGACCACGTCGGCGCCCGGGGCCACCGGTGCGGCGGTCGGTTTGCCGGTCCCGGCGCCGAGGTCGAGCACCCGGGGGCCGGGGGCCGCTTCGAGCGCCCGTCGCACGGCGGCCTGCGCGTCGTCGGGCCGGTGCTCGGCGCAGGCGACGGCGGCTACGGCGGCGGCGCCGAAGGACGAGGCGTGTCGTGACCGTTCGTCATGATCCATGCCGGCCGGACCGGCCGGACCGCTAGGTCACCGGACCGGCCAGGGTGTCGACGGGCCAGAACGGCGCGAGCGGTTCCTTGCGGGTGAGGGCCGCCAGTTCCTCCGGCGGCTCGGCGCCGTCGCGCACCGCCGTGATGTAGGCCCTGGCCTGCGGCAGCCCCAGTCGAGGGGCCCGCCTGCGCAGCTCCCGCATCGCGGCCACGACCCCGGCGGAGCGCACCAGGGCGCGGACCTCGGCGGCCAGCGGATCGGGGCGCCGGACGCCCTTGGTCTGGAGCAGGTAGTGGTCCTCCCACCCCTCGGGCTGCCACCAGGCCTCGGCGACGTAGTGCAGGCTGCCGTCGTACCGGTCCACGAGCACATGGCTGTGGCCGCCGACGGGTCTGTCGTGCGCGCTGCGGGCGCGGTCGTCCGGGGAGGGGCCCCAGAACACCAGCCACCCGACCTCGTGCTCCTCGACGGCGTGGACGACCCGCTCCGACCCGGGCTCGGGGCCGGGCCCCGCAGGCCGCTCGCCCGCCGCAGGCCGCTCGCTCTCCAGATAGGACTCGACGAGCCCGATCGCACGTTCCCTGTCGATCACCCTGCCATCGTCCACCCCGCGTCAACCGGGTTTCCGCAGCGCGGGCGCGGGCCGGCCCCGGAGGCGCCCGTCCCCCGGGGCCGGCCGTTCCGCCGCCGGCTACCCCAGCCGGGCCAGGGCGTCGGCCACCCGGTCGATCGCCTGACAGACCACGTCCGGCCGGTAGGCCGTGAAGCACAGGCGGAAGAAGCCGGGCGCGGGGCTGTGCATGGTCTGGCCCGGCAGGAGGGTGACCTCGGTGGGCTCGCAGCGCAGGTACTCGAAGAGCCACTGCTCGTCGGGGTCCATGTCGTTGGGCGGCGTGAACTTCTGCGGATCGCAGGGCGCCTCGCCCGAGCGCTTGCCCAGGTAGGCCGTCAGGTCCAGCCAGAAGAACTGGGCCGGGTTGTCGCCCTCCGTGTGGACGAAGTCGATCCCCTTCTCGACCAGCTTCGCCCGCACCTGCTCGAAGCTCTCGCTCAGCATCTCCTGGTACTGCCGCATCGCGTAGGTGGTGTACAGCTCCGTGCCGCCGTTCACCGTGCCCTCCAGCACCTCGCCGAGGACGTAGTGCTTCAGCGAGTCGACCGGGGTGAACCACGACATCGAGTGGGTCTTCTCCTCGATGTCCGTCGCACCGGTCATCGCCCGGCGCACCGGCCCGTACTTCGACACCACGAAGCCGGTCCGGAAGCCCGAGAGCCCGAAGTCCTTGGCGAAGCCCCACACCACGTGGATCCGCTCCGGCGCCCGCGTGTACGCGTCCAGCGCGAACGCGCTCGTGAACGGCACCCGCACGCCGGCCACCTGCGAGTGGCAGTAGATCTCGTCGGAGATGATGTGCATGTCGGTCTCGTCGAGCACCCAGGCGTAGATCTCGTCGAGCAGCGGCAGACCGTAGTTGACGCCCAGCGGGTTGTGCGGGTTGGTGAGCGCGAGCAGCCGGGGGAACTCGCCGAACAGCCGGTTGTACTTGAAGTACGCCTCCTTGATCACGTCCAGGGTCAGCCGGAACCGGTCCGGCCCCCGGGTCGGAAGCCCCACCGGCACGCACTTAAGCTTCGGGCGCTGCTCGAACGACCAGTTGAACCCCTGCCAGTACGGCGCCGGCAGCAGGACGGCGTCCCCCTCCTTCAACGGCGGCGGCCCGGCCTCCCCCTCCCTCGGCGGGGACTGCAGCGCGAACGCGAGGCACTCCAGCGCGGAGCCGACGCCGCCCGTGCCGAACACGTCGTCCGGCGAGACCGGCGCGTCGAAGGCCTTGGCCAGCAGGGCCGCGACCGGCTCGCGCAGTTCCAGGGCGCCGTACGGGGTGGCGTAGTGGATGTACTCCTCCGGCAGCAGGTCGATGTTGGCGAAGATCATCTTCTGCATCGAGCCCTCGTAGACGAGGACGTTCTCCGCGACGGACAGGTTGATCGCGGACTCCGGTTCCAGGCCGCGGTAGAGGGCGAGGGCCTGCTCGAAGTCGGGGATCCGGGCGAGGAGTTCGGCGGTCGGGGTCGGGCGGCCGGTCGAAGCGGTCATGACGGCGTGGCTCACTTCCGGGGTGATGTCGGTTCGTGTGCGGATGGCTCCAGCGCACCACGCCGCCCCGGCCCCCGCCAGCCGTTCGCGCCCATCCGGCGAGGGGCCGGCAGCTCACCCCTCCCGCCGCGCCCTCCCCCACGCCCACGCGCCCCCGCCCACCAGCAGCGCCGCCCCGAGCGCGTACACCGGCAGCCACCGGGTGGTCGTCGCCGCCAGGCAGTCGTCCACCGCCACCCGGCTCTGCTGGTCCTGCGCGAACGCCAGCGCCACCGCGTCCTGCCCGGCGAGGTCGCCCAGGGCGGCCCGCGCGTGCAGGCTCTCGTAGCGGCCGGCCTGCACGCAGCCCTCCCGCGTGCCCGGCATCGGGAACAGCCAGTCCCACCGCTGCAGGGCCGGCGCCAGCGCGAGCGCCGCACACAGGCCCACCACCAGGGAGTACGCCGCCAGGTTCCACCCGTAGCCGGCGGCCGTCCGCACCGGGACGCGCCCGAAGGCCAGGACGACCGCGAGGAGCGTCAGCCCCAGGTAGGTGGAGAACCACTCCCAGGAGCCCTCCGCGAGCGAGAACGCCAGGACCACGCCGAGCGCGGTGCCGAGGACCCCGGCGTCGGGACCGCCGCCCGCCGCTCCACCGCGACCACCCACACGCCCTCCCGACCGCCTGCCCGCTCCGGAGCCACCAGCCTCCCGCCCGCGCCCTCCCCGGCCCGCCGACACCGCCCCGGCGGCCGCAGGACCCACCCGCTCGGCCCAACCCGGCCGGGCGCGCGGCGTCGCGGCCCGGCCGGGGAGGGCTCCGGTGGAGCGGCGTCAGAAGCAGGTGGGCGGCGACTCCGTCCAGCCCGAGGTGTAGCTGCCGTTCGTGTACCACATCCGGGTGTAGAAGCAGTACCCCGGCGCCCCGCCCACGTAGATGTCCCCGACGTACGCGTTGTACTTCCGGTCGACCAGCCCGGCGTTGAGCACCGCGCTGAAGCTGGTGGGCTCGCCCGCCTGCGACGCCGGCCGCCAGCCGACCTGGAGGTAGACCCGGATGTCGGTCTGCGGACTGTTCACGTAGCCGTAGCCGTCCGCCCCGTTGAAGGAGATGTTGCACGGGCGCAGCTGGACCCCGCTCGGGTAGGCGCCGGGCGCGGTCCAGTCCCGGCAGCCGCCGCTGCCGGCGGCTTCGGCGGTACCGGAGACGGTCAGCGGCAGCAGTGCGCCGGCCGCGACGGCGACGGCGACTCCCGCGGTGACCCTGCGGCTGGTCTTCCTCATGGTTTCCCTCCCTGGACCGGGCCGGCGCGTGCCACCGCCGGCCGCTCGTCGACGGCCGGGCCCCGTGGTCCGGAGCCCGGCCGGGGCGATGCTGCCACCGCGTCCGGCCCGCTCCCAGGGGCGACGGCCCGGCTCGGACGGGCCCGGACGGACCCGGACGGCTCCGGACACGCCCGTGGACGGGCCGGGGGCGATCGCGCGGGCCCGCGCGGGCCGTCAGCCGGCCTGCTCCGGCCCCGCCGCCAGCGGCTTCACCCAGCGCGTCCACTGGGGCTGCGGCCCGTACCCGGCGGCCCGCCAGGTCCGGTGGCCGAGCGCGTTGCCGTCCAGCACCATCGCGTCCGCCCGCCGCCCGCCGAGCGCGGCGAACCGTTCCTCCGCGGCCGCCAGCAGCGCGGCGCCGATGCCGCGCCGGCGGTGCTCCGGGTCGACGGCGAGCCGGTAGAGGTGGCAGCGCCAGCCGTCCCAGCCCGCGATGACGGTGCCGAGCAGCACGGCCGGGTCGTCCGCCCGGACGGCCACCAGCAGGCATCCCGGGTCGCGGGCGAGCAGCGCCGCCACGCCGTCGGCGTCGTCGGTGATGCTGGTGCCCTTGGCGGCACGGGCCCAGAGGGCGAGCACGGCGGGGATCTCGGCGGGGCCCGCGGTGCGCAGGGTGACATCGATCATGGGTGGCTGTCTACCAGCGCCCCGCGGCGCCGCGCGCGGAATTCCGGCCGCCGGACGCTCAGGCGCCCGCCAGCTCCCACACCGTGGTGGTCTTCAGCGCCGCGTCCTCCAGATCCGCGACCACCGGCACGTCGTACGCCGCCAGCGCGGTGAACCGCTCGCGCGGCAGGTACGCGCGACCCGGGTCGCCGACGATCACCACCGCGCCCCGCGCCCGGGCGCGCTGCAGGAACGGCAGGAACCGGGCCGCCATCGCCCGCTCGTAGAAGACGTCCCCGGCGAGCACCACCTCGGCCGGCGCACCGTCGCCGTCCAGCAGGTCCTCGACGGCGGCGGCCACCTCCACCCCGTTGGCGGCCGCGTTGACCTCGATGGCGGCGACGGCGTACGCGTCGATCTCGGCGGCCCGCACCGCACGGGCACCGCGCAGCGCCGCCGCGACGCCGACCAGCCCGGAACCCGCCGCGAGGTCCAGCACCGTCCGCCCGGCGACCAGCTCCGGGTGGTCCAGCACGTACCGCGCCACCCCGACGCCACCCGCCCAGGCGAACGCCCAGAACGGCGGCGGCAGCCCGCGCTCCCCGCGCGCGGACTCGGTGGTCTCCCACAGCGCGATGGCGTCCTCCGCCATGTGCAGGCGCACCTCCGGCACGAACGGCACCGGCCCGATCCGGGTCTGCGCCCGCACGAACTCCTGATCCGACAAGATGGCCGCCCCCGAACCCACCGGGCGTGTCTCGCTCAGCATGCGCAGCAGCATAAGCCCCGTGAGCAGTTGCTCCGCCCACCCCGCCGCACCCGGCCCCCGGGACCGGCCCCGCACCACGCACCCGCCCGGTCAACCGCCCTGCGGCCCGGGCCGGATGGAAGTCCGGCTCTTCCACACGGACGCACGCCCACGAGCGGGCCGACGGCCCGGCGGAGGATCCCATTCGCGATGTTTCTCATCATTTTTGACACATCATCGGTTCTCAAGTCCCGCGCACAAGCACCGCTGCGCCGGCCCCGGGACACGCGGCGGCCCCGACCGACCCCTCGAACAGCGGACTGCAGCTGCACGTCGGCGCCTGAGGAGCGCCTCGCCGATCGGGCCCGGCCCGGGCGGTAGGTTCTCCCCGGGGCCGGTGTGCGGCCGGCCGGAGACGGGGTGTCGGGATGGCGGACGGGGTGCTCGCGGGCCGGGCGGCGGTCGTCACGGGCGGATCGCGCGGGATCGGGCGGGCCGTGGTGGAGCGGCTGGCGGCGGACGGTGCGGACGTGGTGTTCGGGTACGCGCACGACGACGCGGCGGCACAGGAGGTGGTGCGCGCGGTGACCGCGCGGGGCGCCGGGCGCGCGCACGCGGTGCGGGCCGACCTCGGCGCGCCGGACGGTGCGGAGTGGCTGATGGCCGCGGCCCAGGAGGAGCTGGGCGGCCTCGACGTCCTCGTCAACAACGCGGCGCGCGCCTTCACCCCCGCGCCGCTCGCCGAGACCGACCCGGCGGACTTCGACGCCATGCTCGCCGTCAACACCCGTGCGGTGTTCCTGACGTTGCGCTACGCGGCCCGGCACATGCGCGACGGCGGGCGGATCGTCAACGTCTCCACCCTCAACACCCGCCGCCCGGTCCCCGGCATCGCCCCGTACCTCGCCGGCAAGGGCGCGCTGGAGCAGCTGACGCAGGCCGCGGCGGTGGAGCTCGGGCCGCGCGGGATCACCTGCAACACCGTCTCCCCCGGGCCGGTGGAGACCGATCTGCTGCGCGCCACCAATCCCCCGCAGGCGCTGGAGGCGGTGGCCGGGCTGACGCCGCTGCGGCGGCTCGGGCAGCCGGCGGACGTCGCCGACGTGATCGCGTTCCTGGTCGGGCCGGACGGCCGGTGGGTGTCCGGGCAGAACCTCGGGGCGACCGGTGGCCTGCTCTGACGGCAGGGCGGAAAGGGCAGGGTCACGCACTGCCACCCGATCCGTACCATTTCGATACCGAAGCCTGGATGAGCTGGGAAGATGCTCGCCGGGCGGGGCGGGGCCCCGGTAGCATCCGGCTGAGGTCACCCGGACCGGCGCAGGCAACACAGCACCGCCGTGCCGTTCCCGCCGGGCGGCCGAATCCCGCGGGTCCGCCCGGGGGCGGCCGCCGGCGCGACCGGCCGGTGGCGTCGCCCGGTGGTGCCCGTGTACACGGCACGCGCGAAAGGGCAGTCGCGCGGAACGGCGAAGGGCAGCGTCTTGACGGACAGACTCACCGGTGGCGACTCCTCACTCCTGCGGCGGATCAACGCCGCGGTGACCCTCCGGGCGCTGCGCGAGGGCCATGCGGTGACCCTGACCAAGCTGGTCGGTGACACCGGGCTGTCGCGGCCGACGGTCGAGGGCGTGATCGAGGGGCTGGTGGAGACCGGCCTGGTCGCCGAGGTCGAGCAGCCGCAGCCGGGCAGTCAGCCCGGCGCCGGTCGGCGCGGGCGGCCGGCCCGGTGGTTCCGGTTCCGTGCGGAGGCCGGGCACATCCTGGGCATCGAGATCGGGGTGCACGACATCCGGATCATCCTCGCCGACCTCGCCGGTGAGGTGGTGGGCAGCCACTTCCGGCCGGTCGACGAGACCCTGGACGCGGAGGAGCGGCTCACCGCGGTGCGGTCGGTGGTCGCGGAGGTGCTGCGCAAGGCGGGCGTCTCCCGGGACAACCTGTGGGCGGTGGGCGTCGGCACGCCCGGCATCGTCGACCGGGACGGCACCGTGCAGTTGGGCACCGCGATGCCCGGGTGGACGGGGCTGGACCTCGGGGCGCGGCTGCGGCGCTCGTTCCGCTGCCCGGTGATGATCGAGAACGACGCCAACCTCGCCGCGATCGCCGAGCACTGGCAGGGCGCGGCGGTCGGCGCCGACGACGTCGTGTTCGTCATGGCGGGCCTGAGCCCGGGCGCCGGCTCGCTCATCAACGGCCGTCTCCACCGGGGCTTCGGCGGCGCGGCCGGCGAGATCGGCGCGCTGCACCTGCTGGGCCAGGAGGTGACGCCGGAACGGTTGCTCTCCACCACCGGCAAGCCGCTCAACCCGCTGGACGAGGCGGCAGTGGCGCGGGTGCTGAAGCTGGCCCGCGAGGGCGACGCGGTGGCGAAGGTCGCGACCGACCGCTTCCTGACCCGCCTGGTGCAGAGCGTCGCCGCCCTGGTGCTGGCCATCGACCCGCAGCTGGTGGTGATCGGCGGCTGGGCGGCCGGCCTGGACGGCGTCCTCGACCCCCTGCGCGAACGCCTCGCCCAGTTCACCCTGCGCGCCCCGGAGGTGGCGCTGGCCGCCCTGGGCTCGGAGGTCGTCGCGATGGGCGCCCTGCGGGTGGCCCTCGACCAGGTCGAGGAGCAGCTCTTCGCCGTCAACCCCCCGACGGCGGAGGCGGGTTCGGCCCGGGCCTGAGCAGCTCACGCCCGCCCCGCGGTCTCCGGTCCGGAGGCGGCGGGGCGGCGGCGTTCCCGCCCGGCGCTCCCCGTTCCGCCTCGCTCCCCGGCTCCCCGACTCCCCCTCGCCCCCTGGCTCCCCTGCTCCCCGGCCGGAAAACGGCCCAGGCCCGGGCGCCTGGCGGGGCGCTCGGACCTGGGCCTGAGGGTTTTCGGGAATGGTTCAGGAGGCGGCGGCCGCGCCCACGGGGGCGGCGCCGACGGGGGTGACCTCGACGAGGCCGGTCTCGCCGAAGGTCAGCTTGCAGGTGTCCGCACGGTAGGTGGAGACGGCGAGCGCGACGAGTCGGCCGGCCGCGGCGTACTGCGTGGTCATCACCAGCACCGGCGAGCCGGGCGGACGCTCCAGCAGGGCGGCCTGCTCGGCCTCGGCGACGCCCAGCTCGACGGAGCGGGACTCACCGTCGACCTCCAGGCGCTCCAGCTGGCGCAGCACCGAACGGGCACGGTCGCTCTCGGCCCGGAAGCCGGGCAGGTGCGGCAGCGCGGCGGCGGGCACGTGCAGCGACTCGGTCGCCACGGCCCGCCCCTGCACGAGGCGCACCCGGCGCACGGTGTGCACCGGCGCACCCTCGGCGACGCCGAGCGCCTCGGCCAGCCGCCGGGCGGCCGGGGCGGTGGTGCAGTCGACGGTGCGCCAGGCCTGGCTGCGGGCGGCACCGGGCCAGCCCTCCTCCTGCCGGTTCACCGGGACGCCTACCCGGGGGGCGGCGATCAGGGTGCCGATGCCGCGCCGGCGGACCAGTCGGCCCTCCAGCTCCAGCTGGTCCAGCGCCTGCCGCAGGGTGGCCCGGGCGACGCCGAAGCGGGCGGCGAGCTCGCGCTCGTTCGGCAGGACCTGGCCGATGGTGAACTCCGTGTCGATGGCGCGGAGCAGCACCGTGCGCAGGTGCCAGTACTTCGGTTCCGGTACTGCCGTGAGCTGTCCTGTGGTTCCCACCGTGTCCTCCACCCTGGTGTCTTCCGCCCTGCTGAAAGAGGGCGGATCCCGGCCCGCTGTCCGCTGTTGCGGCAGGTGGGAGAGCGGGCTTTTTCCGTCCTTCTTTATTAAAGGTCCTTGCAGTAAGTGACCCTAGGGGTTCGATCGGGAGATGGTCAAGACCAATGGCGCGGCGCGGAGGGACTCCCGCACAGTTTCATGGTGCGTTCACGTCAGCTCCGCAACCGGACGCGTCGTGGCACTCCCCCGCACGGCGCAGTAGGTAGGCTGCCCGGGTGATCGTGGTGACGAGTGTGAACGTGAACGGAATCCGGGCGGCGGCCAAGAAGGGATTCATCGAGTGGCTGGCCGCCACCGAGGCGGACGTGGTCTGCCTGCAGGAGGTGCGCTCCGAGCCCGAGCAGCTCCCCGTGGAACTGCGGGACCTGGACGGCTGGCACGCGGTCTGGGCCCCGGCCGCCGCCAAGGGCCGGGCCGGCGTGGCGATCCTCTCCCGCACGGAGCCGACCCGCACGGTCATCGGCTTCGAGTCGGCGGAATTCGACAATTCGGGCAGGTACGTCGAAATCGACCTCCCCGGCCTGACCGTGGCCAGCCTCTACCTCCCCTCCGGCGAAGTCGGCACCGAACGCCAGGACGAGAAGGAACGCTTCATGGCGGAGTTCCTCGTCCACCTCCACAAACTCCGCACCCGCGCCGCCGCCGACGGCCGCGAGGTCGTGGTCTGCGGCGACTGGAACATCGCCCACCGCCCCGAGGACCTCAAGAACTGGAAGGCCAACCAGAAGTCCGCCGGCTTCCTCCCCGAGGAGCGCGCCTGGCTCTCCCGCGTCTACGACGAGGCCGGCTACACCGACGTCGTCCGCCACCTCCACCCCGACCGCACCGGCCCCTACTCCTGGTGGTCCTACCGCGGCCGCGCCTTCGACAACGACACCGGTTGGCGCATCGACCTCCAGGTCACCACCCCCACGCTCGCCGCCAAGGCCGTCGAAGCCTACGTCGAACGCGCCGCCACCCACGCCGAGCGGTGGTCCGACCACGCCCCGGTGACCGTGGTCTTCGATATCGACCAACTCCCTTAGCGCTTCGCGAAGTTCGAGCCATCGACTTCGGCCGCCGCGGTCGTCGCACAACCTGCACAGAGTGACGATCGCAGCCGCCATTGCCCTGCGCACGGACTGCACCGGCGATCAGCGCGCCCTGAGTGGAGGTCGGCTGATCTACTGGAAACGATTCAGCTTGAAGGGGATGCAGGTGGTGCGGTCGGGGTCGAAGCGTTCGGGGTCGGGGAGGTGGGCGTCCTCGCGGTGGATCGCATAGGTGCTGAATCCGATGAGGTGCCGGCGGCCAGCGGCACACCGGCGAGTTCAGTGGTGCGCGTGAGGAACCAGCCCGAGGAATACAGCCGGAGGGCTTCGGTGACGACCTGGCCCAGGTAGGGCAGGCCGTCCAGGTGCTCATGGGTGTTCTCGCCCGACTCGACGGAACGACCTCTATGAAGCAGCGGGGTCGAAGCGTTCCTCCCCCGTGCCCCAGCTTGCCCGCCGCTCCCGGCCCCGTGTCCCGACTGACGGGACTTTCAGCACAGCGGGCGACCTTCCCCCGACCCGCGGGTAAGGTGGTGGATCATGTCTAGCCGTAAAACGTCGATCATGGAAGCAGCGGCGCGGGTGATCGCGCGGCGCGGGGTGCGCGGGCTGCGCGTGGAGGAGCTCGCCGCCGAGGCGGGCGTGTCCACCGCGCTGATCTACTACCACTTCAAGGACCGCACCGGGATCCTCCGCCAGACGCTGGAGTTCATCAACGACCGGGCCGAACGCTACACGACCGAGCGCGCCGCGGACGCGCCGCCGCTGACCGCCCGCGAGGAGTTGGAGCAGACACTGCTGCTGGAACTCCAGGACACCGTCGAGGTCCGGGAGAACAGCACCGCCTGGGGCGAGCTGCGGGCCAGCGCGGTGTTCGACGAAACCCTGCGCGAGGACCTGGCGCGGGCCACCCGGGTCTGGGTCCAGGAGATCGCCGAACTGCTGGGCGCGGCGCAGCCGATGTCCTCGGCGGTCGCGCTGGCCGGCGCGGCGGAGCGACTGACCGCGCTGCTGGAGGGACTGAGCACCCGCTGGCTCAGCGGCAGCCTGCCGCTGGCGCACGCCAGAACGCTGATGCTGGATGCGATCGACGCCGAGGTATCCCGACTCGGGTCCTGAGCAGCACCTGATCAGGCCCTGCCGGGTCCCGCGCCGGGGCGCCACCGGGGCCACTGCGCCCCATTCGTCACGCTCCACACACGCACCCCACCACGGAGTCATGACGCGTCGTCGAGTCTGACTGAGTTTTCAGTCATGGCGAGCCCTGACCACGCAGGATGGGTGCTGCCGCCGGCCCGCTCCCCGTGTGCGCCGGTGCGTCGCCTCGCGAAGAGTGGTTCTGGCGGCCCTCGCACCCTGGCCCGGCACCTTCGCACGAACTGGAGCCCCTCATGACCGGCTACCACGACGCCCACTCCGCCGGGACCTATCCGTGGGTGCCCGCTGACGACGTCCCGCACGCGCGGACCTGGATGTCCTGGCCCTCCCGCCGGGGCGTACGGGGACTGCGCCTGGGCGGCGTCCAGGAGGACATCGCCCTGATCGCCCGCACGATCAAGCGGTCGGGGTCCGGCGCGGCGTGGCTCCGCCGTCCGGGGGAATGCAGAGCGCCCGGCGCCCTCTCGGACCCGGGGGCGAGTCTTGCTGGTCCCGGGGCCCGGCAGGTCCCACCACCTGCCGGGGCCCGGGCCGTCTCACAGTGCGCGGCGGGCGGCGGCGATCCGGTCGGGATCCCAGCCGGGCCGGGGGACGGACTCCAGCAGCAGCCTGGTGTAGGCGTGCTCCGGTGAGTCCAGGACGCGGGCGGTGGGGCCGGATTCGACGATCCGCCCATGCCGCATCACGACGACCTGGTCGGTGACGCAGCGGACCACGCCGAGGTCGTGGGTGATGAAGAGGAAGCCGATGCCGGTCTCCTCGCGGATGTCGGCGAGGAGGTTGAGCACCTGCGCCTGGACCGAGACGTCCAGCGCGGCGACCGCCTCGTCCAGGACCAGCACGGCCGGTCGCACGGCCAGTGCCCGGGCGATGGCGACGCGCTGGCGCTGGCCGCCGGAGAGCTGCCGGGGCAGTGCCTCGGCAGCCCGGGTGCCCAGGCCGACCTGGTCGAGGAGTTCCCGGATCCGGGCCGGGTGGCCGGTGTCGGGGAAGTGCAACCGCAGGGTCTCGCGGAGCACGGCCTCGACGCTGGTGCGCGGGTCCAGGGAGAGGTACGGGTCCTGGAAGACCATCTGGACCTCGCGGGCGCGGGCCAGCCGTTCGGCCTTGCTCCGGGCGCGGCCGCTCCGGAGCCGGCCGTGGACCAGCACGTCGCCCGCGTCGGCCTGTTCGAGGCCGACCACGATCCGGGCGGTGGTGGTCTTGCCGGAGCCGGACTCGCCGACGATGCCGAGCGAGGCGCCGGCGTCGAGGGTGAAGGAGACGTCGTCCACGGCCTGCACGGTGCCAAAGGTGCGGTGCAGGCCGCTGACCCGCAGAACGGGCTCAGCCATCGGTGCGGCTCCCTTCGAGCGGGTGGTGGCAGGCGGCCGGGTGCCCGCCCTGCTGGGCGGGCACCTGTTCGCGGCAGATCCCGGTCGCGTGGCGGCAGCGTTCGGCGAACGCGCAGCCGGTCAACGCCCTCCGAAGGTCCGGTGGTTGGCCGTCGATGGCGGAGAGCCGGCCGGCCGGGGCGTCCAGTGCCGGGGTGGCCGCGAGCAGCGCGGCAGTGTACGGATGGCGGGGCCGCTCGAACAGCGCCTCGGCGGGGCCGTGTTCGGCGATCCGCCCGGCGTACATCACATAGACCCGGTCGCTGATCGCGGCGGCGAGGCCGAGGTCGTGGGTGACGAACAGCAGGCCGGTGTCGAAGCGTTCGCGCAGCCGGCCGAGCAGGGCGGCCACCTCGGCCTGACTGGTGACGTCGAGCGCCGTGGTGGGTTCGTCGGCGAGCAGCAGCACCGGGTCGCCCATCAGGGCGGCGGCGATCATCACGCGCTGCAGCATGCCACCGGACAGCCGGCCGGGGTAGCGGCGCAGCAGGTCCGGCTTGAGGCCCACGGCGTCGAGGAGTTCCACGGCCCGCCGGTCGGCGTCCGCGGCGCTCATCGTGCCGGTGAGCCGCACGCTCTCGGTGAGGAAGTCGCCGATCCGGCGCAGCGGGTTGATGGCGGCCCGGGGGTCCTGGAAGATCATCGCGGCCCGGCCGGCGCGCAGGGTGCGCAGCCGGCCGGGGTCCATGGCCAGGACGTCCTGGCCGTCGACCAGGACCTTCCCGTCGGCCTCGGCGCCGGGTGGCAGCAGGCCGAGGGCGCTGCGGGAGGTGAGGGTCTTGCCGGAGCCGGACTCGCCGACCAGGGCGACCGTCTCGCCGGCACCGACGGTGAGGTCGACGCCGTCGAGGACGGGGCGGGCGGTGCCGGGCAGTCGGAGCCGGAGGCCCTGGATGTCGAGGGCGTTCACGCGGTCCCTCCGGTGGTGCGGTGGTCGTTGACGTGTTTCCCGTTCATGCCGACCTCCGGGCGACCTGGTCGGCCCAGCGCTCGCCGACCACGTTGAAGGCGACGACGGTGAGCACGATCAGGGCACACGGCAGGATCGCGGAGAGCGGGTAGCCGTGCTGGATCGCCGTCTGGCCGTCGAAGACCATCCGCCCCCAGTCGGGGGTGAGCGCGGGGACGCCGAGCCCGAGGAACGAGAGGCCGGCGAGGTCCATCAGGGCGTAGCCGAAGTTGACCGCGGACTGGGCGAGCACGATCGGCGCGATGTTGGGCAGGACGTGCCGAAGGCAGATCTGCACCGCGGAGTGGCCCTGGACCTGGTACGCGGAGACGTAGGGGCGGGTCCGTTCGGCCAGCACCAGTGAGCGGGTGAGGCGGGAGACATAGGGCAGGTAGGCGATCGTCAGGGCGACGACGGGGGCCATCAGGCCCTCCCCGTACACCGAGACGATCAGGATGGCGAGCAGCATGCCGGGGAAGGCGAAGACCAGTTCGGTGCTGCGGGAGAGCACGGAGTCGAGCCAGCCGCCGCGCCAGCCGGCGGCGAGGCCGACCGCGAGGCCGGCGACGGTGGAGAAGACCACCACGCCGAGCGGGCCGAGCAGCGAGGTGCGGGCGCCGCTCAGCAGCCGGGAGAGGGTGTCGCGCCCGGCTGCGTCGGCGCCGAGCAGGTGGTCGGGCGAGGGCCCGGCGAGTGCGTTGCCCAGGTCGACGGCGCTCGGGTCGTAGGGCGCGAGCCAGGGCGCGAGCAGCGCGGCGAGCACCAGGAGGGCGGCGAAGCCGAGGCAGACCAGGTGCAGCGGTCCGCCGGCGGACCTGAGCCGGGCGAGGCCCGGGCGGCGGGTGAGGCCCGGCCGTCGGGTGAGACCGGTACTCATGCGCCGGACCTCCTGGAACCCAGGGTGACCCGGGGGTCGACCAGCGGGTGGAGCAGGTCGACGATCAGGTTCACCGTCATGAACAGGGCGACGATGATCAGCGAGATGGCCTGGACGGTCGGGAAATCCTTGGTGGTGCTGGACAGTTCGAGGAGCTGGCCGAGGCCGCCGATACCGAACGCGGACTCCACCAGGATCGTGCAGACCAGCAGCGTGGAGACGATCAGGCCGCCGGTGGTCAGCACGGTGCCCAGCGCGTTGCGGAACACGTGACGGCTGATCACCTCGCGTTCCGGGACGCCCCGGCTGCGCGCGACGGTGACGTGCTCGCCCTCCAGGGCCTCCAGCATCGCCGAGCGGGTGACCCGGGCGAGCATGCCGATCAGGTACAGCGCGAGGGCGATCGCCGGCAGGCTGAGGTGCCAGAGCATGTCTCCGAGGCCCTCGCCGGCGCCGCTGGTCGGGAACCAGCCCAGCTTCACCCCGAACAGGCCCTGGAGCAGGACTGCCGCGACGAAGGAGGGGGTCCCGAGGGCGAAGGTGGTGGTGACCAGGATGGTGGCGTCGGTCGCGCCGCCACGTACCGCGCCGATCCGGCCGAGCACCAGGCCGACGACGATCACGACCACCAGGGCCATGGCCACCAGCAGCACGGTCGCCGGGAGCCGGTCCGCGAGCAGCCTGGAGACGTCGGTGCGGTAGGTGATGGAGCGTCCGAAGTCGCCCCGGAGGACCTGGCCCAGCCACCGGAGGTAGCGGACCAGGAACGGGTCGTCGAGGTGGTACTGCGCGTTGATCGCGTGGAGGGCCTCCGGGGAGGCCGACCGGCCGGACAGCAGGAAGCTCGCCGGGTTGCCCGGCGCGAGGTACATCGCGCCGAAGACCACGAAGGAGGCACCGAGCAGGGTGGCCGCCATCTCGACCAGCCGCCGGACGGCGAATCGGAGGAAGCTCACCGTGCGGCCCCCACGTCGGCGGCCCACGGGTAGTACATGTACGAGATGGTGGTCGGGGCGCCGGTGATCCGCTTGTTCAGGAACAGCGAGGTGGGCCACTCGGCGACCGGGATCCAGAGCAGCTGCCGGGAGGCGGTCTGCTGGAGCTCGGCCTCGATCGCGGCGCGCTTGGCCGGGTCGTACTCGGCGGTGGCACGGTCGACCAGGTCGTCGTACGTCGGATCGGTGTGGCCGCCGAAGTTCTGGTACGCGCCGGTCTTGAAGTTGGCGAGCAGGTCGAGCGGGTCGGTCACCGAGTTGTAGTAGGTCTCGGGGAAGAGGTCCAGGCCCTCGCGGGCCTCGGGGTCGGTGAACAGCGCGGTGAAGGCGTTCGGGGCGATCGTCTTGAGCCGGACGTTCAGCCCGATCTGCGCGCCGGCCGACTGGACGGCGGTGGCGAGCAGCGAGACGTCCTGGCCGATGGTGCTGGTCGCGACGGTGACGGTCCTGCCGCTCGCACCGGCCTCCTTGATCAGCGCCTTGGCCTGCTCGATGTCCTGGGCGGTGGGGGTGAGGTTCTCGAAGGCGCCCTTGCGGACGTCGTCGGGGGCCCCGGCCCAGGCAGCCCTGGTGGTGAGCGAGCCGGTGACGGTGCCGGCGCCGGCCAGGCCGGTCCTCACGAAGCCGGAGCGGTCCAGCGACAGCGACAGCGCCTTGCGGACCCGGACGTCGCCGAGCACGCCCCGCAGGTTGGCGACGTTGAGGTTGACGGTGCTCAGGCCCTCGCCGAAGTACAGCGTGCCCGGGCCGCTCTTCCTGAGCCGGTCGTAGCTCTCGGTGGGGATCAGGTAGCCGCCGTCGACCTCCCCGCTGAGCATCGCGTTGGTGCGGGCGGAGGGATCGGTGAGGAAACGGAAGACGGCTTTCCCGGCCTTGGCCTTGGTGCCCCAGTAGTCGTCGAACCGCTCCAGCTCGATCGACTGGCCCTTGGCCCAGGCGCCGAGCTTGAACGGGCCGGTGCAGTCCAGGCCACCGGTGGTGCCGTAGTCCTTGCCCGCCGACTCGACCCCGGCCTTGGCGGCGACCACGCCGGCCGCGGTGGCCATGTACTGCGGGAACTGGGAGTCGGGGCGCTTAAGTCTGACGGTGACCTGGAGCGGGCCGGTCGCGGTGATCGAGTCGACGTTCTGGAAGGTCTGGGCCCAGGCCGCGGCGTTGTCCGGGGCGGTCTGGCGGCCGAGGCTGTAGACCACGTCGTCGGCGGTCATCACCGAGCCGTCATGGAAGTGCACGCCGGAGCGCAGGTCGTAGACCCAGGTGGCCGGGTCCGGGTTGGAGGCCTTCTCGGCCAGTCCGGGGGCCGGCGTGAGCTGGGGCGTCCAGCGCATCAGGCTCTCGCAGACGTTGGACAGGATGGTGTTCTGCGGGTAGTCGAAGGCCTGGACGTAGTCGAGCGTGGGCGGCTCGGCGTAGGTGGCCCAGGTGAAGGAGTCGATGTCGCCCTCGGCGGTCGGCGTGGTGGCGGAGAGCTGGACGTCGGCCTGGTCGCCGCCGTTGCGCGGCGGGCCGGAGCAGGCCGCGACCAGGGCCGCGGCCGAGAGGACGGCCGTGGTGGCGAGGACGAGCCGGTCCGGGGAGGGGGTGCGTCTCGCGGGAGTGAGGGTCATGAGGGTGGGCTTTCGGTCGGAGCGGGGCAAGGCCGTGGGGACCGCGCGGGGTGGGACGTCAGACGCGGGCGGCCGGGACCTGCTGGGTGATGCAGTGGATTCCGCCGCCGCCCCAGGCGATGACCCGGGAGCGGACGCCGACGACCTTGCGGCCCGGGTACGCCCCGGCCAGCACCGCGAGGGCACCCTCGTCCGCGGGGTGATCGGCGACCGGGACGACGACCGCGCCGTTGGCCAGGTAGTAGTTGAGGTAGCCGACCTCGACCTCCCGGCCGTCGACCTCCACGAACGCGGTCTGCGGGACGTCGACGATCTCGAAGGGGCGGCCCTGGGCGTCGGTGGAGTGCTCCAGCACGGCGCGGTTGGCCCGCATCCGGGCGTAGTCGGGGTGCTCCGGGTCGGCCGGGAGCTGGACCACGACCTTGCCGGGGGCGGCGAAGGCGCACACGCCGTCCACGTGTCCGTCGGTCTCGGTGTCCAGCAGTCCGCCGTAGGGCAGCCAGATCACCTTGGTGACGCCGAGGCGCTGCTTGAGCTCGACCTCGATCTCCTCGCGGCTCAGGCCGGGGTTGCGGTTGGGGTGCAGCAGGCACTGCTCGGTGGTGATCAGGGTGCCCTCGCCGTCGACGGTGATCGCGCCGCCTTCGAGGATCATCTCGGAGCGGACGGCCGGGACCTGAAGGTGCTCCAGCAGCAGGCCGCTGAGCCGGTCGTCGGCGTCCCAGGGGTGGTGCTTGCCGCCCCAGGCGTTGAAGCGGAAGTCCACGCCGGCCCGGCGGCCCTCGCCGTCGAGTACGAAGATCGGCGCGGAGTCGCGGAACCAGGAGTCGTCCAGCGGCAGCTCGACGACGGTGACGCCGCCGGCGCCGCACAGGGCGAGCGCCTCCTCGCCGTGGCCGGGCGGAGCGACTATCGTCACCGGCTCGAACTCGGCGATGGTGCGGGCGACTTCGGCGTACTCGCGCTTCACCTCGGCGAGCGTGGCGCCCCACAGGTCCTCGCGGACGGGCCAGGCCATCAGGCAGCCCTCGTGCTCGGTCCACTCGGCGGGCATGCGGTACGGGACGGTCACGGGATACCTCTTCGGGATCGGGTGTACGGGTGGAACGGTGTGCGGGTGGAACGGTGTACGGGTGGGACGGTGGACCCGGCGGCCCGCTCCGTGGGGTCGGCCTGCGGGCCGCCGGGAGACTCGGGCGGTGACTCAGGCAGCCGGGACGCTGGGCTGGGACTGGGTCGCGCAGTGGATGCCGCCACCGCCGCCGGCGATGTTGTCGATGTTCAGCTGGACGACGTCGCGGTCCGGGTGGGCGGCCTGGAGGATCGCGTAGGCAGTTCCGTCGGCCGCCGCGTCGCCGAACTGCGGGGCGAAAACGGCGCCGTTGGCGGTGTAGTAGTTGGTGTAGCTGGACAGGAAGTCCCTGCCCCTGCCGCGGATCAACTGCCGGTCCGGTCCAGGCAGTTCCGTGACGGCCAGCGGGCGGCCCCGGGCGTCGGTGGCGTTCGCCAGGATCCGCTTGGACTCCTGGTAGACGTCGATCCAGATCTGCGCGGTGCCCGGACCGGGCTGGTCGAGGATGACCTTGCCGGGCGCGGTGAAGCGGGCCAGGCAGTCGATGTGGCAATCGGTGATGTCCTGGCCGGCCAGGCCCGGGAGCCAGATCACCTTGCTCACGCCGAGGCCGGCCTTGAGGGCCTGCTCGACCTGGGCCCGGGACCTGCCGGGGTTGCGGTTGGCGTTGACCAGCGAGCTGACGGTGGCCAGCAGGGTGCCCTGGCCGTCCGTCTCCAGCGAGCCGCCCTCGCCGGTGAACGGGGCGGCGATCCGGTTGACGCCGTAGCCATGGAGCAGGGTGGCCGCGACGGCGGCGTCATCGGCGTAGGGCTGGTAGTAGGGCGTGCCGCTCTTGCCCCAGCCGTTGAAGTTGGTGTCGAGCCCGGCGACCGCGCCCGGGGCGGTGAGGAAGGTCGGGCCGAAGTCCCGGATCCACAGGTCGTCGTTGGCGATCTCCAGCACGGTGATGCCGTAGGCGCTGCCCCGGCCCAGCCAGTACCGGGCGTCAGCGGCCTGGCTCGGGCGGGCCACCACGACGACCGGCTCGTACATGGAGATCGCGTGGGCGACCCGGGCGATGTCGTCGCGGACGCCGGAGAGCTGTCGGCCCCAGATCGTGGACCGGGCCGGCCAGGCCATGAAGGTGCGGTCGTGCCGGTCGGTCTCGGCCGGCATCCGCAGCTGCGGGGTGGCGGGGGCCGCCCGGAAACCGGCGCCCGCCGCAGGGGCGGCGGTGGGCAGCACCGCGCCGAGGGCGAGCACCGGCAGGGCTGCGGCTCCGAACTGGAGCAGTCTTCTGCGCGAGGTCGTGGAAGCGACCTCGGGAGACGTGGAGATGGTCATGAAACGCTCCCTGGAAGTGGTGGGAGGTGTGAGGGTTGCCCCGCATCCTGCATCTAACTGAAAATCCAGTCAACCCTGTGGGGCAGATCAAGAGAAACGAACTGACAAAACAATCAGACTTTCTCCACGATCGCCTCCAGGGCAGGTACAGTGGGCGCCCATGTCAGACCGCCGGACAGGCATACTCCAGGCCGCCACCCGTGTCATCGCCCGACGCGGGGTACGTGGACTGCGCATGGGCGAGCTGGCCTCCGAGGCCGGCGTGTCCATCGCACTGATCTACTACCACTTCACCGACCGGGCGGGGGTCCTGCGGCAGACGCTGGAGTACATCGGCGACCGCGCCGACCACTACACCGCCGAGGACCGCACCGCCCCCCACCAGGGCCGCAACCCGTCCAAGGACCCGCTCGCCGACCTCGAACAGGTCCTGCTGCTGGAGCTCCAGGACACCACCGAGGTCCGCGAGAACAGCACCGCCTGGGGCGAGCTGCGGGCCACCGCCGTGTTCGAACCGGAGCTGCGCCAGGACCTCGCCCGCAGCACCCACGGCTGGGTGCACGACATCGCCGGACTGCTCTCCCAGGCCGACCCGGACGGCACCGCACCCTCCCACGCGGCCGCCGCCGAACGTCTGACCGCGCTGGTGGAAGGCCTCAGCGTACGCTGGCTGAGCGGTTCGCTGTCGATCGAGCAGGCACGCCGAGTGCTCCGCGGCGCAGTCGAGGTCGAGCTGGAAGCCCCTCGATCGGATCGGGCGGCCCCGGCCACCGGGGGCGGATTCGGCTGATCCTGACGAAACCTCTAAACTCTGCGGCGCGGACAGGCCTCGCCTGCCCACACCCTGGCGGCCCGGCTCCACCGTCCCGTCCCCGTCCGCCGAGAGAGGCAGCCCGCATGTCCGCTGACCGATCCCCCTTCGCCCTCCAGCCCGTCTTCCAGGCCCTGACCGCGGACGACCCGCGCGAGGTCGGCGGCCACCGGCTGTACGCGCGGCTCGGCGCGGGCGGGATGGGCCTGGTCTACCTCGCCTACACTCCCGGCGGGCGCCCGGTGGCCCTCAAGGTGGTGCGCCCCGAGCTGGCCGGGGACCCGGACTTCCGGGCCCGGTTCGCCCAGGAGGTGGCCAGCGCCCGGCTCATCCACGGGCTCTTCACCGCCCAGCTGGTCGACGCCGGCCCGGACGCCCCCACCCCCTGGCTGGCCACCACCTACGTGCCCGGCCCCTCGCTCCAGCAGGTGGTGCAGCACTTCGGTCCGCTTCCCGAGCGCACCGTGCTGCTGCTGATGGCCGGGATCGCCGAGGCGCTCCAGGCGATCCACGCCAGCGGGGTGGTCCACCGCGACCTCAAGCCCGCCAACGTACTGATCGCCGCGGACGGCCCCCGGGTCATCGACTTCGGCATCGCCCGGGCGGCCGACGCCGTCGCCCTGACCGGCACCGGGCTGCACATCGGCTCCCCCGCCTACATGGCCCCCGAACAGGCCACCGAACAGGCCGCGACCAGCGCCACCGACGTCTGGGCGCTCGGCGCCCTGGCCGTCCACGTCGCGGGCGGCGCCCCGCCCTTCGGCGACGGCCCGCATCCGGCGACGCTCTACCGGACGGTCCACGAGGAACCCGCCCTCGACCACGTGCCCGAGGCCCTGCGCGACCTGCTCCGGCGCTGCCTGGCCAAGCGCCCCGAGGACCGGCCGACCACCGCCGAGGTGATCGCCGCCGCGGCCGGGCACCCTGCCGTCGGCGGTCAGCCGCGGTTCGGCGAGGACTGGCTGCCACAGCCGCTGACCAGCCAGATCACCCGGCACGCCGAGCTGCCGCAGGTACCCGCCCAGGCCTCCGGACCGGGGCTGAACCCGGCCGCGACGATGCCGGCCCCAGCCGCCGCGCCGACGCCCACGCGGCTCGCCGCCGTCCCGGGCACGTCCGCCGCCGCTGCGGCGACACCCGCTCCGGCCACGCCGGCGACACGGCTGCGGCGGCCCCGGGGGCGCGCGTCCCTGATCGCCGTGGTCGCCCTCGCCGTCGGCGCGGTGGCCACCGCCTTCGTGCTGGACGACCCGGACCCGGTGGAGGCCGCCACGGCCGACGCCCCGGTCGTCGGCTCTCCCGCACCGGGCACGCCCGTCGCCACACCGACGCCGACCGGCCCGTCCGGTTCCACCCGCTCGCCCTCCGCCACCGCCGCGCCGAGCCGCACGACGCCGCCGCCCCCCGCTGCCGCCTTCACCCCCGACTACCGCGCCGTCGAACTCACCTCGGCGGACCCGGGCTACGAGTTCGACCTGACCTCCGGCACGGTGGTGCCGGTCGACACCGCGAACTGGTACGTCGGGCGCACCGACAGCGAGTTCCTCGTGCCGGAGACCGCCGACTCCTACATCGGCCGGGACTCCGGCCTCGGCCTCGCCGAGTGCCTCCAGGGGCTCGGCAGCCGGCCGACCGCACGGCTGCCGTTCAGCGCCCTGGGAGCGCGCGGGGCCTTCTGCCTCCGGTCCGCGGACGGCAAGGAACTGGCGGTGGTCCGGGTGCTGTCGACGGCGGGCGCGGACGGGCCGGTCAGCGTCTCGCTGGACCACTACCGCCGCAACGGCTGACACCTCCGGGAACGGCCGAGAGCCCGTCCCCTCACGGCACGGGTGGGGGCGACGGACTCTCGGCGCTGGTCGACGGCCCGGGATCAGAGCAGCCGGCGGGCCGCCTGGGGCGTGCCGGGAGCGCCGGTCCCCGGGGCGGGGGCCGTGCCGGTCGACTTGCCTGAGGTGGACGCCACCGTACCGGGCGTCCCGGTCGCGGCCGACGGGGCGGCCGCCGGTTCGGCGGCAGGCCGGTCCTCCTCCCGCATGGCGGCCGTCTCCGCCTTGAGGATGCGCATCGACTTCCCCAGTCCGCGCGCCATCTCGGGCAGCTTCTTCGAACCGAACAGCAGCACCACGACCGCCAGCACCACCAGCAGGTGCCAGGGCTCCGGTCCATGGCGAAGCATCCTCGCCTCACCTGGCCTTTCGTCGTCGGGACCGGGCCCTGTGGGGGGAGGCCCGGGTCGTATCGGGGTGGTTCGGGCGCCTTCATCGTCAAACTTGACTGATTTTTCAGTCAATGGAAGAGTGACGTTCCGGCGACGCCGGGCCGCTGCGCCCGCCGCCGACCGGCGCCCCGCACAGCACTCCCCGGAGGCTCGCCGCCGTGCCGGACCGGATCCACCCTCGGCCCACCGGAGTCCACCGTGTCCCAGTCCCCCCTCGCGCGCCGCACGGTGCTGCGTTCCCGCGCCGGCGCCGGCCTGATCGCCGTCGGCGCGACCGCCTGCGCCGCGGTCGGCGACGATGCGGTCGGCGACGATGCGGCGGAGCCCGCCACCCCGTCCTCCACGCCCGCCGCGCAACCCTCCGCGCATGCCACCGCCGAGCCGTCCGCCGGCTGACCCCTCCCGCCCCTCCCGCCCACCCCGCCGCTCCGCACCGAGGGAGAAGGGACCCCCGTGCAACTGACCCCCACCGAACGCGACCGGCTGCTGATCTTCACCGCCGCCGAACTCGCCCGCGCCCGCCGTGCCCGCGGACTGCGGCTGAACGTCCCCGAGGCCACCGCGCTGATTTCGGACACCGTCTGCGAGGCCGCCCGCGACGGCGTGCGGCTGGCCGAGGCCGTCCGGCGCGGCCGTGCCGTCCTCGCCCCCGGCGACGTCCTGCCCGGCGTCCCCGACCTGGTCACCGAGATCCAGGTCGAGGCGGTGTTCCAGGACGGCACCCGGCTCGCCGTGATACCCGACCCGTTCGGCGGCGGCGGCCTGGGCGAGGCCGCACCGGGCGCCGTGCTCCCCGACGGCGCCGCCGAGCCTGCGCCCGCACCGGACCTCACCCTCACCGTCCGCAACACCGCGGACGTGCCGGTCTCGGTCACCTCCCACTTCCACTTCTTCGAAACCAACCCGCGCCTGGCCTTCGACCGGGCCGCCGCCTACGGCATGCACCTGGCTGTCCCGGCCGGCTCCTCGGTGCGCTTCGACCCCGGCGCGGACGTCGAGGTCGGCCTGGTCCCGATCGGCGGCGAGCGGGTCGCGATCGGCTTCGCCGGGCTGGTGGACGGACCGCTGGACTCGCCGCGGGTCCGACGGGAGGCACTGCGCCGGGCGGCCGAACAGGGCTACCTCGGGGCGAACCGTGACAACGAGGCGGGTCAGGCAGAGGAGAACCGGCGATGAACAGCAACAGCGAGGCGATCGAGGCGATCGAGGCGTCCGAGTACGCCGCCGTGCACGGCCCGCGGGCCGGCGACCGGGTCCGGCTCGGCGACAGCGGGCTGGTCGTCCGCGTCGAGTCCGACTCCCAGCGGCCGGGCGACGAGTTCCTGGTCGGCTTCGGCAAGACCGCCCGCGACGGCCTGCACCTCAAGGCCGCGGCTGTCCGGGACACCTGCGACCTGGTGATCAGCAACGTGCTGGTGATCGATGCCGTGCAGGGGATCCGCAAGACCTCGATCGGCATCCGGGAGGGCCGGATCGCCGCCGTCGGGCGGGCCGGCAACCCGGACACCCTGGAGGGCGTGGAGGTGGTGGTCGGCACCGGGACGGCGATCGTCTCCGGCGAGGGCCTGATCCTCACCGCCGGGGCCATCGACACCCACGTCCACCTGATGTCCCCCCGGATCATGGAGGCCTCGCTGGCCTCCGGGGTCACCACCATCATCGGCCAGGAGTTCGGCCCCGCCTGGGGCGTCGGCGTCAACTCCCCCTGGGCGCTGCGCCACGCCTTCAACGCCTTCGACGCCTGGCCCGTCAACATCGGCTTCCTGGGCCGCGGCTCCTCCTCCCACCCCGCGCCGCTCGTCGAGGCGCTGGCCGAGGGCGGCGCCTGCGGGTTCAAGGTGCACGAGGACATGGGGGCGCACACCCGGGCGCTGGACACCGCGCTGTCCGTGGCCGAGGCCCATGACGTCCAGGTCGCCCTGCACACCGACGGGTTGAACGAGTGCCTGTCGGTCGAGGACACCCTGCGCGTGCTCGAAGGGCGGACCATCCACGCCTTCCACATCGAGGGCTGCGGCGGCGGACACGTCCCCAACGTCCTCAAGATGGCCGGCGTGCCGAACGTCATCGGTTCCTCCACCAACCCCACCCTGCCCTACGGCCGGGACGCGATCGCCGAGCACTACGGCATGATCGTCTCCGTCCACGGCCTCAAGACCGACCTGCCCGGCGACGCCGCAATGGCCCGCGACCGCATCCGCGGCGGCACCATGGGCGCCGAGGACGTCCTGCACGACCTCGGGGCCATCGGCATCACCTCCTCCGACGCCCAGGGCATGGGCCGGGCCGGCGAGACCGTGCGCCGCACCTTCGCGATGGCCGGCAAGATGAAGGCCGAACGCGGCCCGATGGAGGGCGACGGCCCCTCCGACGACAACGAGCGGGTGCTGCGCTACATCGCCAAGCTGACCATCAACCCCGCCATCGCCCATGGGCTCTCGCACGAGGTCGGCTCCGTCGAGGTCGGGAAGCTCGCCGACCTGGTGCTCTGGCACCCGGCCTCCTTCGGCGCCAAGCCGTACATGGTGCTCAAGGCCGGCTTCCCCGCCTACGGCGTCACCGGCGACCCCAATGCCGCCACCGAGAGCTGCCAGCCCCTCGTCCTGGGGCCGTTGTTCGGCGCCCACGGCGCCACCCCGGCCGACCTCTCGGTGGCCTTCACCAGCCGCGCCGCCGCCGAAGCGGGCACCACCACCCGCCCGTACGACACCATGACCACCCGGCGCCGGCGCGTCCCGGTCCGCCACACCCGCGGCATCGGGCCGGCCGACCTGGTCCGCAACAGCCGCCTCGGGCAGATCCTGGTCGACGGCCAGCGGGGCCTGGTCACCCTCGACGGCGCCCCGCTGCACTCCGACCCGGCCGAGGAGGTGCCGCTGAACCGCCTCTACTTCCTCTGACACCGCCGCGGAGGGAACGGCTCACCCTCGGCCCCGCAGGCAGACTCAGCACCACCGCCAGCGGCACCACCACACTGGCTCCCCGCCACTGGTCGACGGCCGGGGCTTGCCGCCGGCGACCGTGCCCACCCGGGCAACGTCAACGACGCCACGTGGACTGGAGTAACCCTCGGGTGGTGTGCTGTTGCCTTTCGGGGCGATTGGGCTTACTGATCGTTTCAGAAGGAGTTGAGCCGCAGGTCGTGTGCTCGACGATCTTGGTCGACAGGGTGTCCGGGTGCGTGCTGATCTTGTTCCTGACGACCTGTGGGAGCGGGTGGCCCCGTTGCTGCTACCCGCTCCCGAACGACGTCGGCATCCAGGGCGGCTTCGCGTTCCGGACCGAGCGGCCCTCGCCGGCGTCCTGTACGTCCTGCGGACCGGTGTCGCCTGGCGCGACGTCCCGGCCGAGACGGTGGGCTGCTCCGGAGTTACGGCCTGGCGCCGGCTACGGGACTGGACCGAGGCCGGTGTCTGGCCGCGCCTGCATGCCGCCCTGTTGGCTGAGCTTCGCCGCGCAGGCCTGCTGGACCTGGACGACTGCTCCGTGGACGGGTCGCACGTCCGGGCCCTCAAAGGGGGGACCACGTCGGCCCCTCACCCGTCGACCGCTCCCGCCCCGGCTCCAAGCACCACCTGATTGTCGACCGCCACGGAACCCCGCTCGCCGTCACCCTCACCGGCGGCAACCGGCACTACGAGCGACGCGCCGATCTCCACCAGGGCCTGCTCGAACTGGCCTGCAGCCTCATATGCCTGCGCCGCCTGCACACCTCCTCCTGAAGCGATCAGCTGGCTACGCTGAACCACCCCGGCCGCACCTCGGCCAGAAGCGGTTGCAGCGACCGCACCGCCGTCTGCAGGTCCTCATCCGTGACGTCAAGAGGCTCCGGCAGGCTCCGCCCGTACTGGTGCAGCCGCCAGAGGTCGAAGACCTCGTTCCCGTCAGCTGCGAAGTCCACATCAACCTCGGTGCCGTTGTCGCTCACGAAGCGACACCCGGCCCCATGGACCTTGTACGCGTACGTGCCGACGTGCCCGCTCCGGCTGATGATCCGGCGCGAACGAACCAGGTCGAGGACATCTGCGAGTCGCTCAAGCGAGGGGATCGCCGCCCTCATGGCCTCGCCAATCGCGTTCAGAGCGTGGACGTAACCAAGCACGAGTTCCCGTGCAGCCCCAACCCGTTCCATCCGGCGCCAACCCCCTGAGTCCGTGACTGAAGGGATTGTTCCACGGGCCGCCAGCAGCTCCACAGAATGGCATTCTGAAACGATCAGTTAGGCAGAGTTCCCGAAGAGTTCGGGCTGTTGAATCATGAACTCTTTGCGCGGGGGCCCTGTGCGGAATGAAGATCTGACACTGGGATCGCCGAGACGCGAGACGACGGTTGCGCTTGGTGACAGCGCCTTCTTGGGGCTCCCTCAGGGCCTCCGCGGGCCTTGATGCCCTTGATCTGCGCGTGGCCCGAGCGGTCGATCATGATGGCCGCTCGGACCTTGCCATCGACGCCACCATCCGCTCCAAGCGGGCCAGCCGTGTCTTCTCGGTACGGGCGGTGACCAGACCGAGGTACAGGGCGAACTGATCGGACTTGCCGAGCGTGTCGTAGAACACCCGCGCTGCAGGGTTCGCGTCGAGGGCTTCGACGAGATCCGGTGGCGCGGTGGCGCTCTTCTGCGAGGCGTATGCCTTCTCCCAGCGGCCGTCCGCCCGCGCCGCCTCGACCTCGGCCAGCCCGCGGGGGCGCATCCGGCCTGCCGCGATCAGGGCCTCGGCCTTGTCGACGTTCACCTGCGACCAGACGGAGCGGGGGCGGCGGGGTGTCGTGCGCTGCAGAAAGTACGAGTCGTCGAAGCCTCGTCGCTGACCGTCGATCCAGCCGAAGCAGAGCACCGTGTCGACCATCTCTTCCCAGGTGAGCGACGAGACGCCGGTATGCTTCTTGGCGATCTTCACCCAGAGCGCGGCCTTCTCCCCGTGATGCTCTTCGAGCCACGCCTCCAGCTCGGCCGGGCTCGCGGGGACAAGGATCTCGACGCCGTCCTCGTGTTTCTGCATAAACCGCAGGCTAGAGGCCATATAGGACAGATGGTGACCTCCTCAAGCGACCCGCTCAGGCGACCTGACCGGTTCACTACGTGGCGACCTTCGCCCCTGCTTGCCTCGGGTCGCCCGTCGAGTTGATGAACTGCTTGAGCCGGCTTGGGATCTTGCCGCAGCAGGCCGGCCAACCGACCACAGGGTCCGCCAAGGCAGCTACCGACAGCTCCGGGCCCGGTCACGGTGGCGGGCATCAACGACTGAACCGCATCCAGCCCGTGCCCGCACCGCCCGCGGACCCGCCGCCGCGCGACTGCGGTGACCGTTGGCGCCGTAGGCCAGTCAACGGCCGACGCTGCGCAGCCGCTCTGCGGCAAGCGAATCCGAGTCGGTCATAGTCCTGACCGCAGGGCCGCGACAGGCGACAGACGACAGACGACAGGACAGATGTGACCACTGCCCTGGGTACCTGGGGCTGCGCCAGAATCCTTAGTGGTCGGCTCTCGAAGTCCTTCGGGGGTTGACGCTGGGAGAGCTCCCCGTGCCAGGTGGTGGCGTGGAACCGGCCGAAGGGCGAGTTGACCTTCAAGTTGGATGAACGTCGACAATCGGGGCCATGGACGGCACCACAGAACTCCTGAGTATCAGCGCCTTCGCGCGGCGGGTCGGTCTCGCTCCGAGCGCCCTGCGTTTCTACGACGACTGCCGTGTCCTGCGGCCAGCGTGGGTTGACGGTGTGACTGGATACCGCTTCTACAGTCCTGCTCAGGAGGCCCGTGCCGCTCTCCTACGCGGTCTGCGAGAAGCGGGAGTGCCGCTGGCTGAGGTTGCCCTGGTGCTCGACGGGCCCGAGCGCGAGGGCCGGGAGGTGCTGGAGCGGCACTTGGAGAGGATGCAGGACCGGACGCGGACGGCCAAGGCCGCCATCGCGGCGGTTCTGCGTTCCCTGTCGACCGCCGGCAGCATGACGGAAGCGCGAATCGACGGCGTGGAGTTGGCCAGTTCGGTACGCCAGGTGGTGCCGGCCGCAGCCTCCGACGTGGAACACCCTGCACTTGGCTGCGTCCTCATCGAGATCGATGACGGCGAGGTCCACCTGGTGGCTACCGATCGCTATCGCCTGTCGATGCGTGTCCTGAGACCTGCGGCTCTCGATGGAGGGCCCTGCCGTCTGCTGGTGCACGCGGCTGACCTGATCGAGTTCGGGCAATGGGCGGCGCGATTCCACCAGGTCACCATCCAGGTCGGACCGGACGGGACCCGAGCACGCAGTACGTCGGAGTCCCGTGTCCTGGTGACGGTCGATGACCCGTTCCCTGACCACCGCGAGATGCTCTCGGCTCTGACCCCGCCCGAATACCGCGTGATCGTGGACCGCCTGGCCCTTCGCGACGCGGTCAACAGTCATGGCGACGCTGCACGTATCGCTCTGAGCTTCGCCGGCGACGAGATGACCATCTCTCTGGCCGATCACTCCAATGCCGCCACCCTGTCCGCGGTCTGCCATCAAGACCTGCCGCAGCGGATCGGCTTCGACCCTGCCGTCCTGGCTCCCGCTCTGGAGGCCGGCGTCGGGCCCGACGTCCTGCTGGAGATCGCCGCCGCAGACCGACCCGTCGTGGTGCGCTCCGCGGACCAGGGCAGCTTCACCACCCTGGTCATGCCGGTCCCCCTGCACACCTCCGGCTGATCTTCCGTCAACACCGCACCCTCATCTTCTCAGGAGAACCATGACCGACCCCGAGAACATCGTCGTGCAGCTGTGCGTCCAGGGCATGCAGGCCGAGACCGAAGGACAAGACGACCGAGCCCGGGACCTGTTCCTGCGAGCTTGGGAAGCGGCCGAGGACGACTACGACGCCTGCATCGCCGCGCACTACCTCGCCCGGCACCAGCCCACGCCACAGGAGACCCTGCACTGGAACCAGGAGTGCCTGAACCGAGCCGACAAGGTCGGCGACGGCCGTGTCCGCGGCTTCTACGCCTCCCTCCACGGCAACATGGCCCGAGCCCACCGGGACCTGGGCCAGATCGACCAGGCCCGCGAACACTTCGAGTCCGCCGCCAAGCACATCGACGATGTCCCCGCCGGCCCCCACCAGCAATGGCTCCGCTACCGCATCGCCGCAGGACTGCGCGCCACCACTCCGGCCGCACCACAGCAGCACGAAGACCCGGTCGGCGAACTCCTCACCAGGCTCTGCGCACGCACGGACCTCGAAGCCCTGAGTCTGCTGCTGCCCCCGTACATGGGCAGCCTCGGCACACCCGACGACGAGGAACGCATCACCACCGCCCTGCGCATGCTCCACGCCGAGCGTCGCCTTCCCGACGAAGAGCAGACCGCCCTCAGCCACGCGATCAACGTCCGGTCCGCGGCGTGAACGCCCCCGCCCCTCGGTGACGCGCGCGTAGACCACCAGCCGCCTTCCTGGGCACCGACGAACCTTCAACGATCACGATGGCCCGCCGACCTGACGGTCGGCGGGCCGATGCCGCGTCCCGCCCCGTCCCGGTCCCCGAGCACCCCGAGGAGCCCGCCGACGTGGCACCGCTGCGCCGCGCCTTCCTGCGCGGAGTGTGTGTCGAAGCCGGCAGGACCTTGGTCCGGGAGGCGTGGAGGATGATCACCGACGAGTGACGTCCGCCGTCCATCCAGGCCGCACCCGCACCCGCACCCGAGGGACCGGCCGGCACGGGAAGCCGGGCGAACCTGCGGAGCCGGACACCGGTCAAGAGCGGGACGACGGGGCGGGTGGGGCCGGGCGGAGCGGCGTGGTTGCTGCCGCCTGCGCGCCTGCGGCGCGTCACGGCCGCTCACTCGGCGGCTTTCCCCCCGGCACCGCCGCGGGCGGCCGCCGACGGGGTGCGCGACCGCAGGCGCTCGCCCTGCGGTCCGAACACGACCAGGTACTCGACCGGGCCGCCAGGGCCTGCGTTGGCCGTTCCGTGCGGGGTCCGGGTGTCGAACTCGGCGACCTCCCCGGGGGTCAGGACGAGGTCCTGGCCGGCGAGCGCGAGCCACAGCCGCCCGTACAGGACGCACAGCCACTCGTAGCCGTCGTGGGAGACCTGGCGGGGCCGCGTCGCCGGGCCGTCGAGGGCGGGCAGGACGTGCTTGTGGACGTGCAGGCCGCCGACGTACCGGGTCAGCGGCAGCACCGCCTTGGCATCGCCGAAGCTCAGCGGCACTCTGACCTGCGGCTCGGCGGCGGGGGCGGGCGTCCGGCCGGCCAGTTCGTCCAGGGAGGCGCCGTACTCCTCGGACAGGCGCAGCAGCACGTCCAGCGTGGGACTGCGCCGGCCGGTCTCGATCCGGGACAGCGTGCTGGTGGAGATGCCGGTGGCGCGGCCGACGGCGGCGAGCGTCGCGCCGCGGCGTTCGCGCGCGGCCCGCAGCCGGGGCCCCATCCCGGTCGGCGCGCTGCCTGCGTCGTCGGCTGCCACCTTCGCCCTCCTTCGCCTCGCACCGCCCTGTTCTGCGAGTTTGCCAGATCGGCAACGGTCGTCGCGCCGAGCGGGTGCCGCGCCGCAGGATCGACAGGTCACCGCCTCCACCGCGAACCGAGGAGAAGCCATGCAGCCCGAGCCGACCGCCGAGTCCCGCCACCGCACCGTCCGGACCCCGGCCGGGCGCCTGCACCTGGTCGAGCAGGGCACCGGCCCGCTCGTCCTGCTCGTGCACGGCTTCCCCGAGTCCTGGTACTCCTGGCGCCACCAACTCCCGGCCCTGGCCGCGGCCGGCTACCGGGCGGTGGCGATCGACGTGCGCGGCTACGGCCGCTCCTCCAGGCCGGAGGCCGCCGACGCCTACCGGATGCTCGACCTGGTGGAGGACAACGCCGCCGCCGTCCGCGCCCTCGGCGAGGAATCGGCGGTGGTCGTCGGCCACGACTGGGGCTCCAACATCGCCGCCGCCTCCGCCCTGCTCCGCCCCGAGGTCTTCCGGGCCGTCGGCCTGCTGAGCGTGCCCTACGCACCGCCCGGCGGCCCCCGCCCCACCGAGGTCTTCAGCCACGTCGGGGGGCCCGGCCAGGAGTTCTACGTCTCCTACTTCCAGGAGCCCGGCCGCGCCGAGGCGGAGATCGAACCCGACGTCCGGGGCTGGCTCGCGGGCTTCTACGCAGCCCTGTCCGCCGACACCATGCCCGCACCGCACGAAGCCGACCCGCACTTCGTCACCCCCGGCGGCCGACTGCGCGACCGCTTCCCCGCGGACGTCCTCCCGGCCTGGCTGAGTGAAGGTGAACTCGACTTCTACGCTGCGGAGTTCGAGCGCACGGGGTTCACCGGCGCACTCAACCGCTACCGGAACATGGACCGGGACTGGGAGGACCTCGCCCCGTACCGCGGGGCCCCGATCAGGCAGCCGTCCCTGTTCATCGGCGGGACCCTGGACGCCTCCACCACCTGGATGTCCGACGCCGTCGACGCCCACCCCGCGACCCTCCCCGGGCTGACCGCCTCCCACCTCCTGGACGGCTGCGGCCACTGGATCCAGCAGGAGCGCCCCGACGAGGTCAACCGGCTGCTGACCGACTGGCTCGCCACCCTCCGGGGCTGAACCGGCGGGCAGGCGGGCCAGCGGACCGGCGGGCAGGCGGACCAGCGGGCAGGCAGGCAGGCGCCCGGTGCTCCGGCTCCCTCCCGCAGGCGGGGGGCCGGTTCAGCGGAGCAGCAGGTCGCGGATCGCCCCCGCGACCTCGTCGGGCGCCTCCTCCGCCATGAAGTGGCCGGCCCCGGTCAGCCGGTGCTCCAGGTCCGGGGCCCAGGCCCGCCACACCCCGGCGGCGTCGTAGCCCAGCCGGGCGCCCCAGTCCTGCTGGATCACCGTCACGGGCATCGCCAGCTGCGACCCGGCGTCCAGGTCCGCCCGGTCGTGGGTGACGTCGGTGCCTGCCGAGGCCCGGTAGTCCGCGACGATCGACGGCACCGCCGCACCGCTCGCCCGCAGGTACTCGGCGCGCACCTCCGGCGGCAGCGCGGCCGGGTCGTTCGCCCAGGCGTCGAGGAACGAGCCGAAGAACGCGTCCGCGCTGTTGGCGATCATCGTCTCCGGCAGCCCGGGCGGCTGCGCCATCAGGAAGAGGTGGTAGCCGACCGCCGCCGGGACGCCGTGCAGCACGTCCCACATGTCCAGTGTCGGCACGACGTCGAGAATACCCAGGTGGGTGATCGTCTCCGGGTGGTCCAGGCCGGCCCGGAAGGCGACCAGGGCGCCCCGGTCGTGGCCGACCAGGGCGAAGCGCTCGTGGCCGAGCGCCGCCGCCAGGGCGACCACGTCCGCGGCCATGGCGCGCTTGGCGTACACCTCGGGGCCGGTGGCGGCCGGCTTGTCGCTGGCGCCGTAGCCGCGCAGGTCGGGACAGATCACCGTGTACCGGTCGGCGAGCCGCCCGGCGACGTGCCGCCACATCAGGTGGGTCTGCGGGAAGCCGTGCAGCAGCACGACGGGGCTGCCGCTGCCGCCGACGGCGGCAGCCAGCTCCACTCCGTCCGTGCCGGGCAGGCGGACGTGGTCGAAGCCGGGGATGGCGAGCGTCACGAGAAGCCCCTTCCTGGGGTCGGTGGACCGGGAGGGCCCCGGTCTGGGGGGTTGGTGCGACCAGCGTGGACGACGGCGATCAGCAGCCGATCAGTGCGCTTCGACGCCACGGGGCCCGGACCCGGAAGATGGGGGCATGCGAATCGACGTGCTCGGCGCCGTACGGGCCCTCCACGACGACGGCACGCCCGTCGACCTGGGCGGACCGCGCCACCGCGAGGTGCTCGCCCGGCTCGTCGCCGCCGAGGGACGGATGGTCGCCACCGACACCCTCGTGGACGACCTGTGGGCCGAGCCTCCGGTGCGCGCCATCGGGGCGCTGCGCACCTTCGTCGCCGCGCTGCGCCGCGCCGTCGAACCCGAGCGGCCGCCCCGCACCCCGCCGCGCGTCCTGGTCACCGAGGGCCCCGGCTACGCCCTGCGCCTGCCGCGCGAGGACGTGGACGTCCACCGGTTCGAGGACGCCCTGGCGCGCGCCCGGCGCACCCCCGGCGCGCTGGCCGACCTCGACGCGGCCCTCGCGGCCTGGCGCGGCCCGGCCTACGCCGACGTGGCCGCCTCCGCATGGGCCCGGCGCGAGCGGACCAGGCTGGAGGAGCTGCGCCTGGAGGCGACGGAACTGCGCGCCCGTCTCCTGCTCGACGCGGGCTCGGGGGCCGACCTCGTCGCCGAACTCGGCGCCCACGTCGCCGAGCACCCGTGGCGCGAACCGGCCTGGGGACTGCTGGCCCGCGCCCTGCACCGGGCGGGCCGCCAGGCGGACGCGCTGGCCACCCTGCGCCGCGCCCGCGCCATGCTCGCGGACCAGCTCGGGCTGGACCCCGGGGCCGAGCTCCGGCGCCTGGAGACCGACATCCTCCGCGGCACCCCGACACCCCCGCCCACGACACCCCCGCCCCCGGCGCCCGGGTGGACCGGCGGCCTGCGGCTCGGCCCGCGCACCACCGTGGAGCTGGCCCGCACCCTGGCCCTGGCCGGCGGCGACGCCCTGGCCCACTCGCGGCGCGACCGCCTCGCCGCCGTCCGGGCGGCGGAGCGCACCGGGGACACCACCCTGACCGCCCGCGTCATCGGCGCCTACGACGTGCCCGCCCTCTGGAGCCGGGCGGACGACCCGGAGCAGTCCCGTGCCGTCGTCGAAGCGGCCGAACGCACGCTCGCCGCGCTCGGCCCCGACGGCCCCGCCGAACTGCGTGCCCGTCTGCTGGCCACCGTCGCGGTCGAGAGCCGCAGCGCCGACCTGCCGGACGGCGCCCTGGAGCACGCCGGACGGGCGGCGCGCGAAGCGGAGGCGCTGGCCCGGGAGCTGGGCGACCCCGCCCTGCTGGTGTTCGCCCTCAACGGCGTCTTCCTGCAGTCCTTCACCCGGCCCGGGCTGGCGGCCGCCCGGGACGCGACCGGCGCCGAGATCCTCGACCTGGCCACCCGGCACGACCTGCCGAACTTCGCCGTGCTGGGCCGGCTCGTCCGCCTGCAGTCCGCCTCCGCCCTCGGCGACCTCGACGCCGCCACCGCGCACGCCGCGGCCGCCGAGGAGCTCGCCGCCGCCACCGAGGCCTCCCTCGTCCCCGTCCTCACCGCCTGGTTCCGGGCCCGGGCCACGGCCGCCCGCAGCACCGAACCCGGCGGACCGACCGCCGCCACCGCCGCGGCCCACTACCGCGCCGCCGAGGACGCCCTCGCCGCGACGGCCGGCATGCCGGGACTCCACCGCGGCCTGTTCGCCCTCGCCCTGCTGGGCCTGCGCCTCCTGCACGGCCGGCCCGCACCCACCGACCCCGCCCTCGACTGGGGCCCCTATCGCCCCTGGACGGAGCCCCTGGTGCTGCTCGCCCACCGCCGGACCGAGGAAGCCCGCACCGCCCTCACCACGGCGCCCGAACCGCCCCGCGACCACCTTCAGGAGGCGCTCTGGTGCCTGACCGCCCACGCCGCCGTCCGCCTCGGCGAACACCGGACCGCCGCCCGCGCCGCGACGGCCCTGCGCCCGGCCCGGACCGAACACGCCGGCGCGGCCAGCGGGCTGCTGACCCTGGGGCCGGTGGCCCGCTACCTGGCGGAGGCCGAGGCCTGCGCCGGCGGACGGTGACCGCCGGCGGCCGGACACGGTGGCGTGGTCGTGGCGTTCTGCTCAACGCTCAACGCCGGACCACCACGACGACGCCGTCGTCACCGCCCGGGCCCGAGGACGGGGCCGCCCCGTGGCCGACGGAGGGGCAAGGGCCCAGGACGACCGCTGAGGGAGGCCGACGTCCCTCCGGGGAGCGGGTCCGCACAGGCGCCCCCGGGCGACCCGGAGCCTACGGGGGTGTCCCCTTCGTCCGGGTCCACCGTCCCGGCCGGTGAGGCGTCAGTCTGCGGGCGGGAGGTTCCCACCCGCGGTGACCACGCCTGTCTCGTAGGCGATGACGACCATCTGGGCCCGGTCATGGGCGTGGAGCTTGGCCAGCAGCCGCCGGACATGGGTCTTGACGGTCGCGATGCTCAGCCCCAGATGCTCGGCGATCGCGCGGTTGGGAAGCCCCCGGGCCACCAAGCGGAGAACCTCCCGTTCGCGTGGGGTCACGCCCGCGAGCTCCCGCGCGAGTGGCGGGCGCGGCTCGTGGCGTCCGGCGAACTCGCGGATCAGCCGACGGGTGACCGCAGGCGCGAGCAGGGCGTCACCGGAGGCGACCACCCGCAGGGCCGTCAGCAGGTCGGCGGGGAGGATGTCCTTCAGGAGGAATCCGCTGGCTCCGCCGCGGAGTGCCGCGTACACGTACTCGTCCAGATCGAACGTGGTGAGGACCAGCACCCGGGTGCCGGCGGCGTCCGGGTCCGCGCAGATGCGCCGGGTGGCCTCCAAACCGTCCATGCCCGGCATGCGGATGTCCATCAGCACGACGTCGGGCCGCAGCCGCAGGGCGAGTTCGACGGCCTGCTGCCCGCTGACGGCCTCGCCCGCGACGGTGAGGTCCGGCACGCTCTCGATGAGCAGGCGGAAGCCCTCCCGCAACAGCGCTTGGTCATCGGCGACGAGCACCCGGACCGGCCGGTTCACCGGGCTGTCTCCGATCCGCAGGGCAGCCGCGCATGCACCCGGAACCCGCCCGTCGCCAGGGGGCCGGCGGAGAGGGTCCCGCCGCACATGGCCGCCCGCTCCCGCATCCCGACGATTCCGTGCCCGCCGCCAGGACGCCGGGCCGGGAGGCGGGCCGGGGGCCGGGACGGCGCGTCGTTGACGACCTCGATCTCGACCGCCTCGGGGCCCGTCCGGGTCAGGTTCACCCGGCAGTCCGCCGATCCCGCGTGCCGGACGACATTGGTGAGGGCTTCCTGAACGATCCGGTAGACCGCCAGTTCCACACCCGGGGGGAGCGGTGGACGCGGGTCGACGGACAGCTCCACGCGCGGGCCCGCACCGTCCACCAGCGCGGGCAGGTCCGCCAGACCGGGGGCGGCCCCCAACTCGGCTCCGTCGCCGGGTGATCGCAGAACGCCGAGCATGCGGCGCATCTCGGTGAGCGCCGTCCGGCCCGCCGTCCCGACCAGTGCGAGGGTCCGCCCGGCCTCCTGCGGGTCGGTGGGGGCCACCGCGCAGGCCACCTCGGCCCGTACCGTGATGACCGTCAGGTGATGGGCCACCACGTCGTGGAGCTCGCGGGCGATCCGCAGGCGCTCGTCCGTCACGGCCTGCCGGGCGGCGAGTTCCGCGTACGACCGCTGCTCCCTCAGCGCGGTCCCCACCAGCCAGGGCAGGGTCATCATCAAGGACGCGAAGACGACCCCCCACGCGACCCCGGAGGCCGGGACCGGTCGCGGTACGAGGGCCATGGCCGCCGCGACGGCGCCCAGCGAGCAGCCGAGCGCCGTCGCGGACCGGCGCCGCGGTTCGCGCGCCGCCACCGTGTACAGGGCGGCCCCGACGGGGACCCAGGACTCCTCCCACCCGGTGAACGCCAGGGCGAGGACCGCTCCGGCCAGGACCGTGTACAGCACCCGAACCGGCCGTCTGCGCCGTACCGCGACCGGCAGCCAGACCGCCACCGCCATGGCTCCCGCGCCCCAGCCACCGCTCCGCGTCTCGCTCGCGCCGAACGCCAGGGCGAGGAGCACGGCCGCGACCGTGTCCACGCCGTGCCACTGTCCGTCCCGCAGACGCCCGGCCACCAGCGGCCGTGACTCCCCTTCGCCCATGCCGGCCACGCTATCCAGGCGGGGGCCCGGGGCCGGTCAGCCCGGAGGACGTCATCTCGTGGGCTGAGTCATCCGTGCGGCTGATGCCCGGCGTACCCTCCTGGGCTGACACCGGGTTCCTCCCCGGGAGCGAAGCCGCCCGGCCCGTCGGACGGAACAGTGGAACCATGAACCGGAGAACACTGCTGTCCTCGTGCGCCGGACTGGCCGCCGCCGCCATGATCCCGGGTCCGCTCGCGCCGGTGGCCGTCGCGCGGCCGGGGCAGGAGGAACCCGTGCGGTTCCAGCTGCCCGCCCCGGACGGACCGTACCCGCTGGGTACGATCGCGCTGCACCTGGCCGACACCGCGCGGCCGGACCCCTGGGTGCCCTCCCGCCCGTGCCGTGAACTGATGATCAGCATCTGGTACCCCGCCCGCGGCCCCGCGGGCCGCCCCACCGTTCCCTGGATGCCTCCCGCCGCGGCCGACCGGTACCTGAGCCTTCTCCACCTGCCTCCCGGCCGGGTGCGACTGGGGGGCACCCACGGCCACGACGGCGCTCCCGTCGGCGGCCCACCGGGCCCCCTGCCCGTCGTGCTCTACTCTCCCGGCGCCGACGCGTCACGGTCGTTCGGCACCGGCATCGCGGAGGACCTCGCCAGTCACGGCTTCCTGGTGGTCACCGTCGACCACACCTACGACGCGGCGGCAGTCGCCTTCCCCGGCGGACGCGTCGAGACGAATCCGCTGGGCGGGATCAGCGACTACGCCAAGGCCCTCGCGGTCCGTACCGCCGACATCCGCTTCGTCCTGGACCGGCTCGCCGTCCTCGCCTCGGGTGGCCACCCCGGCGTCTGCCGCACCCCGCTGCCCCCAGGCATGCGCGGGGCGCCCGACCTGCGGCGCGTCGGGATGCTCGGCCACTCCCTGGGCGGGGCCACCACCGCCGCGACGATGCTCACCGACGGGCGGATCACGGCGGGAGCGAGCCTGGACGGGGGCGCGGCGGGCCCGGTGGTGGACGCCGGGCTCGACCGTCCGTTCCTGGTCGTGGACACCCTGGGCAAGGGCGGCATGGAGAGCAACCCCGCCCTGCGCGCGTTCTGGTCGCGTCTGCGCGGCTGGCGCCTGCACCTCACCCTACGGGGAGCCGCGCACCTGTCGTTCGGCGACGATGTGCTGATCCTTCCGCTGCTCGCCCCTCTCCTGGGCATGACACCGCCCGATCTGGAGATGGAGGTCGGAACGATTCCCGGGCACCGGGCACAGGCGTTCCAACGCGCCTACCCGCGGGCCTTCTTCGACCTCCACCTCCGCGACCGGGGGCGCCTGCTCGACGGCCCCTCCCCCGACTTCCCCGAGGTCGACTACGCCCGGTGAACCCCTCGGCCCCGGTCCTGCCCGTCCGGGCCCCGGGGTACGGCCCACGGCTGCGCGGCGCGAGGCCCGCCACGGCCCGGCTGCCGCCGGTGCCCGCGCGTCGGCCCGACTCGCGCGGGGCGGAGCGCCGCGATCTGCGTCGAGGACACCCGTGTTCCGACGGCGGGTGGCGCCACCGGCCGCACAGCCGCCGACTTCGCGGACCGGGCGGCAGCCCCGGGCCGCTGGGAACAGGGACGATCCCGTTCCCAGCGGCCGTCCGCCCGCACGTGGACGGCCGGGGTCAGCCGGTGACGGCCGTGCGGCGGGTGCGGCGGGAGCGTGCCGACAGCCCGATCGCCACGGCCGCGCCGAGGAGCAGGACCGCCACCGCGACCCCGGTGGCGTGGCCGACGGCGTCGGTGAAAGCGGCGCGCGGGTCCCGGACGCGGGTGAGGCGCTCCGCGAAGCCCGAGGTGATCAGCGTGCCGAGGATGCTGGTGCCGAGGACGGCGCCGATCTGGCGGGCGGCGTTGACCGTGCCGCCCGCCTCCCCCTCGCGGCCGTGCGGGACGTGGCTGACGGCGAGCGCGGTGGAGGGGGCGTTGGCGAGGCCGCAGCCGAGGCCGAACAGGACGAAGGCGGCGGCGTACCCGGTGAACGCGGTGTCCGGTTCGATCCGGGCGAACAGTGCGGCCCCGGCTGCGGCCAGCAGGAGGCCCGCCGCGATCAGGACCCGCGGGCCCAGCCGGCGCACGGCCATCCCGGCCAGCACCGAGGCCGCGATGAACGCCCCGAATTCCGCGAGGAGTTGGACGCCCACCTGGAGGGCGGTCAGCCCCCGCACCCGCTCCAGCCACATGACCTGGAGGAGGGAGAGGCCGACGAAGCCGAACAGGACGGCCCCGGCCAGCAGGAGGGAGGCGCTGTAGGAGGGGTCGCGCATCAGCCGAAGGTCGACCATGGGGGCACTGTGGCGCAGTTCGACGGCGATGAAGGCGGCCAGCAGGAGGACGGCCGCCGCGGCGGCGGCCACGGCCCGTGCGGAGCCGTAGCCGTGGTGGCCGCCGTCGATCAGCCAGAAGACCAGCAAGGCGAGTCCGGCGGCGGCGGTGGCCTGTCCTGCCAGGTCCAGACGCCGGGCGGCCGGGTTGCGGGACTCGGGGACGCGGACCAGCGCGACCGCCGCGGCGAGGCCGGCCATCACGATGTTCAGCCAGAACGCCGTGTGCCAGGTCCACCAGCGCAGCGCGAGGCCCGCGACCAGGGGTCCGACGGCCAGGCCCAGCCCGGAGGCGGCCGCCCACGCGGAGATCGCCCCGGCGCGGCGGCGCGGATCGCGGACGGCGTGGGTGATCAGCGCGAGCGAGCTGGGGGTGATCAGGGCGCCGCCCAGGCCGGCGACCGCCTGGCCGATGAGAACGGCGGCGAGGTCGCCGGCCAGCGTGAGGACCAGACCGCCCGCGGCCATCGCCGCCGCTCCGGCGAGGAAGACGCGCCGGCGCCCCCACCGGTCGGCCAGCGCTCCCCCGCCCAGGACGCAGGAGGCCACCACCAGGGTGTACATGCTCGGCACCCAGACCATGTCGGCGGGCTCGACGCGCAGTCCGGCCTGAACGGCGCCGAGCGTGCCGATGGTCTCGGTGGTCTGGAGGAACACCGTGAACAGCCCCAGGCAGGCGGCGACGAGGACCGGCCAGGGGCGGCTGTCGCGGGCGTCGCCGCGTTCCGCGGGCACCGCCCGGTCGGACGCCTCGCCGGTGGCACCCGTGGCGGTGGATGGTGAAGCCCTCATGCGGCCTCCTCGTTCGATCGGCCCCACGGAGCGCCCGGGCCGCAGAGTTTGAAAACAGGACGGACTCACTATAGGGGTGTGAGTTTGAAAAACAAACCATCAGGCCGCCGGGCGGAACGGCCGGCTCGGGAGCCGTCGGCACCCGCCGGTGAACGGATGCCGCCGGCGGGTCGGGGAGTCCGTCGCCGTCGGGACTCCCCCGGCCCGGCCCCATGGCGTCAGCCCGGGGCCCGACCACGGGAGCCCCGTCGGAGTGCACCTCCGACGGGGCTCCCGGCCGGGACGGCGGAGGGCCGGCCAGCGGGGTGCGCCGGCCGGCCCTCGTGGTGACACCGGCTCAGTTCTTCTGCCGGGTGAGGTCGTAGACCGTCCCGGTGTCCACGGTGATCTTCTGGTAGTGCTCCTCGACCCACGCCTCGATCCGGCCGATCTGATTGCCGTCGCCGCCGCCGAACACACCGCCGGGACGGCCACCCGGGAATCCGGGGAAGCCTCCGGACGTGGCGGGGCCCCCAGGCGCACCGGGCGCACCAGTCGAGCCGGGCGCGCCAGTCGGGCCGGGCGCACCGGGCGCACCGGGCACGCCGGTCGGACCGGCGCCGGGCGGCTGCGGCCCGCCACCCGGACCGCCGGGGGCGGCCGGGGTCCCGCTCGCGCTCCCCCCGCCGGGTCCGGCGGACGCCGCTGGGGCCGACGGGACCGCAGGAGCCGGCCCCCGGCCGGGCATCCGGCCTCCGGCGACCAGGTAGCGGATCTCGCCCCTGGCGACGTACTGCTTGAACTGCTCCAGCGTCGGCGAGTTGTCACCCCCACTGAAACCGCCCATCGCCATCACCGCCTTGTGGCTGGCGAGTTGCAGGCTCGCCGCCTGCTGGGCACCGACCGTCGCCGCCGCCCACCGGCTGTCCGTCTCCTTCAACAGCCGTACCAGCGCGGGGGCGACGCCACCGCCGTCGGGTCCGCCCGGGCCGAACACCCCGCCCGCGGCCGGGGGCGTCCCGACGCCGCCACCGGGCGGAACGGCTCCGGGCGGAACGGCTCCGGGCGGAGCGCCGAACCCGCCCGGCCCGCCCGCGCCGTTCGGCCCCGAGGCCGGGATGGGGCCGCCGTGCGGCTGGGACGCGGTGGCCACCGCCCACGCGGTGGAACCGCCGAGACCACCGACCAGCGAGGCCATCACCGCGGTCACCGTCACCGCGCGCCGCGCCTGCGCCGCCGCGACCAGCGCCACCGCTCCGACGGCGGACGCCCCCAGCAGCGTCCAGCGCAGCCACGGCAGCCAGGACGAGTCCCGGCCCAGGAGGAGGAACGCCGAGGCTCCGGCCGCGGCGGTCATCAGCGCCAGCACGACCCGGGCCCACGGAACGTCGCGCCGCCGCCACATCTCGCACGCACCGATGCCGACCAGCGCCCCGATCGGCGGGGCGAGCGCCACGGCGTAGTAGGGGTGGATGATCCCGCTCATGAAGCTGAAGATCACACCGTTGATCACGAGCCAGCCGCCCCACAGCAGCGCCGCCGCACGGACCCGGTCGGTGCGCGGCGCGCGCCAGGTGAAGATCACCAGGGCGACCAGGGCGACCAGGGCGGTCGGCAGCAGCCACGCGACCTCCCCGCCGAAGCTCGGGCTGAACATCCGGGTGATTCCGGTGTCGCCGCCGAACATGCCTCCGCCCGGCCCGCCGGGCATCCCCCCGGGGCCGCCACCGGGCATCCCGCCGCCAGGACCCCCGCCCGACGGGTTGCCGTCGCCGCCGAAGATCCGGCCCAGTCCGTTGTAGCCGACGGCCAACTGCCACTCGCTGTTGTTGCGCGAGCCACCGATGAACGGGCGGGACGAGGCCGGCCAGAGCGCGACCACCAGCACGAACCAACCGGTCGAGACGGCGATCGACAGCGCGCCCCAGAGCATGTTCAGGAACCGTTTGCCCAGGGAGACCGGCGCCGCCCACAGGTGGACCAGCACCAGCGCGGGGACGATCACATAGCCCTGCAGCATCTTCGCCAGGAAAGCGAAGCCCACCGCCCCGCCCGCGAGCACCACCCAGCGCGCCTGCCCCGCCTCGACCGACCGGACCGTGGCCCAGCAGGCCAGCATCATGAGCAGCACCAGCATCGCGTCCGGGTTGTTGAACCGGAACATCAGTGCCGCCACCGGCGTGACGGCCAGCACGAAGCCGGCCAACAGCCCGGCCACCGGCCCGAACCAGCGCCGCACCGCCGAGTGGAGCAGCGCGACCGAAAGCACCCCCTCCAGCGCCTGCGGCACCAGCATGCTCCAACTGCTGAAGCCGAAGATCCGCCCGGAGAGCGCCATCACCCACAGCGACGCCGGGGGTTTGTCCACCGTGATCGCGTTGCCGGGATCGAGCGAGGCGAAGAACAGCGCCTTCCAACTCCGGGTGCCCGCCCACGTCGACGCCGCGTAGAACGAGTTGGCGTTCCCCGACGCGCCCAGCCCCCACAGGTAGAGCACCGCGGCGACCAGCAACAGACCCCACAGCGCCGGCCGCGCCCAGCGCGGCCCCCCTCCGGAACCCACCAGCAGCCCGCGCCACCCGCGCGCCGACCGCCCGGAGTCACCCGCTACCACCCGATCGCCACTCGGCATTCCCGACGGGAACGCCCCCGATAACGACGTGGACATGACAATCTCTCCTTGGCTCGGGTCCCGCTCGAAGAGCACTCAAGCTAGAGGGCGTCCCTTTCAGGTTTCGGGGAGGAACCTGGGATTCAGCTGTGAATCCGGCCACGATCCGGCCTCACCCGATACCCGTGGCGGAGCGCAGCCGATCGGCGCCGCCGGTGAGGTCCAGCACGTGTCCGGTCCAGGTGCGGCGCCGAGGCGTTCGTCAAGGCCCCCGGTCGCCATGGCGATGGTGGAGTCGACGTCCATGACGGCCCCCCGGTAGCCGCGCTCCTTCGCCCGGGCGAGCGCGTGGGTGAACACGGCCCGGTACAGGCCGCGCCCGCGCAGATCGGAGCGGGTTCCGGCCTCGACGGCCCCGAGAGCGCGTTCGGCAATGCGTTCACACGCACCACGGGCCTCTCCCCCCGCCGCTACCGGGGGACGGTCCGCTCCGCGTGAACCGCCGAACCGCCGTCGCGCGGCGGGCGGGCGGACAGCTCCGTCCACAGATCGAGGAAGGCCCGCAACGGCGCACCCGGCCGGGTGCCCGCCCGCCAGACGAACACCTTCCGCAGGCGGATGGCGGGCTCCATCGGCACGACGACGAATCGCCGGTCGGCCGCGAGGACCGGACTCGCGCGGGAGGTCAGGGCGATACCGATCCGCTCGGCGACCAGGGCCAGTTGGAGGGCGACGTCGTTCGTCGCATAGGCGATGTCCAGCCGCAGTCCCTCCGCCGCGAAGGCCTGGTGGACGAACGCATGCACTCCGCTGTCGGGACCGTAGCTGATGACCGGGCTCCGGACCGCCTCGTCGAGGGTCATCGGACGGTTCGCGGGCCGGCTTCCGGCGGGGAGGACCGCGACGATCCGGTCCTCCAGGAGCACCCGCGAGGCGACGGCGGCGGGTTCGCCCTCCGGTGGTCCCGCGACCACGGCCGCGTCGACCTCCCCGTCGCGGACCTTCGCCAGCAGCGAGGGGCTCGACGCCCCGGCGAGGCTCACCGAGACCCGCGGATACCGGCGGTGGTACTCCCCCAGCAGCCGGGGAACGACGGTTCCGTCCAGGCCGCCGACGGTCCCCAGTGCCAACGAGCCGCCGAGCAGACCGGACCGGTCCGCGAACTCCAGGGCGGCCGACGCGGCCGCCGCCAGACAGGCACGGGCATGCGGGAGCAGGGCGGCGCCACCGGAGGTGAGGACCACCTGCCGGGGCAGCCGCTCGAACAGGGGCTCCCCCAGTTCCCTCTCCAGGGCCTGGATCTGCTGGCTGATCGCGGGCTGCACGACGTGACAGCGGGCCGCCGCCTTCGTGAACGACCGCTCCTCCGCCACCGCGACGAAGTACTCCAGCGTACGGAGCTCCATGGCTGACAAATTATCAACTTCTCCGCCGGGAAACCCGGTTGCGACGGGTCGCGACCGATCGCGCACCGGCTCGGCGGTCTTTCGTGCGATCAGTGATCGTGACGGCTGTCATCACCACCATGTATTGGACAACCGTCGACCGGGGCCCCGAGGCTGGTGGCAGTGTGCCGGCCGACCCGCGGCCCCGGCGAAAAGGCGAGGACAGGCAGATGAGAGTGACCGTCGTCGGCGGCGGCATCGCCGGGCTCACCTGCGCCCTGAGCCTGCACGCCGCGGGCTTCGCGCCGCGGGTGTACGAGGCAGCACGGTCGATCGAGGCGATCGGTGTCGGGATCAACCTGCTGCCGCACGCCGTCCGGGAGCTCTCCGAACTCGGTCTGGGCGGCGGGCTGGCCTCCGTCGCCCTGGCCCCGCACCTGTTGAGCTACCGCGACCGGGCGGGCGGGACCGTCTGGGAGGAGCCGCTCGGCCGCGCGGCCGGGTACCGCTGGCCGCAGTACTCCGTGCACCGCGGCCGCCTCCAGATGCTGCTGCTGGCAGCGGTGCGCGAGCGGCTGGGACCGGCCTGCGTCCGTACCGGCCTGCTGTTCCAACGCTTCGAACAGAGCGCGGACGGCGTACGCTCCCACTTCCTGGACCGGTCGAGCGGTCTGCCCGTGCTCGACGACGCCGACGTGCTGGTCGGCGCGGACGGCATCGACTCCGTGGTCCGCAGCCGGCTGTACCCCGACGAGTGCCTCCCGCCCGGGAACAGCGTCCACATGTGGCGCGGGGTCGCACGACACCCGCACGTCCTCGACGGCCGGTCGATCGTGGTGGCCGGAGGGACCCCCGGCGCGAAGTTCGTCGCCTACCCCATCGAGGACCCCGCGACCGCGGGCACCGACGCCCTGCTGAACTGGGTGCTGGAGGTCCGGCACGGAGCCCCGCCTCCGGGCGGCCCCGGCCGTCGCATCGGCGTGGACGAGGCCCGCGCCGGGCTGGCTTCGTGGAACCTGCCGTGGATCGACCTCGGCGCGCTCGCCGAGGACTCCTCGGCGGTCTACGAGTACCCGATGACCGACCGCAACCCCCTGCCGCGCTGGAGCGTCGGACGGGTCACCCTCCTCGGCGACGCCGCACACCCGATGTTCCCGATGGGCATGAACGGCGGCTCGCAGTCCGTCGTCGACAGCCGGGTGCTGGCCTGGTGCCTCGCCCGGGACGACGACGCCGAGGCCGCGCTCCGCCGCTACGACCGGATGCGCCGGCCGACCGTCAACGCGATCGTGCTGGCCAACCGGGACCTGGGACCGGAGAAGTCCATCGCGCTGGCCGAGGAGCACGACGGGGCGCTGCCCGTCGGGGAGGCCGAGAAGATCGCGACCCGCTACAAGCGGTTGGCCGGAGCCACCGTGACCCAGGTCAACACCCGCCCGTCCTGGACGGTCCCCGCCGTCGCCGCCCGGGAACGGCACCTTGGGTGAGTGCGGCACTCACGGCGGGGCGTCCCTGCGCAGCGCGCGGGTTCGCCGGGCGGACGTCCGCCCGGGTGCCCTGCACGGCGGCCGGGGCCCGGTGCGGCCGCCGAGGCCGGTGGAGGTGCGGCGGAGCGTCGCGCGGGGACCTCACACCGCTTCGGCGACGGCTCTACGCCTCAAGGGTCTTCGCGGCGTCGCGGATGACGTCGAGGACGAGATCGGGGTGCGAGAGCATCGGTACGTGGCTGCTGTCGACGGCGTAGGTCTTGGCGCCCATGCGCTCGGCGGCGGCCCGCTCCAGGTCCGGGTTCACCGTGCGGTCGTTGTTCGCGACGATGTACCAGCTCGGCTTCGTGCGCCAGGCGGTGCCGGGGACCTGCTGGTCGAACAGGTCGGGGACCGGCACGGCACCCGTCGCGAGGACGAGCTTCTGCTCGGCTTCGGGCAGATCGCCGCAGAAGTCGCCGAGGCCCGGCTCCAGGAGCCAGATGCGGCCGTCGGCGACGTCGACGTGCTCGAAGACGGGCGTGCGGGCGAACGTGTCCTGCTGGTCCTGCGAGGTCTCCTCCTCGCTGGGGGCGAGCGCGGCGATGTAGACCAGGGCGCCCACCCGGTCGTGGGTGCCGGCCTTGGTGATCAGCGTGCCGCCGTAGGAGTGGCCGACCAGCACGACCGGACCGGGGACGTGATCGATGGAGCGGGTGACGCACGCGACGTCACCCGCGAGGGAGTCGAGGCCGTGCTGCGAAGCGGACACCTGGTGGCCCTCTGCCTGGAGCGCGGGGATGAGCTTGTTGAAGCACGACCCGTCGGCCCAGAGTCCGTGGGCGAAAACGATGCTGGCCCTGCCGGCCATGATCTTCCTCTTTCGTGGGCATCAGGGGAGGCCTGCTCGGCCCGGACCTGCGCCGGCGGGCCCATGACGGCGAGAACTTCACCGAGTACCGACACTATGACTCCTCGCAGCGATCCGCGCCTGCCGACTCGGCCGTCCCGGGGGCGGGCGCGCTGTTCCCCGCCGCTGCCCGGGCGCGGGCAGCGGGACTGCTCGACCTCGTCCGCCCCCGGAGGGTTCGGGGCCGCCGCTGAGGGAACGGCCCCGGTCCGTGGCCGCGTCAGGCGACCGCCCTGGCGGCGACGCGGATGAGGTCGGCGACATCGTGTCGCCCACAGGGCCGGATGTCCGGCCCCGCAGACGACGGCAGGGGCGCCGGCGGAGCGGCCGAGGCGGACCGGCGGACCGACACCGCACGTCCGCACGAGCTTCTGCCTGGCCCGTGGGCACTCGCCGCGACTTCAATGGAGGCATCCAGACCGCCCGAGTGGAGGCACGGCAGCATGCTCGACGAATCGGCCCCGGACAGGACACCGGACGACCCGCACGGATCGCTGGTCGGCCGGTCACCGGACCTGGCCCGGTTCGACGAGTTCATCGCCGCCGTCCCGGAATCGGGCGGGTCCGTGGTGCTGCTGGGCGAGCCAGGGGTGGGCAAGACGGCACTGCTGGAGGCCGTCGCCGCCAGGGCGACCGCCCGGAAGCTCCAGGTCCTGCGCGCCACCGGTGTCCAGTACCGTGCCCGAACGAGCTACTCGGCCCTGTCACAGCTGCTGACGGCCACGCGCGAGCTGAGCCGCGCCGCGACCGGGGCTCCTGCCCTGGCCGCGGCGCTGGGCGTCGAGCCGGGGGCCGCCCCCGGCCCCGACGCGGTCGCCGAGGCCGTGGTCCTGCTCCTCAAGGTCATGTCCGACCACCGGCCCGTCCTGCTCGTCCTCGACGACGTGCAGTGGCTGGACTGTTCCAGCGCCGCGGTCCTGGAACGGGTCGCACGACGACTCCCGGGGAGCGGCGCGGGGTTGGTGTGCGCCGCCAGAGCCGGGGAGGAGGGCTTCTTCGACCACGGTGGACTACCGGTCCACGAACTGGGCCCGCTGAGCCCGGCCGACTCCGAGGCGCTCCTGACCCGCCGGTTCCCGGCACTGGCCCCACGGGTCCGCCGCCGGCTGATCGCCGATGCCGAGGGCAATCCCCTGGCCCTGCTGGAACTCCCCGCGGCCCTGACCGACCCTCAACGCACCGCGGCCGCGCCGCTCCCGCGGAGCATCCCGCTGACCCAGAGGCTGCAGGCGGCCTTCGCCGCCCGGGTCAGGACCCTGCCGGCCCCGACCCGGCACCTGTTGCTCGTCGCGGCGCTGGAGGGCAGCGGCAACCTCCAGGTGGTGCGACGCGCCGTGGCGGGCCGGTGCGGTCTGAAGCACCTGGCGCCGGCCGAGCGCGTGCGGCTGGTCCACATCGACGACGCCACCGGCCGGTTGGGCTTCCGACACTCGCTGATCCGCTCGGCCGTGGTCGACCTGGCCTCCAGTGACCAGCGGCGCGGCGTGCACCGCGCGCTGGCCGAGGCGTGGACCGGTGTGCCCGAACAGCGGGTCTGGCACCTGGCGCAGGCCTCGATCGGCCCCGATGCGGAGATCGCGGCCCTCCTGGAGGAGGTCGCCGAGGTCAGCGCCCGCCGCGGCGACGGGCCGAACGCGGTGGAGGCCCTGGTCCGCGCCGCCGGGCTGAGCCCGACCGGTGCGGAGCGCGCCCGTCTGCTGGCCGGCGCGGCGTACGTCGGCGCCAGCCTGACGGGGGGCCTGCGCGAGGTCCCCCGTCTGCTGGAGGACGCCCGTGAGGCGGACCCCGGTGCCGACTCGCTCCCCCAGGCGATGGCGGCCTCGGTGTTCCTGCTCAACAGCTACGGTGATGTCGACACGGCCTTCCGGCTGCTCTACGGGGCCATCGAGCAGCGGCGGTCGGCCCGGATCCCGGACGCGGCCCTGCCGGAGGCACTGGCAGCGCTGCTCATGGTCTGCGTGTACGGCGGGCGTTCCGAGCTGTGGGCGGACTTCGACGTTCTGGTGACCGGGCTCGACCCCCTGCCGGACACCCTCCACCTCATGCGGACCGTCTTCGGGGACCCGGCCCGGGCCCGGCCGTCGGACTGGGCGCGGCTCGACGCCGCGGCCGCGGCACTGACCACCGAGCGGGACCCGGTCCGGATCCTGAGAGTGGGCACCGCCTGCGCCTACGGCGACCGCCTGGGACTGGTCGAGGAGTCGCTGCGGCGCACGGCGGCCGGGGGCGGCCGGGGCGAGAACATCCTCCCGGCGATCCAGGCCCTGTCCCTGCTGAGCAATCACGCCTGGTTCTCCGGACGGTGGCCGGAGGCGCGGCGCCTCTGCCGTGAGGCGCTGGACCTCTGCGAGGAGTTCGACTGTCCGCTGCGATCGTGGACGGCGACGTTCACCCTCGGCTGCGTGTCCGCGGCCTGCGGCGACTTCGACGCCGCCCGGGCCTGCGCCGACCGGATGGACCAGTGGGCCGGCTCCCGGCGGGCCGGGGCCGTACGCCGGTACGCCGCGCAGGTCCGGGCGACGATCGCCCTGGCGCAGGGCGAGTTCGAGCAGGCGAACCGGCACCTGAGCGTCATCTCCGCACCGGGAACACTGGCGCCCTTCGTCGGACAGGCCCTGTGGGTCTTCCTCGACGCCGCCGAGGCCGCGGTGCGCACCGGACGACGCGACCGGGCGCTGAACCACGTGGCCGCCGCACGGGCCGCGGGCCTGGACACGGTCTCGCCGCGGCTGAGGATGGTCGTGCTCGCCGCAGCCGGTCTCGCGGCCCCGGACGACGACGAGGCCGAGGCGCGGTACCGGGAGGCGCTGGCGGTCGCGGGATCCGAACGCTGGCCGTTCGAGCGGGCCCGGATCCGCCTCTACTACGGCGAACGCCTGCGCCGGGCCAAGGCCCCCGCGCAGGCCCGGCACCACCTGGCTGCCGCGGGCGAGGCCTTCGGCTGGCTCGGGGCCGTCCCCTGGGCGGAGCGCGCCGGCGCGGAACTGCGCGCCTGCGGCGCCCCGGCCCGCGGCGTCGGCGACCGGGGGCCGCTGACGCCGCAGCAGTGGGAGATCGCCAGCCTCGCCGCCCTGGGACTGTCCAACAAACAGATCGGCGCCAGGCTCTACCTCTCCCCCCGCACCGTTTCCACCCATCTCTACCAGGCCTTCCCCAAGCTCGGTATCACCAGCCGGGCCTCCCTCCGCGACGCGCTGGAGGGAGTGGAACGTCCGCCGCGCTGACCGCCGACGGACGGATCCGCCCGGCCAGACCCCCTTCGACGCAGGAGCACAGGCGCAGGCCGGGACGCCCGGCCGCCGTCGGTGGTCGGCCTCGGCCGCTCCGGGTCCGGGTCCGGGTCCGGGTCCGGGCCGCCGGGTCAGAGCTCGGCGTGGTTCCAGTCGCCGGTGGAGCTGACCTGGCTGGTGACACCGATCAGCATCGCCATCCAGCGCTGCACGTCGCCGAAGGAGTAGAACGTGCCGACCCCGGTGACGTTGACCGACGGGGTGTTGGGGTTGTTGCTGACGTCGTAGGCGTACCGGGAGATCTGGTCCCAGGCGTTCTCCAGGTACTGCTGCCGCTCGGGGAGCCCCTGGTACACCGGCCGGTTGCCGCCCTGGATGTCCCGGGTGACGCCGTAGACGTCCCAGAACCGCGCGGCCTCGGAGGTGAACTGGATCATGAACATCAGCGACCTGGCGACGTTCTGCTGCGCGGCGCCGTACGGGTAGCCCGTGCTCGCGAGGTTGTCGATCGAGGCCGTGAGGTCGTTCCACCCGATCGGCATCGACTCACGCCCGCGGCCCGCGGCCTGCCGCATGGCGTTGTAGTTGGAGCCGAAGGACAGCTGGCTGAGGCTGTGGTTCGGGGGCAGCAACGGGTGGCCGCTCAGGGCCTGGAAGAGGTTGGGGAAGTCCGTGAAGTCGTTGAAGAAGTAGGTCGTCCCGTTGGCCTGGCTGGTGAAGCCCCGCAGGTACAGGTCGTGCGGCGTGACCCAGAGCCACACCGTGCGGCCGTCCGGCGAGGTGAGGTCGATGCGGATCAGCCGGCTGGTCGGCTGCGACTGGGTCTGCCAGACGCCGTTGCGGTACTCGTGCCCGGCGGCCTGCCGCAGGCTGTTGACGAAGGCCGCGTAGTTGTTCTGGGCGGAGGAGCCCGGCGAGCCCAGGTTCAGCCAGACGTGACCGATGTCGTGGTCGTTGACGTCGGCCCGGGCCGGACCCGGCGCCAGGAGGGAGGTCGCGAGTGCGACGAGAAGCGCCGCGAGCACGAGGACGCGACGGTGCAGCGGGCGGGTGGCGGGCGGTTCGGAGACTTCCGTGCGCATCTCGGTTCCCTTTCGAGGGCGGGCCGGGGGAAGGGGACCGGGCGTCGGCCGGTCCCCGTCCCCCGGGCATCGCGTGGTCCGAGGAGCGGGCGGGAGCACCGCGGAGGCATCGTCCTCGTTCACGGAGGCGTCGTGGACGGCTCCGGTTCCCGGTCCGATGCGGCCGCCGGTGTCAGGTTCTCCCGTCCACGCCGAGGACATGACGGTGTGCCGGCAACGGTGTGCCGGCCCCACCATAGGAACGCTCCATGGGCGGCCGCTTCCGTCATGTGACGTAGTTCGGCCGGCCCCGGAACCCCGGTCCGGTCTTGTGCATCACGCAGGGCGGCGCCGGGAGCCGACGTGCCCGGTGGCGAGGAAGCCGATCGGCGTCGAACCGACCGCCCCGCCGACCGCGTGCACGCCGACCCCGTCGACCGCGTCGGAGCCCGGCCGGCACTTGAGGCCGGCCGCCGCAGCGCCGACCGCGCGCCCGGGGACCAGCCCGATCACGACGGCCCCTCAGGCCAGGGTGAGGTGGGGTTCGAGCGTCACCTCGAAGAGGCGGTCCCACGGCAGTTCGATGTGGATGTCACCGACGGCGGCGAGCTCGGCGGTGCGGCTGGTCGCGCCGCGGCGGCCGAGGAGGAGGCGGTGGCCGGCGAAGTGGTCGGTGAAGTACTGCCGGGTCACCGGGGCCAGGCGGTCCCGGACCCAGCCGTCGAAGACGGCCTTCTGCTCGGCCGTCAGGTTCAACGGGTTCCAGCCCCTGGACCTGGCCTCCGCGTAGGCGGCCTTCTGGATGACGTTCTTCCAGTGGTCGTCCTTGACGAACCGGTAGAGCAGGTACTCCGCGTGCGCCCGGCCCGGCCCGGTCAGCGCCGGCACCCCCATTCCGCTGGTCGAGCGCTTCAGGAAGGCCCAGCGGGCGGTGCCGTGGGCCAGGGCCAGACCGAGGGCGTTGCCGCCGGTGTTCCAGCCGGAGTACGACAGCAGCGCGGCGAGGTCGACGCGCTGCTCCAGTTCGGCCACCAGGTCGTGGTCGGCGCGGTTGACGAAGACCGGGTCCACCACGACGACCGACTCCCCGGCCGCCGTCAGCCCGGCGACCCGGCGGGCGAACGCGGCGAGGTCGGCGGCGCGCCGGTCCCCTGTCGCCGAAGGGGTGTTGACCATGAGCACCAGGTCGGCGCGGCCGTCGACGACGGTGCCGCCGACGGACTTCACGTGCCGGCGGATGTTCTCCGCGAACGGGATGCCTTCGAGTTCCGCCGTCCACTGCTCGCCGGAGATCCCGGCGTACTCCACCCGGTAGGTGGGCGAGGTGCCCGCGGCGATCAGCCGGGCGACCAGCAGCGCGTCGACCTCGTCCGCGCCGGGGAAGACCTCGACCCGCGAGCCGACCCCCAGCCGCTCGACCAGCTTTTCGAGCTCGACGCGTTCGGCCCGGGCCAGGCCCACCGGGGCGGTGTCGTCCTCGGAGAGCACCAGATGGCTGATGGTGCCGTCGGCGACCCACTCGACCATCTGCCGGTTGACCTCGTGGTTGCGGGCCCGCGCCTTCAGGTAGTCGTCGACCACCGCGTCCGGGATGGTGGCCCGCACGGCCGTGAGCCGGGGCCGCAGGTCCTCCCGGCCGAGGTTCTCCACCTGGTCGTACAGCTTGGCCCACTCGACCAGCGCGGCCACGTACTGTTCGAGGTCGGGGTTGCCGGGGGTCAGCGCGAGGCGCTGGATGGTGTCGTGGACCACGATCTGCGCGCTCGGCCGGGCCGCCCGCAGGGCCCGGATCGCCGCGATGTTGGCCCGCGCCGATTCGAGGGTGGGCGCACCCGTGCGGGAGGCGATCAGGCCGCCGTAGGCGAGCATGCTGACCGAGATCACGTACTCGTCCGCGCCGGCCGAGCCCAGCCAGCGGGCGACGGCCGCGCCGTCCCCGGGCCGGAAGAAGCGGCCGAGGGTCTCGCGCGGCGGCAGTACGAGGTCGACGCCGGCGACGGCGGCGGTCATGGTGGGGCAGTAGACGTTGACGGGCCGGTCGTCGAGCGGGACGAGGGCGATCCGGCGGCTCGGACGTGGGGCCGCGGTGGCCGTCTGCGGGGTGAGGCCCAGCAGCGGGGCGGCCAGGACGGCGGCTCCGGCGGTAAGGACCGTACGTCTTCTCATCAGGGGTGCACTCCGTTCGCGTCGGCGTGAGCGGGAGCCGAACGGGCCAGCTCCCTGGTCAGGTAGAGGGGTGAGGTGATGGCGTTTCCCACCACCACGGCGTGCGCCCCGGCGGCGTAGGCGCGTCGCAGGTCGTCCGCCGTGCGGTAGCGGCCCTCGGCGATCACCGGAACGGACAGCCGCCCGGCGAGGCGTTCCAGCAGGCCGAGGTCGGGCCCCGGGGTCTTCGGGGTGTGCGCGGTGTAGCCGGAGAGCGTGGTGGCGACGGCGTCGGCGCCCGCGTCGGCCGCGGCCCGTCCCTCCGCCTCGGTGGACACGTCCGCCAGGACGAGGACGCCGGCGGCGTGCGCGGCGGCGACGACGGCCGCGAACGGCTCGGGGCGCGAACGGTCGGTGGCGTCGACGGCGACCAGGTGCGCCCCGGCCTGCGCGACGGCTCGGACGTGCCTGCCGGTCGGCGTGATCACGACCGGCCCGGGGCCGTCCTTCCACAGGCCGATGACCGGCACGTCCACCGCCGCCCGCACGGCGGCGATGTCCTCGGGACTGTTGGCGCGGATGCCGGCCGCGCCGCCGAGGACCGCGGCGGCGGCGACCTTCGCCTGGACGGATGCGTCGCGCATCGGGTCGGCGGGTTCGTCCGGCAGCGGCTGGCAGGAGACCACCAGTCCGCCGCGGAGGGTGTCGAGAACGTTCACTGGGGCTCCGTTTCGGTGGTGCGTGCGGGAAGGTGACCGACTACGGCCGGGGGCCGCGTTCGGCAGGACCGGGACCGGCAGAGCCGTGACTGACAGAGCCGGGGTCGACCCGCCCCGGACCGGTGGATCCCGGGCCGGCAGGCCCCGGACCGGCAGGCCCCGGACCGGCGGGCCCCGGACCGGACGGCGGGCACACGGCTCGCCGGACCATCGCCGCCCGGGCCGCGCCGACGGCGACCGCCGCGTCACCGAGCGCCGCCGGGACCAGCGACACGTCGGCGTGGACCGGCAGCCGCTCGGCGTCGTACGCGCTCCGGGCGTACGGCAGCAGCGCTCGGCCGGCCCCACCGGCCACCACCACCGTCTGCGGATCGAGCAGCGCCACCAGACCCGCGAGGGCCCGGCCGAGCGCGTGGCCGGCGGTGGCGAGGACCTCCACGGCGGCCGGGTCGCCGGCGGCGCAGCGGGCGGCGACCTCGCGGCCGGTGACGTCCACCCCGGTGCGCAGCCGGTAGGCGCGGGCGAGCCCGGTGCCGGAGGCCACGCCCTCCAGGTGCCCGGTGCGCCCGCAGCCGCAGGGCAGCTCGTCGGCGTCCGGAGCCGGCAGATGAGCCGTCTCCCCGGCGCCGCCGCGCGCCCCGTGGTCGACGGCGCCGCCGCGGACCAGTCCGCCGCCGAGGCCGGTGCCGACCGCGACCAGCAGCACGTGTGCGCGACCGCGGGCGGCCCCGGCCCAGCTCTCGCCGAGGGCGGCGGCGTTGACGTCGTTGTCCACCACCACGGGCCGGCCGATGCGCCGGGCCAGCGCGTCGGCCACCGGTGTCCCGGCCCAGCCGGGAAGGGAGTCGGTCGCGTACCGGACGACGCCGGTCGCCGGGTCGATGAGACCCGCGGCGCCGACGCCGACCGGACCGGCGCCGCCGAGGCGCCGGGCCAGGTCGGCGGCGGTCCGCAGCACCGCGTCCGGGCCCTGCGCGGCCGGGGTGTCGGCCCGTGCCCGGTCGAGCACGGCGCCGTCGGGTCCGACGAGGGCGGCCAGCGTCTTGGTGCCGCCGATGTCGATGCCGAGTGTGGCGTTCACTTCAGCCCCGTATGGGCGAGGCCCTCGATGAACTGCTTCTGGGCGATGACGAACACGATCAGCACCGGGACCGCGGTCAGCGACGCCGCGGCGAGCTGGACGTTCCACATGGCCCCGCCGTAGGAGTCCACGTACTGGGTGAGCGCCTGCGGCAGGGTGAACTTCTCCGGCGAGGAGAGGTACACCACCGGCTCCAGGTAGAGGTTCCAGCTCTGCAGGAAGGTGAAGATCCCGACGGCGCCGAGCGCCGGCCTGGCCAGCGGCAGCGCGATCCGCCAGAACGTGCCGAAGTAGCCGATGCCGTCGATCCGGGCGGCCTCCTCCAGCTCGTTGGGCAGGCTGATGAAGAACTGCCGCATGATGAACGTGGCCATGACGCTCGGCGCGCCGAAGATCGGCACCAGGATCAGCGGCCAGTGGGTGTTGACCAGGCCGAGGTCGTTGAACATCTGGAAGAGCGGGACGATGGTGACCTCGCTCGGGATGAGCAGGCCCACCAGCACCACCAGGAACAGCGCGTTCTGGCCGCGGAACCTGATGCGGGCGAAGGCGTAGCCGGCGAGCGAGGACACGATCATCGTCCCCGCCGTCACCAGCGCGGCGATGTAGAGGCTGTTGACGTACTGCTGGACGAACGGGCGGCCGTCGAAGACGTCCCGGTAGGCCGAGAACGTCGGGTTGGCCGGGAAGAGCTTCGGCGGGTAGGAGAAGATGTCGCCGATGGGCTTGAACGACGACGTGACCATCCACCAGGTCGGGAAGACGAAGGGGATCGCGAGCACGCAGAGCAGGCCGTACAGGGCGACCCGGGTGCGCGGCGGGATTTTACGATTCATAGAAGACCCACCTCTTGCGCATCTGCCACTGCAGCACGGTGAGCGCCAGCACGATCAGCAGCAGCAGGATGGACAGGGTCGCGCCGTAGCCGAAGTGATGGAACTGGAAGGCCTGCTGGTAGAGGTAGTAGACGAGCACGGTGGTGGACAGCTTCGGGCCGCCCTGGGTGAGCACCGCGATCTGCGCGAACACCTGGAGCGAACCCACGATGGTGATCACCGACGTCAGCAGGATCGTCGGGCTGATCAGCGGCAGGGTGATGGACCGGAACCGGGTCCACGCGCCGGCCCCGTCGACCCGGGCCGCCTCGTACAGCTCCTTGGGCACGCCCTGGAGCGCGGCCAGGAACAGCACCATGTTCAGACCGACGTTCTTGAACACCTGGACGACGATGACCGAGAGCATGGCGGTGCCCTCGCCGCGCAGCCAGTTGGGTCCGTCGATGCCGACGGTGCGCAGCAGGCCGTTGATGCCGCCGTTGTTCTGGAGCAGGAAGCCCCACACGATGGTCCAGGCGACCAGCGACACCACGACGGGGGAGAAGAAGAGCGTGCGGAACACCGTCATTCCGCGCAGCTTCTGGTTGAGCAGGACGGCGAGCAGGAGGGCCAGGGAGAGGTTGAGCACCACCAGGCCGACCGAGAACAGGGCCGTGGACTTCAGGACCTGGGGCAGGTTGGCGTCGTCCAGCAGCTGGGTGTAGTTGTCGCCGCCGGTGTAGTGGAAGTCGCCGGCCAGCACGTTCCACTCGTACAGGCTGTACCGGAGGACCAGGGCGATGGGCAGCAGCACGAAGACGGCGCTGCCGAGGAGTTGGGGCGCGATGAACGCGAGGCCGGCGAGCTGGTCACGTCGGCGCCGGGTCCAGAACGGACGTCGCGGCGGCTGCCCCGCGGTGGCGGACCCGCTCTCGGGCGGGTCTGCCACCGCTGTTCGCGGGGAGACGGACATGGTCACTTCCCCAGCAGCGGGGAGATGTTCTTGCACAGGTCGCCGAGCACGCCCTTGACGTCGGCGTTCGGCGTCCACAGCGGGTCGAGTCCGGCGCGGACCCGCTGGGCGAGTTCGGCCTGGCCGGCGTGGCCCGGCTTGACCACGCCCTTCTTGACGCCGCTGACGACCACGCTGTCGAGCTGCTCGTTCTTCAGCAGCGGGTTGGTCTTGGCCAGGTTCTCCGCGGTGAGCTGGGACTCCCGGGGCGGCGGGAAGTAGGCGGCGAGCTTGGCGGAGTTCTGCGGGTTGGTGAAGTAGGCGAGGAAGTCCTTGGCCTCCTTGGTGTGGCCGCCCCGCTTGACGACGCCTATGCCGGCCTGGCCGATCACCGAGTAGTCGCCGCCCGGTCCGGCCGGCAGCGGCACCAGGTCCCAGTCGAACTTGGCGCCGTCCAGCAGCGAGGCCCGGCTGATCTGGGTGATGGTCATCGCCGCGTCGCCGGTGAAGAAGTCGGCGGACTCGCCGGGGCCCGGCATCGCCTTGTCCTCGAATATCCCCTTGTGCAGGGCGGTCATCGCGTCGACCATCGGCTGGCTGTCGAAGGTGCAGGTCTTGCCGTCGGCACTCCAGGGCTCGGCCTTCCAGCCGCCCCAGAAGGTGGCCGCGTTGCCCCACTCCTTGTACTCGAAGTCACGGATCACCATGCCGGCCTTGCCGGTGGCGCGGTGCACCTCGGCGCCCTCGGCGAGCACGGTCGCCCAGTTCCACGTGCCCGCCCCGATGAGCTCGGCCGGGGTCTGCTGGCCGGCGGCCTTCAGCAGGTCGTGGTTGACGAAGACACCGAACGGCGAGGTGGAGAACGGGTACGCGTACAGCTTGTCGTCGCGCTTCCAGAGCTTGGTGGTGCTCGGGATCAGGTCGTCGTACTCGTAGCCGCCGGTCTGCTTCAGGGTGTCGTCGAGCGGCACCAGGGCCCCGGAGCTGACGAAGTCGGCCGCGTCCGTCTCGAAGACCCACGCGAGGTCGGGGGCGTTGCCGCCGGTCATCTGGGTGGTGAGCGCCGTGCTGTAGCTGTCGAACGGCAGCGGGTCGAACTTGATCTCCTTGACCTCGGGGTGGGCCGCCATGTACTCGGCGGCGATCTCGTTGAAGAGCGTCAGGTGCGGCTTGTTGGAGGTCCAGACCGTCATCCGCAGGCTCACCGGGCCCTTCTCGCCCTCCGAGCCCTCTCCACCGCAGGCGGCCAGGACCAGCGTTGCGGACATCGCGGCGGCGACCGTGGCCAGCCCTCTTCGAATCGACATGGTGTTCTCCTCGGTGGTGCGTGGGGCCTAGTAGCCCGTGATGTCGGGCCAGCGCAGTTCGACGCCGGCCGCGGTGAGCTGGTCCTGGAAGGCCGAGAGCAGGTCGGGGTTCTCCCGGACCGAGCGGGGGCGGGTCCCGCGGTCGAGGCAGAAGGCGGCGAGCGCGCCGGCGGCCTCCCCGATGTTCCACTCGACCGGGTGGACCCGGTAGGCGCCGTTGGTGATGTGGGTGGTGCCGATGTTCTTGCCGGCGGGCAGGAGGTTCTCGACCCTCTGCGGGAGGAGCGCGCCCAGCGGGATCTCGAACGGGCTGCAGCCGACGTCGATGTAGGTGTCGCCGCCCGTCGAGGGGTGCAGGTCGATCCGGTACATGCCCAGGCCGACGGAGTCCGGGTAGCGCACGGCGCCCCGCTCCCCGCGGACGGCGAGCGAGAGGTCCTGCTCGACGACGGTGTAGTCGGCCTTGATCCGGCGCGCCTCGCGGATGTACGGGGCCTGGGCCAGGCCGTCGGCGCCGCCGGTGACGTCGCCGCGCAGCCGCAGCCCCGGGAATCCGGTGCCGCCGTCCGGGCGGGGCGCCTCGGTCTGCATCCAGTACAGGAAGGCGAAGCTCAGTTCCCTGGCCCGGCGCAGGTGGTCGGCGGCATCGGGGACGTCGAGGACCGGGCCTTCGAGGTAGTCGATCATCGGCCAGTTGACCAGGGTGATGTCGCTGGCGTAGGCGCCGTCGGTGAAGGTGCCGCGGGCGGCGATCCGGCGGAACGTCCACAGGTTGGCGTTGCCGGGGTTGACGCGCTGGTCGGCGTTGACCGTCAGCGGGTCGTCGCTGGGGTTGGGGCTGAAGTCGTGCCCGACGCGCTCCAGCGTCCTGGGGTGCGGGTACTGCCAGGACAGCAGCGGTCCGCCCCACACCTCGGGCTGGTAGGACCGCCAGAAGTCGTAGTCCGCGGGCTTGTCGATGGTGTGGTCGCCGTCGACGTGGTCCATCGCGAAGCACACCGACACGGCCTGCATGTTCAGCGGCTGGGCGACCTGCGGGGCGCTCGGCTCGCCGGTGTCGGCGGCGGACTCGAAGCCGGTGACGTACTCGGTGCCGGTGAGCGGCAGCAGGTCGCCGGTCTCGGTGGCGTCCAGCACGTAGGCGGCGGTGGCGTGGATCTTCTCGCCGGTGTCGCGGTGGGTCAGGGTCACCGCGGTCACCCGGTCGCCGTCGGTGTCGGCGGCGGTCGGCCGGTACGGCTGGAGGACGGTGAGGCGCCCGGCGGCGCGGTGGGGCGCGAGCATCGCCTCGATGACCGCCAGCGCGACCCGCGGTTCGTGGCAGAGCTTGCTCACCCAGCCCCCGCCGGGGTTCAGTTCGAGGCGGGCCCTGGCCCGTTCGGTGAGCGGGTAGTGCCGGCGGTAGTAGTCGCGGATGCCGTCGCGCAGGGCGCGGTAGCCGGCGGTGACGCCGAACTGCTCCACCCAGGAGTGCTCGTCCGGCGGCACGGCCTGGCTGGTGAGCTGCCCGCCGATCCAGTCGAACTCCTCGGTCAGCACCACGGTCCGGCCGGCGCGGGCGGCGGCGAGCGCCGCGGCGACGCCGCCCAGCCCTCCGCCGACCACCAGCACGTCACTGCGTATCTCGGTCAAGAACGGTCCTTTCTCGGTTCGCCGAGGGTCTGCCCCTCGACGAAGTGGCACGGCAGAAGCCGCTGGAGCGTGGTGGTCGACCGGTCCTCCAGTAAGGCGGCGAGGAGTTCCACCGACTGCCAGCCCATCTCCCGGCGCGGAATGCGGAACCCGGTGCTCGTGATGTCGGCGTCCGCCGAATCGGCCGGGACGCCGGTCACCACGACCGACAGGTCACCGGGCACGTCGACGCCCCGCTCCCGGGCGGCCCGGATCAGCGCGACCCCGTCGGCGTAGCCCTCGACCACGGCGGTGGTGACCCCGGCGGCGAGCAGCGCGTCCAAGGTCTCCCCCGCGGACCGGCCGGCCGTCCGCTCGTGCCGGCCGCTCCCTCCGGTGCCGGCGCGGAACCCCTTCATCCGGTCGTCGGCGGACTCCGCTCCCTCCCCCGCCCCGACGTAGGCGAACTCGCGGTGCCCGAGCTCCCGGGCCCGCTCGACCAGCTTCTGCGTGGCGGCGGCGTAGTCCGCCCCCACGCAGGGCACCGGGCCACCCGCGTCGTCGCGTCGGCCGACTGCCACGAACGGGTAGTTCTCGCGATTCAGCCGGGCCAGCTCGTCGTGCGGGATGTCACGGCCGAGCAGGATGCAGCCGTCGGCGATCCGCAGCCGGTTGTTCTCGTGGAACACCTTGCGCCGCCCGTCGACGACCGGAGCGCTGGTGAACAGCAGCAGGTCGCACCTGAGCTGCTCGGCGCACTCCTCGATGCCGCGCAGGAACGGGTAGTAGAAGTCGGCGCTGGTGCTCGGGAACACCGATTCGTAGGTGAACACGCCGATGATCTGGTTGAGCTGACGCACCATGCGGCGGGCCACGGGGTCGGCCGCGTAGCCGGTCTCCCGGATCACGTCGAGGACGCGCTGTCTGGTCTCGGGAGCGATGCGGGTCGTCGCGTCGGTCCTGTTGTTCAGCACGAGCGAGACCACCGCCTGGCTGACGCCGGCGAGGCGAGCGATGTCACGCTGCGTGATCCTTGACACGGGGGAACTCCTCCGGAGGCGGCAAGGCCGGCGCTGATAATACGTATTATCAGCGGGATGATCAGTGACGCTACTCGGGCCGTTACGCGGTGTCAACGGTCTTGAGGGGTTTTGCAGGGATCCTGAACAATCGGGGCGGGTGGCCGACATGTCGGAGCAACGGTCGATTTGCCCCACCCCCGCGTTCCCGGGGTGGCCGGCGTCCGTTCACCCGCTGTCCAGCAGCGGCCGCACCCGGGCTCCGGCAACCCCTCCCGGGTCCCTGCGCCGACTACCGCCTGTCACCCACCGGGGCCGCCGGGTCGGTGTGCGTGGGGACGCGGGGGCGGAGGCGCCGTCGGCCCCCGGGGAAAATCCGGAGGAGCGGACGGCCGCGCGCTGCTACGGTCGGGCGCCATGAGCTGGCTTCCCGATGACTTCGTCCACCCCGTCCTGGTACCGCTGCCGGGGGGTGGCCACCACCTGCGGCCGATCCGGGAGTCGGACGCCCCGCTCGACTATCCGGCGGTGATGGGTTCGCGCGAGCGGCTGTGGACCGTCTTCGGCCCGGCCTGGGGCTGGCCGGCCGCCACCATGACCTACGAGGCCGACCGGGCCGACCTGTTGCGGCACGAGAAGGAGATCGCCGCACACCAGTCCTTCAACTACGCGCTGTTCGACGCGGCGGAGACCGCTCTGCTCGGCTGCGTCTACATCGACCCGCCGGAGCGGGCCGGCGCGGACGGCGAGATCTCCTGGTGGGTGGTCGACGAGCTGGTGGGCAGCGCGGTCGAGCAGGCCCTCGACGCGCTGGTGCCGCAGTGGATCGCCGCCGACTGGCCGTTCGAGCAGCCACGCTTCCTCGGCCGCGAGATCTCGTGGTCGGACTGGCTCGCCCTGCCGCAGCATCCCGACGCGTAGCCGGCCGTTGCCCGCACCGATCGCGAAGGCCGCCGATGGAACGGGAGTCGCGACCGCGCCCCCGGCTCGCGGGTGCGGTCGTGGCTGCGCGCCATCACCTCGGCGCTGCCCGTCCTGCCGCCGGCCGTGCTGTTCCCGCCGGCGGCCCGGGCGGGAGGGGACGGTCTGTCAGTCCCGGCCGGTAGGTTGACGACCATGACCTCCGTGAACGCCACGACCCCCCGCGCCAGGACCGGCCTGCGGACCACCACCGCCTCCATCCCCGTCACCAGGGACGCCCCCCGCAGCCACCCCACCCTCGACGTGGTCCCGCTGTGGGCCGCGCCTCACGCCGCGGTCCTCCCGGCGGCGCCGGGGCGCTGAGCCGGGAGAACGGCGTGCACGGCGGGGCCCCGGGGCTGGGTGGGTGAGACGCTGTCACCGTGACAGAACGGCAGAGTTTCCGGACGCACCTGCGGCAGGCCGCCACCGGCATCCTGGAGCGCGTCCCCGAGCAACTGAAGCACGAGATCTACGTCCTGGCCTTCAACATCTGGCGCATCGACGCCGACAACCGCCGTCCGTACGTGGACATCGGCTACAACACGGAGAGCCGGTACGAGGAGCAGATGCGCCTGGGCTCCGATCGCCGGGAGGTGCGCTGGAACTACGCCTTCTGGATCCTCGACGGCTTCGACAGGCTCGGCAACGTTCCTGAGGACCGGGTCGGCGGCCCGCTCTACGAGGCGGAGGCCAGGGACCTCGGCATCTGGTACGACGGCGAGTTCGATCTCGGCCGGATGCCGGCGGACGACGGGCTTCGCGCGAAGTCCGGCCTTCTCGAACTCCACTTCCACGACGCCGTCGTCGGCCTCGCCCGTCACCTCCACGAGAGCGGCACCGTCACGAGGATCTTCGGCCGTCCGCTGCCCGTGGTCGTGTTCGACATGGACTGCCCGGGCTGGGAGGAGGAGGCCACCAGGGCCGCCAACCCGGCCGAGCTGATCGAGGACTTCCTGGCGTGAGTCCGCTCAGGGCGAGGGGAAGGAGATCCGGAGGCTGTAGCGCTCCTCCAGTTCGTGGACCTTGCGGGGGACGCTGTCGCCCAGGGTGTCGATCTCGGAGCGGTGCCCGGCGCGGAAGTCGTCGCGGAGCTTGGCGCGCAGTGGCTCGCGGACGGCTTCGACCGGGGCCATGCAGGTCGCGTACACCTCGCCGAGGCGGGAGACGGCGGGGGCGTCGGCGGCCTGGATGCTCTGGTCGACGACCGCGAAGAACGCCTCCTCCCCCTTGGCCCGCACGCCGTGCCCGGCGAGGCAGCCGTCGAGCTGCCGGTAGGCCGCGTCGACCTCCTGGTGGCGCCGCAGGGCGGCCGCCGCAGTGAACCACTGGGCCTGCAGCGGGGCGTAGAGGTCCTTCAGTTCCCGCATGGCCTTCGCGCCGTCCTCGAAGCACTGCTGCTGCTCGGGTCCGGGGGTGGAGCGGCCCGGGGCCGCGCCGGCGGCGGAGGCGGACTCGCCGGGGGCCAGGCCGCCGTCGAAGCCGTGGGCCTGGATGAAGGGCAGGTCGGGGATGTCCATGACGCGGAAGAACATCCCGGGCGTCGTCACGGGTTCCGCGAGGCCCCGGGAGCGGGCGCAGGAGCGGGTCGCGGCGTTCGCCACCAGGGTGGTGAAGGTGTCCAGGCCCTGGGACCAGCGGGTCTCCGCGCCGGTCGACGGCAGCAGCATGGCCGAGACGTCCGTCGGCATCGTCCAGGTCACGGGGATCGGCGGCCGGGGCACGGCCGAGCGGGCGGCGGTCGGCGCGGCCGGGCCGGTGGCCGTGCTCGCACAGGCCGTCGCGCCGAGGAGCAGGACGGCGCCCACGCATGCCTGGACGATGCCGGCGGGCCGACGGGGGTGCCGGGTGGGGCGTCGCAACGTGCCGTCCTCTTCGGGTGGTGGCCGGTGGTGGAGGTGGTGCCGGCAGGCGCCCCGGGCGCGGGGCGCCTGCCGGCGGGGTGGGACGGGCGGGGCCGCGCCGGCCCCGGATGTCAGTGCTGGACCTTCACGACGCCCCAGCCGGACTGGTACGCGGCGACACCGAAGGTGCGGCCCGAGGTCAGGTTGGAGATCAGGACGACGGAGCCCAGGCTGTAGGAGCCGTCGTTCAGCCAGTGGTAGCCGGACGCGGCGGCCTGCCAGTTGCCGTTGGCGTCGACGTACATGCCCTCGTAGCCGTCGTTGTGCCGGCCGCCCGAGGCGCCCGCGAACACCAGGTTGACGTCCCGGCAGGCGTCGTTGGCCTTGGTGGTGGTCCACCCGACGGTGCGCTGACCGGTGTAGAGGGTGTCCTCCTGGCAGCTCAGCGCGGAGGCCGACGGCGCGAGGGCGATCGTGGACGCGGCGAGCGTCCCGATGAGGCCGAGGGCGGCGGTGGTCTTCTTCATGGTTCGTCCCCCATGGGTGGTCGTGCGGCGACCGCCGCCGACGGGTGCGGCAGCGATGACCGGTGTGAGTGGTGGGCCTCGGAGCGAGTTCCGGGCTCGGCTCAAAGGTAGGCGGAGAATCGGCGGCTCCCCGGGGCTTGACGCCGTTTCACCGGCGGCTGACGGTGTCTCACGCCGCTGACCTGGGCTTTGGGACGACGGCGGGGGCGGAAGTGGAGACACGCGCGCCCGGCGCCGGGGGCCTCGCCCGTTGAAAGGGGGGCGACAGCGGCCGATCACCCGCCCGTCCGGCCCACGACCTCACACTCTATGACGCGTACACCGCAATGAATACCCGGGCCGGCCCGCGCGCCGGATCAGGTGATGACCCGTTCCCCGCCCGGCCTCCGCCCGATGAATCGACGGGCTCGCCGTCACCGCGGCCGTGACCGTCCGGCCGGCCACCTGGCCGTGACCGGGCCCGGCCCTCGGCCGGGTGGTCGCCCGGGTCGGGACTCGAACGGGGGACGGGCCTGGACTTCTCCGGCGGCGATCTGCGGGACGTGGCAGCTCAGCCGGCGCGCGCCGTCCACTCCGGCGGCGTCCACAACCGGGCCTGGGCGCTGCCGACCTGGATCAGCGCTCCGGTGTGCCGATCCTGACGCGCCGGGCGGAACCCGTCGATCGCGAACACCCGCTGTCCGCTGGTGATGTCGACGCCCTGCAGACCGGCCTCGCCGGCGATCAGCAGATGCTCGCCGTCGGTGAAGAAGCCGAGATCGCCGACCGGCCAGGGGAACGTCGCGACCGCCTCGATCCATCGGACGCCCGGCGAGCGCCGTCGGATCGCGGTGGGGTCGAGGACGTGGACGGTACCGCGGCCGGCGTCGTCCCGGTCGTACACCGCGATCCGCTCGTCGTCGATCCACACCACCGGCCCGTTCCACTGCGAGACCTCGGGATACACCGCATGGCTGGGGCCGTCCTCGGACTCGTACGGGTTGTCGTGCAGCCAGGTGGTCAGGCTCCACACCGCAGGCATCCCGCACGGCTGCCACACCCAACCGCCGTCGTAGACACGGGTCCCGTCGGGGCTCGGCAACAGCGCGCCGTGGAAGTAGTCGAGGTCGTGCTCCGCGTCCTCCTCGTCGCCGTCCGGGGTGTCCCGCGCCGTGAGCACCTCGCCGGACGCGGGATCGGTGACGTCCAACCGGTTCCAGTTCGTCCGGTGGACGACGACCGGCCGGCCGTCGTGTTCGGCGAACGCCAACGCGAACGGGCCGGTCTCGCAGCAGTAGTCCCCGCCGTCCAACGTCAACGCCGGTGAACCGGTGGCGAGATCGACGACGGTGCCGTACCGGCCGCGGTCCTGCGCCACCGCCGCCCAACGGCCGCACCGGGACACATGGAGCCGCAGGCGAACGCCGCCGCCGTACTCGGCCGCCGGCCTCTCCGCCCGGTACCGGGCCACGCCCCGCACCTCGCCGGTCGTCGGCGTCCACCGCGCCAGCCGTCCGCCGCCGGACAGCACCAGCCACGCCGGCCCCGCGTCACCGGGGGCCGCCGGCAACGCCGCCACATCCACGACCGGCCGCAGCGCGTCGGGAACTGCCACGTCCACGGTGGTCGTCGCCACATCGATCCCCTCGGTACGCCCGCGCGCCTCCCACGGCAACATGCACAGCCGGCAACGTGCACAGCAGCCGGTACGGCACCGTATCGGCTGCTGCGCCGGTGAGCGCCGCGACGCCCGGTCACGGCGGTGGGGTCGGCACGGATCCGGTCCCTGTCGGGCTCATTCTCGCGCAGGTCCGCCCCGGTGCCGTCCGGCGGGAAGCCCCCTCCGGCCGCCATGGCCGGACCGAGGTCACCGGGCGCGGCCCCCGACAGGCCCGGGGGATCCGAAACGCCGACAAGCACACCCCGACGTCGTCCTGCTCCGGCGTCAGATCCTGGGCGTCCGACGGCGGTGACCGCTGCCGCCCTGTCGTGCCGGACCGGGCCCCCCGACCAGCGGCGGCCGCGGCCTCCTCACCCGCCGGACAGGCCTCCGCCCCCGGCCTCGTGGCAGACGAGGGGCGTGACGCCGCGTCGGACGCGAGGCCGCGGGCCGGCGATGGCGAGCCGCCCGGTGAGGAGCAGCGCCACTGCTGCGGGCACCAGCGCCCAGACGGGCAGGTCGCCCGGATCGACGTGGCCGGCGAGCAGAGCGCTGCCGGCGGCGGCGCCCGCGGCGGAGCCGAGGTACATCGCGGCCATCTGGAACGCGACGACCGGCATCGCCTGCTCGGGACGGTCCCCGGTCAGGGCCTGCTGCAGGGTGGGGACGCTCGCCCACCCCACCGCTCCCCAGCACGCCGCCGCGACCAGCCACACGGCCGGGGAGGTGAAGATCCACAGGGCGGCGAAGCTCGCGAGCAGCCCGGCGGGCAGGACGAGGAGCAGCGCGCGGGGCCCGTGGGCGTCCAGCGGTCTGCCGATCAGGGCGGAGCCGGCGACCCCGCCGATGCCCCAGGCCCACACCAGGGCGAAGCCCCAGCCCTCAAGCCCCCGGGCCTCGGCCATGGGCAGCAGGTAGGTGTAGAGCCCGAGGCTGGCCACGCCGAGGAGGAACGCGGCGGTGACACCGCTGAGGGTCCTCGACGACCTCAGCACCGTGAAGGCGGGACCGCGCGAAGCGGGCAGTGCCGGGATCGTGCGCGCCCTGGCGGCCAGCGCCCCCATGCCGAGCAGGCCGACGGCGACGACCAGGCCCATCGTCCAGCGCCAGTTCAGCTGGTGGCCGATGACCATCCCGACCGGCACTCCGGCGACCGTCCCGGTGGACAGCCCGAACGTCACCATGGCCATGGCGCGCCCGCGTTCGTGGTCGGCAGCCATCGCGGCGGCGGCCGCGGTCGCCACCGCGGTGAGCACGCCGGCGCCGGCGCCCGTGATCACCCGTGAGGCGAGGAAGACCTCGATCCCCGGCGCGACCGCGGTGACGAGGTTGCCGAGGTTGAAGACGCCCAGCGCGATCAGCAGCGCCCCGGCGGTACTCCCCCGGATCAGCGTTCCCGACAGCAGGGGCCCGGCCAGGGCGTAGGCCGCGGTGAAGGCCGTGACGCCCAGGCCGACCGCCGCGACCGTCGTGGCGAGCGAGTCGGCGATCTCGGGCAGCACTCCGGCGAGGACGTAGGCGTCGACACCCAGCGCGATCGCGGCCGCGACCAGCGGCCAGAGGCGGCGGATCACGCGTCCGCCCCGGTCGAAGCGTCCGCCCCGGTCGAGGCCGTCTCCCCGGCGGAGGCGCCGGCTTCCCGGTACCCGTCGAGGACCGTGCCGATCAGGCCCGGGAACCGCGCGTCCAGGTCCTCGCGGCGCAGCCGGATCATGCACTTGCGCCCCTCGGCGCGCACGAACACCACCCCGGATTCGCGCAGCAGGCCGGTGTGGTGCGTGAGCGTCGACCGCGGCAGGTCCGGGCCCAGCTCGATGCTGTCCACCTCGCCGCGTTCCGCGAGCATCCGCACCATCGACAGCCGCAGCGGCTCGCTCAGCGCGAAGAGCACCCGCGGGATCGCGATCTCGTCGACCCCGGGATGCTCGTACACCCGTGACGGCGCCATCGGCAGCCACCTCCTTGAATCGTTCGACTATTCCCGCACGATAATAGTGCGGGAATTCTCGAATGATCAAGCCGGGCGGCCGCTTCCGCTACCGCAGGCCGGTCGCCGTCCGGACGAGGTCGGCGACGGCCCTGGACCGGCTGTGCGGCGGCCAGGCGATCACGGTGGTGACCTTCGGGGCGTCCAGCACGGGCACGGCGGCGAGGTCACCGTGCAGTCGGGCCCGGCACGACTCCGGCGAGAGCGCGCAGGCGCGGCCGAGCGCGACGAGTTGCAGCAGCTGCTCGTGGTCGCGGACCTGGGGGCCGGGGCCGGGCGGGTGGCTGCCGTCGGGGCCGGGCCAGCGCGGCAGGGGCAGCCCGGGCAACCCGACGATGTCGGCCATGTGCAGCTCGGTGCGGACCGCGAGCGGATGCCCGGCCGGCAGGACCACCACCTGGCCCTCCGTACCGAGTTCCTCGGTGTGGAACCCGGCCGTCAAGTCGAACGGCCGGTGCAGCAGCGCCACGTCGGCCCGGCCGTCGCGCAGCAGCCGCTCCTGCTCGGCCGGGCCGCACAGGATGACGTCGACGGGGACCGCGCCGGGTCCGGCGGCGTACGCGTCCAGGAGTTCCGCCAGCAGTTCGCGGGACGCGCTGGCCTTGGCGACCAGGACCAGGCCGGGACGGCCGGTCGGGGGAAGGGCGGCACGGCGGGTCCGGCGCTCGGCCGCTTCGACCGCGTCGAGGGCCGCCCGGCCCTCGGCCAGCAGCACCGCGCCGGCCTCGGTCAGCGTGACGGTGCGGCCGGTCCGGTCCAGCAGCGCCGCGCCGAGTCGGCGTTCGAGCTGCTGGATCGCCCGGGACAGCGGCGGCTGTGCGATCCCGAGCCGCTGCGCGGCGCGCCCGAAGTGCAACTCCTCGGCGACAGCGACGAAGTAGCGCAGTTCCCTGGTCTCCATCCGGGCACGGTACTCCGGATCGATACCCGGAGGGTATCGCCACCCACCCGATCGGTCTTGGACCCCCGCCGGGGCCCGGGAGCAGCATGGTCCCCATGAGCGAACGAACGATCGCGCTGGTCACCGGCGCGAACAAGGGCATCGGCTACGAGATCGCCGCGGGCCTGGGCGCCCTCGGCTGGAGCGTCGGCGTCGGCGCCCGTGACGAGCGGCGCCGCGAGGCCGCCGTCGAGGCGCTGCGCGCGGCCGGCGTCGACGCGTTCGGCGTGCCGCTGGACGTGACCGACGACGCGAGCACCACGGCCGCCGCGCGGCTGATCGAGGACCGGGCCGGGCACCTCGATGTGCTCGTCAACAACGCCGCCATCGCCGGCGGCGCGCCCCAGGAGCCCACCCGGGTCGACCCCGCCACCATCCGCACGGTCGTGGAGACCAACGTCATCGGCGTCGTCCGGGTCACCAACGCGATGATGCCGCTGCTGCGCCGCTCCGCCTCGCCGCGGATCGTGAACATGTCCAGCAGCGTCGGCTCCCTCGCCCGGCAGTCGGGGGCCGCCGGCGGGGCGGCCCCCGGTCCGCCGGCCGTGGCGTACGCGCCGTCGAAGACCTTCCTCAATGCCGTCACCCTCCAGTACGCCCGGGAGTTGAGCGGCACGAACATCCTGATCAATGCCTGCTGCCCCGGCTACGTCGCGACCGACCTCAACGGCTTCCAGGGCGTGCGCACCCCCCGGCAGGGCGCGGCCGTCGCCGTCGCCCTCGCGACCCTGCCCGACGACGGCCCCACGGGCCAGTTCTTCGAGGACGCCGGCGTCGTGCCCTGGTGAACCGGCGAACCGGCGAACCGGTCAACTGGTCAACCGGTCAACCGGTCAACGGCGGGGTGACCACCACGCGCGCCGCCCCCGGAGGTCCGCGCGGGATCGCCGAGACCGTCGACCGGGCACTCGCACCGGGCGGTTCACCGCATGCGGCTCCCCGGGGCGTCTTCGGATGGGTGGGCATCGTGGCCGCGGGTACCGAGGCGCAGGCGCCCGGGCGATTCGCCCGGATGGCGGGGCGTGCCGCGGCGGGCCCTGACCGGGCGGTCAGTAGCGTGCGAGCTGTTCTCCCAGGCACCTACCGGAACGAGGCCCCATGACCCACCGCCGGCCGTCCCGCCGCTCGCTCCTGCGCTCCGGGGCGGCGCTCGCCGCGCTGGCGGTGGCGGGCGGGTGCTCCTCCGGTGGTGGCGGAGGGGGCGAGGAGTCCGGGGCGAGCGGGGCGAGCCCGGGCGGGGGCGCGGCGAGCGGGACGGCGAGCGGGACGGCGAGCGCCGCGCGGGCGATGCCCGCCGAGTCGCGGCCGCACACCCGGACCTTCATGTCCTGGCCGGCCCTGGAGGAGGTGTGGGGTGACCAACTGCCCGGGGTGCGGCAGGACATCGCCGGTCTGGCCCGGGCCGTCGCCGGGTTCGAACCCGTCGTCCTGATGGCCCGGCCCGACCAGGCCGCCGAGGCGCGGCAGCTGTGCGGCTCGTCGGTCGAGGTGATCGATCTGATGGTCGACGACCTGTGGGCGCGGGACACCGGCCCGACCTTCGTCACGGGCGGGCCGGGGCTCGCCGGGGTCGACCTCGGATTCAACGGCTGGGGGGACAAGCAGACGCACGCCGCGGACAGCCTGGTCGCCCGCACGCTGCTCGACCACTACGGCATCGCGCGCGTCCAGGCACCGATCATCGGGGAGGGCGGCGGCATCGAGGTGGACGGCGACGGGACGCTGATGGCCACCGAGAGCTGCTGGGTCAACGACAACCGCAATCCCGGCAGGAGCCGGGACCAGATCGAGGCCGCCTTCAAGGAGCTGTTCGGCGTCGAGAAGGTGCTGTGGTTCAAGGGGGTCGCCGGTCAGGACATCACCGACTGCCACATCGACGCCCTCGCCCGGTTCGCCGACCCCGGCACCGTCCTGCTGCACCGCCCGGCCGCCGACACCCCGCCGGACGTCTGGACCACCGCCTCCGACCAGGCCCGGCAGGTCCTCGCGACCGCGACCGACGCGCGCGGGCGGACCCTCAGGATCGTCGAGCTGCCCGAGCCGGACTTCAACCTGATCGAGGGCTCCGGCAAGGACTTCCTAGCCACCTACCTCAACTACTACGTCTGCAACGGCGGCGTCATCGTCCCCCGCTTCGGCGACAAGGCCGCCGACGACCGCGCCGTCGGCATCATCGGCGACCTCCACCCCGGGCGGAAGGTCATCCAGCTGAGCATCGACCACATCGCCTCCGGCGGCGGGGGCATCCACTGCGCGACGCAGCAGCAGCCCGCCGCCGCCTCGTGAGGCCGGCGTTCCGGTCGGCCGAGGCCGGCACTCCGGTCGGCCGACGCTCCGGTCAGCCGACGGCGGGGATGTCGTGGGTGGCGCAGTGGATGCCGCCACCGCCGGAGGCGATCGCGTCGATCTTCACGGGGACGATCTCGCGGTCGGGGAAGTGCTGCTTGAGGATCTGCTGGGCGCGGTCGTCGGCCCGGGCGTCGCCGAACCTCGGCAGGTAGACGCCCTTCGAGCCGATGTAGAAGTTCATGTAGGAGGAGACGAAGGCGTCGCCGTGCCCGGTGATCCGGTCCGGGTCGGGCTGCTGGAGTTCGATGACCTCCAGCTTCCTGCCACGGGCGTCGGTGGCCCCCGCCAGGACGGACCGGGCCTGGTCGGCCGAGCGGGACCAGACGTCGGACGGGGTGCCGGGGAAGGCCTGGTCGAGCAGGACGACGCCGGGGGCGACGAAGCGGGTGAGGCAGTCGACGTGGGCGTCGGTGATGTCCTCGCCCTTGACCCCGGCCAGCCAGATGACCTTCGTGACGCCGAGGAGCGTCTTCAGCTCGGCCTCGATCCGGTCGCGGCTCATGCCCCGGTTGCGGTTGTCGTTGACGATGGAGCTCTCGGTGATCAGCAGCGTGCCCTGGCCGTCCGTCTCGAAGGACCCGCCCTCGGCCACCAGCCCGGTCCCGATGCGCTCGATGCCGTACGAGGCCAGCACGGCACGGGCGACCTTGCTGTCGTTGGCGTGCGGCTTCTGCTTGCCGCCCCAGCCGTTGAAGTTGAAGTCGACGCCCTTGACCTTTCCGCCCTCCTCGACGAACACGGGCACGGTGTCGCGGGCCCACAGGTCGTCGACGGGGATCGGGACGACCTCGACCGCCGAGCCGCAGGCCTTCCGCGCGGCGTCCCGCTGCTCGGGGCGGGCCATCAGGACGACCGGCTCGCGGGCGGCGACGGCCTGGGCGAGGGCGGCGATGTCCTTGCGGACGTCCGAGAGCTGATCGCCCCAGACGTCCTCGGAGGCCGGCCAGGACATCACCGTGCGGACGTGCTTCTCCCACTCCGCGCCGAGGCGGCGCCCGCCGGAGGCGGCGGGGGTGCCGGGGGCGCCGGGCTGCGAGGGCGCCGCGGGGGTGCTCCCGCCGGTGGGGTCGGCGGAGGGGCCGCCGGTGGGGGTGTCGGCGGGGGTGTCGGCGGGGGCGTCGGGGTCGTCGAGGGCGGAGCAGGCGGTCAGACCGGCAGCGAGCAGGCTCGCACCGGCGAGGGAGCGCAGCAGGGTACGGCGGGGCAGGGCGGTGGGCATGGGGGTCTTCCGTCCGGGGGTGGGCGCGGGACTTCGAGCGGGGCGTCGGGTGCTGCCGGCTACGGCAGCGGTTCGTGCATGGTCGAGCAGTGGATGCCGCCGCCTCCGGCCATCAGGCGGTCGACGTCGAGCTGCACCACCTCGCGGCCGGGGAAGGCCGCCGCGAGCGCCTCCTTCGCGGCGGCGTCCTTGTAGCGGTCGCCGAACCGGGCCGTGATGACACCGCCGTTGACGACGTGGAAGTTGAGGTAGGAGTCGACGAACGTCGTGCTGCGGGAACGGACGCTGTCCGGGCCCTGCACGGGGATGACCTGGAGGCGGCGGCCCCGGGCGTCGGTGGCGGCCGACAGGATGGCGAACTGCTCGCGCGCGTCCCGCGCCCAGGCGTCGTCGCGTCCCGCCGGCGGCAGCTGGACCATCACCACACCGGGCCGGATGAACCGGGAGGTGACGTCGACGTGGTCGTCGGTGATGTCCTGGCCCTTGATCCCGGGCAGCCAGATCATGGTGTCGGCGCCGTAGGCCTCCAGGACGGCGTCCTCGATCTCGTCCCGGCTCATGCCGCGGTTGCGGTTCTTGTTGACCAGGCTGCTCTCGGTGGCCATCACGGTGCCGTCCCCGTCGGTCTCGATCGCGCCGCCCTCGCCGACGAAGTCCGCGTAGGAGTGGCGCAGGCCGCGGAGGGTGGCGAGGCGCTCGGCGACGCGGGCGTCGTCGTGGTGGACCTGCTTGTTGCCCCAGCCGTTGAAGTTGAGGACGACGGCCTCCAGGCCGCCGTGCCCGTCCCGGCGGAACACCGGGGCGATGTCGCGCATCCACAGGTCGTCGGTGGGGATCGCGGTCGTCACCTCCACCTCCGAGCCGCACCAGGACCTGGCCTTCTTCGCCGTGTGGTCGTCGGGGGCGCACATGACCACCGGCTCGAACTCGGCGATCGTGCTCGCGATCAGTGCGATGTCCTCCTGGATCCCGCCGAGGCGCAGCCCCCACACGCCCCGGCGGGAGGGCCAGGACATCCAGGTCCGCGCGTGCGGGACGTCGTCGGCGGGGACCCAGGGGCAGGCCTCGGTGGAACGGTCGTCGCGGTAGTGGGTCACCAGGTCTCCAGATCGTGCGGTGGTACGGGGGTGCGGTCGTGCGGACGCCTCCGGCGCCCGGGACCCGTCGTCGGGAAGGATGCTCCGCCGCGTCGGCTCCTCGCGTCGTGGCGCACCGGCGCAACGACGGGAACGAGCCGTCGGCAGTACCCCGACCCCGGAATCAGCGTCGCACTGACTGAAAAGTCAGTCAAACCGAGGGATGCGCGGTGACGGATCCGAGAACAGTGGTGCACGCAGCGCTACGCCGCGCCCTGGCGCTGCGGCTGCCGCTGCCGCCGTCAGGACCCGAGCCGGGCCACCTCGGCCTCGACGGCGTCGGCCATGAGCATCCGGGCGTGCGCCAACGGGAGGCTGCCACCGAGCCAGCAGGGAGCAATCCCCGCGTGTGCGGGGCCGATAGCATCTGCTCGCGGCTGCCCGCCACGATGCGGGAGCAATCCCCGCGTGTGCGGGGCCGATTCACGGCCGCGAACTCGGCGGGGCCGGCCCCGGGAGCAATCCCCGCGTGTGCGGGGCCGATCTGGGCGCGGGAGAGGGCGGCGGCGTCGGCCAGGAGCAATCCCCGCGTGTGCGGGGCCGATTCTGCATGCGGATCAGATTTCCGGTGTACGGCAGAGCAATCCCCGCGTGTGCGGGGCCGATGACCTGAAGGTCGCGCACACGGACCCCTTCGCGGAGCAATCCCCGCGTGTGCGGGGCCGATACTTCGTGACCTGCGAGTCTATCGGCGGGATCGGGCTGAGAGAATCAGTCCGTCGGCAGCGTGGCCGACCCGGGCCAGGTGACGAACGGCGGGGAGCATGACCGGGTAGTAGGTTCCGTCGGCCAGTTCCCGGATGACGCTCGTCATGGCCGGGACGCTGATCTCGCAATCACCGTCGTGGCCCAGAGCGCGTGCGCCGCCTTGGCGCGGGTCCCAGCGGTCGTTGTCGGCGGCCAGAGCCCTGGGCCGGTCCGCGTAGCGGGCGGCATGAGGGCCGAGGTCAGCGAGCATGCGCAGGGACTCCGGGTCCCGGGCTCCGACGCGGCGGGCGCCTCGTCGGTCGAGTCGGCGGGGCCGGATGTCCGTGGCGGCCGTGGCGGCCACGGACATCCGGCTCGGTGACGGTCGCCGGGAGTGCTGATCGTCCCAGCGGGGCCGGGGCCGGGGCCGGCGTGCCGTTGGCGGGTGGTCAGTCGAGGCGGAACAGGGCCGTGTGGGTGGTGCCGTCGGTCAGGCCCAGGGTGAACAGCCGGCAGGTTCCGGCGTGGGAGGCGGAGGTCTTCCACACATAGGTGTAGGTGTCGGTCGCCGCCTCGTACCGCAGTCCGCTGTTCCCCGGGGTGCCGGCCGGTGCGGGCCCGCCGAGGGGTTCGCCGGTGGTGCAGTCGATCTCCCGGGCGGTCGGGTAGCCGCGGGCGATGACGGCCGGGCCGCGGTCGCCGCCCAGCGAGAACTTCATCGGGAACGCCCTTCCGGCGTGGCCCTGGTTGACGGCGGGCGGGTCGGCGACCGGCGGGCGGAAGCCGCTGAAGGGGTACTCGTAGGTGTACCGGGCCGCACCGGTGACGGCGCTGGTGCCGGCGGGGGTGGCCACCGTGATGTCCACCGCGCCGGCGGTCCCCGGCGGCGCGGTCGCCCGGACGGTGAAGTCGTCAACGACGGTGACGCCGGTCGCCGGTGTGGTGCCGAACAGGACCGTCCTGGTGCCGGCCAGGTGGGTGCCGGTGATCGTGACGGTGCCGCCGCCGGCCGCAGGGCCGTGGCCCGGGCGCACCCCGGCGACGGTGGGCGCGACGGTGGCCGTGGCCAGACCGTACGGGTTCTTCCCCGTGGCGGCGGTCGCGGTGACGGTGCGGGTGGCGGTGTCGATCACCGACACCGTGTCGGCCCGGCCGTTGGTCACGTAGGCGACGCCGCCGGCCGGGTCGGCCAGCACGCCGACAGGCGTGGCGCCGACCGCGATGGTGTCGCTGACGGTGCCGCTCGCAGTGTCGATCACCGACACCGTGTTGGCGTTCTGGTTCGCCACGTAGGCGAGGGCGCCGTCGGGGGCGATCGACACGCTCCCGGGGCCGGACCCGACGGCAATGGTGGCGGTGATCGTGTTGCTCGCGGTGTCGATGACGGACACGTTCCCGCTGTTGAAGTTCGCGGTGTAGGCGCGGCTGCCGTCGGGGGTGACCGCCACGGCGGCGGGGCTGCGGACGCCGGGGCCGGCGATGGAGGCGATCAGCGTGTCGTTGGCCGTGTCGATCACCGAGACGGAATCGCCGAGGAGGTTCGCGACGTAGGCGCGTGCCCCGTCGGGCGTCAGCGCGATGCCGAACGGCTGGCTGCCGACCAGGACGGTCGTGGTGACCGTCCTGGTGGCGGTGTCGATGACATCCACCCCGCCGGTGCGCGGGTTGACGTAGTGCCCGACGTAGGCACGCGAGCCGTCCGGGGAGAACGCCACCGGGCCGGGCAGCCGGCCGACCGGGATGGTCGCGGCGACCGCGTTGGAGGCGGTGTCGATCACCGACACGGTGTTGCTGCCGTCGTTGACGACGTAGGCCTGGGTGCCGTCCGGGGAGACCGCCACCCCCTCGGGGGCAGTGCCGACCGGAATGGTAGCCACGGCCGCATTGGTCGACGGGTCGTACGCCGTGACGGAGTTGCCGCGCAGGTTGGCGACGTAGACCAGCCGGTGCGCGGGGCTCCCGGCGGTGGCGTGCGCCGGGGACGCGGGCGCGGCGGGCGCGAGCACGCCCAGAGCGGCGAGCGCGCCGGCCAGCGCGGCGGCCGCCGCCCGGTGCCGCGACCGCCGATGACGCCGGGCCCCCGGGGGTGCGTCCGGTTCGCTGCGGATCACTGTCATGCGAGTCCACCTCTCCGCGTGACACACCGGCCGACGGCCCGTCCCGCGCGAGAGGCCGCCACTCGCCGATCGGCGTGCGAATCAGTCTGACGATGAGCCGGTCGGCCACCGGGCCGCCTCGGGAAGCTTGACCGCCCGGGCCGGGCCGCACCAGGGCGCACGAACGCCACAGCGTGCGCCGGGCGCGCGCCCCGCCTCCCGCACAGCGCCACCGTTCCTCGTTCAGTCGCATTCGACGAGGGATTCCCGCTCGGTCTCCTGCGGCCCGTGGAGCCGGACGACCACGGCTCCGAGGCTGAGTACGGGGCGGTCACGCACCGGGAGCAATCCCCGCGCGTGCGGGGCCGATGGGAGCCGTGCCGAGTCGACGATGTCGCGCTTGGAGCAATCCCCGCGCGTGCGGGGCCGATGGGTCGAGGTGCGCGCCTGCCGGGCGCGACACGGAGCAATCCCCGCGCGTGCGGGGCCGATGCTTCGTGACCTGCGAGTGTATCGGCGGGATCGGGCTCAGAGGATCAGTCCGTCGAACTCGACTCGCTCGCCTCACGAGCAGGCAGATGAAACGAAGATTCCACACCATACGCCCTTGACCATGTCTGAAATGTTTGTAACTCTCGACGCGGGAACGTGGCCCGAACGAAGAGGTAGACATGAGTTCTTCACCCACCACGGTGTTCGTGGCGACCAATGACCTGTCCGGCTTCACCCGGGGGCGTGCCGCGCCGGGCAATGCGGCGGACGGGGTGCTGCGGCGTGGGCTGGGATGGGTTCCGGCCGATCTGGCGGTGACGGCGTTCGGGGAGGTCGCGCCGAATCCGTTCGGCTCGACCGGGGACCTGAAGTTGCTGCCGGCCGAGTCCAGCGGGGTGGACATCCCCGCCCGGGGCGACCTGCCGGGAGTGCGGCTGTACCTCGCCGACCAGGTGCTGCCGGACGGCACGCCGTGGGAGAACTGTCCGCGCGGCTTCGCCCGCAGGGCGCTCGACGACCTGCGGCGGGCCACCGGACTGGAGGTGGTGGCCACCTTCGAGCACGAGTTCATGATCCCCGGACTCGACAGCGGCGCCCCGTTCTCCTTCGCCCGGTTCCGGTCCGCCGAGCCGTTCGGCAGCGAGCTGGTGTCGCTGTTGGACCGGATGGGGCTCGAACCGGAGACCTGGCTGCCGGAGTTCGGCACCGACCAGTACGAGATCACCCTGCGCCCCTCGGACGGCATGACCGCCGCGGACCGCGCGGTCGTCCTGCGGGAGGTGGTCCGGGACCTCGCGTCGCAGTACGGGCACCGGGCCACGTTCGCGCCGCTGCTGCACCCCGAGGGCAGCGGCAACGGCGTGCACGTCCACCTCTCGCTGCGCGACGCGGCGACCGGGCGGCCGGTCCTGTTCGACGCCTCCCGTCCCGGCGGGCTCTCCGAGCTGGGCGGGCGGTTCAGCGCGGGGATCCTCCGGCACGCGCGGGCGCTGCTCTCGTTCACGGCGGGCAGTCCCAGTTCGTACCTGCGGCTGACGCCCCACCGCTGGAGCTCCGCCGGGGTGTTCCTGGCCGAGCGCAACCGGGAGGCGCTGCTGCGGATCTGCCCGACGAGCAGCCTGGGCGGCGGCGTGGCCGCCGACCAGTTCAACCTGGAGTACCGCGCCGCGGACGCGACGGCCAACCCGTGGCTGGTCCTCGGCGTGCTGGTCCGGGCCGGACTGCGCGGGGTGGAGGCGGACTACGCGCAGCCCCGGGTCTGGCCCGAGGAGGCCGGGGAGGCGGACCTCGCGGAGGTCCCCTCCCTGCCCGGCGGGCTGGAGGAGGCGCTCCTCGAACTCGACAAGGACGACGTGGTGTCCGGCTGGTTCTCCGCCGAGCTGCTGGAGACCCACCGCTCGGTGAAACGGTCGGAGCTGGCCGCGGTCGCGGGTCTGGACGAGCGGGACGTGTGCGGGCGGGTCGCCGATGTCTACTGAGCAGACGGCCACCGGGAGGACGCCCACCGAGCTGCGCCGCCGCATCGCCGCGCTGCCGCTGGTCGACCACCACGTCCACGCCCCGCTCGCCTCGCCGGTGACCCGGGGGCAGTTCGAGACGCTGATCACCGAATCCGACCGCCCCCTGCCGGCCGGGGTCACCCAGTTCGACTCGCAGATCGGCTTCGCGATCCGCCGCCACTGCGCACCGCTGCTCGGCCTGCCCGCGCACGCGTCGGCGGAGGCGTACTGGAGCGCGCGGTCCGAGCGCACCCCGGAAGAACTGTCGGACCTCTTCCTCGCCGGGGCCGGCGTCAGCGACTGGCTGCTGGACACCGGCTTCAAGAGCGACGAGCTGCTGTCGCCCGGCACGCTCGCCGGGCGCCTGCCCGCCCGGTTCTCCGAGATCGTGCGCCTGGAGACCGTTCTTGAGGACGTCGCGCCGACGAGCAGCGCCGCGCGTCTCGCCGAGGACTTCCGGGCGGCGCTCGCCGGGGCCACCGCATCGGCGGTCGGCCTGAAGTCGATCATCGCCTACCGCTACGGCTTCGACTTCGCCCCCGCCCGCCCCTCCGCCCGGGAGGTGGAGCGGGCGGCCGGTGCCTGGCTGCGCGACCTGGCGGCGGGCGCCCCCGTCCGCGTGACCGACCCGGTGCTGCTGCGCATGGCGCTGTGGACGGGCGTGGACACCGGTCTGCCCCTGCAGTTGCACGCCGGGTACGGCGACCCCGACCTGGATCTGCGGCGGTGCGACCCGCTGCTGCTGATGCCCTGGCTGAAGGAGATCGAGGGCGCCGGAAGCGATGTCGTGCTGCTGCACTGCTACCCGTTCCACCGCAACGCCGGCTTCCTCGCCCAGGTGTTCCCGCACGTCCACTTCGACGTCGGCCTGGGCGTGAACTACACGGGCGCCGCCTCCACCGCCGTCGTCGCCGAGAGCCTCGAACTGGCCCCCTTCACCAAGGTGCTGTACTCCTCCGACGCCTGGGGACCGCCCGAACTGCACCACCTGGGCGCGGTGCTCTGGCGGCGCGGCATGTCCCGGGCGCTCGGCGCCTGGGTCGAGGAGGGCGAGTGGGCCGAGGCCGACGCCGTGCGCGTCGCGACGATGATCGGACGCACCAACGCGCAGCGCCTCTACGGACTGCCGCATGACTGACCCGGACACCTGCGAAGCCCTGTGGTCCGCCCTGGACCGGCACCTCCCCGCGGCGCTCGACCTGAGGCGCCGGCTGCACCGCGAACCCGATCTGTCGGGTGACGAGGCGTCGACCCGGGACACGGTGCTGGCCGCGCTGCCGGGGGCCGGTGCGGCGGTGAAGGCAGCCGAGACCGGTGCCGTGCTGCGCATCGGCGGGCCGGGACCGGCGATCGGCGTGCGCGGGGAGATGGACGCGCTGCCCGTCACCGAGGAGACCGGTGTCGGCTGGGCGTCGGCCCGCCCGGGCGTCATGCACGCGTGCGGTCATGACGCCCACCTCGCCGCACTCGTCGCCGTGGCGGGCGCGCTGGCCGAGACCGGGCCTCCGGTCCCGCTGCTCGCCGTGTTGCAGCCGCGCGAGGAGACATACCCGTCCGGGGCGCGGGACATCACCACCAGCGGCGTCCTCGACGCCGAGCGGTGCGCCGCCATGGTGGGCGTCCACGTCCAGCCGCTGCTGGCCCGGGGCGAGGTGGCGTGCACCGCGGGGGGCGTCAACGGCTCGTCCGACGAGTTCGAGATCGTCGTGCGGGGCAGGCCCGGACACGCCGCGTACCCGCATCTGACCAACGACGCGCTGCTGGCGCTGGCCGAGATCGTCGTCGCGCTCCAGAGCGTGGTGAGCCGGTCCGTCGATCCGATGGCTCCCGCCGTCGTGGGGGTGTCGTCGTTCGCGGCGGGCAACGCCGCGAACGTGATCGCCGGCACGGCGCGGGCGACCGGCACCGTCCGGGCGCTGGCGTCCTCGACCCGGGAGCTGATCCACCGGCGGATCACGGAGGTCGCCGAGTCCGTCGCGCGGGCCCACGCCTGCACCGCGGCGGTGACCCTCACCCACGGGGAGCCCGTGCTGGAGAACGACCCGGCCCTGGTGCGGAGCATCACGCACGCACTGGAGCGCCGGGGGGTCGCGGTCTCCGGGAACCTGCGCTCCCTGGGCTCGGACGACTTCTCGTACTTCTGCGAACGCGTGCCCTCGGTCATGCTGTTCGTCGGCACCGGGACGTCCGAGCCGCTGCACTCCTCGCGGTTCCTGCCCGAGGACGCGGACGTCCGCGCGCTCGCCACCGCCCTGATGGCGGGGTACCTCGGAACGGCTGCCGCCCTGAAGGACGGGGCCGGGGCCCCGGGGAGCCACGCCGGCGCCCCGGGGGTGCCGGCCGGATAGCGCGGCCGCGGCGGCGACCGGCCCCGGAGCGGGACGGCGCACCCGGCCGTGCGGTCAGGCGCGCTCGGTCGCCGTCTCGAACCGTTCCATGCGCTCCCGGCCCGCCGCGCCCACCGCGTCCGTCACCGCGGCCACCAGGCTCTCGCAGAGCGCCATCGCGGCCACGAGGGAGTCGAAGGGCGAGGTGGACTGCACCCGCGCCGGGAGGACGACCTTGGCCAGCTTGGCGATGGGCGAGAGCCAGTTGTCCGTCATCAGGCACACGGTGGCGCCCCGGGCCGCCATTCCCTCACTGAAACGGAGACTGGACTCGCTGTAGCGGCGGTAGTCGAGGACGAGCAGCACCGTGCCGGCGTCGGCGTCGGCGAGTGCCCGGCGACGCTCCATCTCCTCCTGGCCGATCACGTCGACGTCCGCGCGCAGCTGCCACAGGTGGATGACCAGGTACTCGGCCAGGAGCCGGCTGAACCGGCCCCCGGTCACGCGTACGCTCCGGGCCGGATCGCCGAGGAGCCTGACCAGGGTGGCGAACTCCGACTCCGGCAGCTCCGCGTAGGTGGCCTCCAGCACCTGCGCGAAGGCCCGCTGCGTCTCCGGCAGCACGCCCTTCGCGGAGACCGGCGCCTTCTCGGCGTACTGCTTCACCGGGGAGCCCAGTTCCCCGTTCAGCTCGTGGACCAGGGCGCGCTGGAAGGCCGGGAATCCGGAGAAGCCGAGCCGGGTGACGAAGCGGACCACCGTCGCCGAGCTCACGCCGGCACCGGCGGCCAGGTCGGCGACGGTGGTGAGGCCGGCCGTGGGGTACTGGGCCAGCACCGCGCGCGCGACCTTGCGTTCGCCGTTGCTGAGTCCGTCCATGGCGGAGAGCAGCAGCTTCCGCACCGACGCGTGCCCCCCCGGTATCATCTCCATTTCTCCAGGCTACCAAAACCGGGCCCACTGAAACATTCGTTACACGCGCCCGTCGACGCCGAACCACGCCGCGCGCAGGCCACTTGACGATCCCTGGATGTAACGTCTGTTTCGAAATCGGCTATTGACAGGCGAAACCTACCGCCTGTTTCATTCTGGCCAAGCGGCGAGGCCCGGCACCGAGACGGTCGCGGGCGCCGCACCTTCCGAGCGCGCCAATGGAGGCGTCATGAGCTCCCCCGAAGAAACTTCCCGCTTGAACCGGCTGCTGTCCGTCGTCGACGGACTGCGCGACGAGATGACGGCGAGCCTGCAGGAGCTGGTCCGGATCCCGTCCGTGAGCCCGAAGTACCCAGGAATCGAGTACAAGGAGCACGTCGGCCGGGAAGGCGAGGCGACCGCGCTGCTCGCCGACCTCTACCGCCGCGCCGGGGCATCGGTGGACGTCTTCGCCGTGGAGGCGGGCCGCGAGAACGCCGTCGGCCGGATCGCCGGCCGGGGCGGCGGCAGCTCGCTGCTCTTCAACGGTCATGTGGACGTCGTCCCCGGCGGGGATCCGGCCGGGTGGGCCAAGGCCCCGCCGTTCTCCGGCGAAGTCGTGGGTTCCCGGATGTACGGCCGCGGGACCACCGACCAGAAGTCCGGGCTGGTCGCCCAGGCCTATGCCGCGATCGCCCTGCGCGAGGCCGGGATCGAGCTCGGTGGAGAGCTGCAACTGCAGGCCGTGGTCGGGGAGGAGACCGGTGACCACGCCTGCGGGACGGGCGCGGTGGTCGAGCGCGGGTACGTCGCGGACGCCGCGGTGGTCTCGGAGCCGAGCGCGCCGCCCACCCCGCTGTCGATCGTGGTCGCCAGCCCCGGACTGCTGTGGTTCTCGGTCACGGTCGAGGGCAAGAAGGTGCACGGCTCCATGCGCGGCGCCACCGTCCACCCCACCCAGCCCGGCGACGCGATCGGCGTGAACGCCATCGACAAGGTCTTCCTCGTCTACCGGGCGCTGCGCGCGCTGGAGGACGAGTGGGCCCGCACCCAGCGGCACGACCTCTGGTACAACGGCCACTTCTCCCTGCTGCCCGGTGCCATGCGCGGCGGCCCCGGTGACCTGACCGTCCCGTTCGCCCTGTCCGACACGGCCACCATCGAGTACGGGGTCATGTACCACCCCGAGCGCTCCCCCGAGGACGTGCGGGCCGAGATCCAGGCCGTCATCGACCGTGCGGCCGACGCCGATCCGTGGCTGCGCGAGCACCGCCCGCACTGCGAGTGGAAGCTCAACTGGGACCCGTTCGTCACCTCGCCCGACGACAGCATCAGCCAGTCCGTCGCCGGCGCCTACCGGACCGCGGCCCGGGGCACCGGCTTCTCCGACCAGCCCTCCTACACCGGGCTCTACGGCGTGTGCGACGCGACCGTGTTCACCCGGACCGGTGTGCCGTCCGTCGTCTTCGGCCCCGGCGACCTGCGCGTCGCCCACGGCAACGACGAGTACGTCGACCTCGACGAGGTCTGGCTCGCGGCCCGCACCTACGCCGTCCTCGCCACCCGCTGGTGCGGCACCGCCTCCCCCGCGTCCTGACCCGTACGGGTCCCTCCCCCTCGCGGGGCCGCCTCCCCCACCCGTGCAGGGCACCCCGCCCCCGGACCCCGGTCCGGGGCGCCGGGGTGCATCCCCCCGCCCGCGAGGCGTCGCCCCCCGCTCTCCTCCGTCCCCTCCCCCGCGCCCCAGACCGGAGGCCCCCCATGCCCACCGACGTTCCCGGTGCACGAAGCCCCGAAGACGGACAGCCCGACGCCTACCGCCAGCCGAAGGGCGTGGAGCGCTACGGCGTCGAACCCGTCCCGGACGACCAGCGCACCGTGCGCTGGTACGACCTGTTCCAGATCATCTTCAACGTGATGCTCAACCCCGGCCTCATCCTCATCGGCGGACTCGCCGTGGTCTCGGGGCTCTCGTTCTGGGCCGCGGTCACCGCCCAGGTGCTGGGCGTCCTCATCGCCTTCTGCGCCTACACCGTCATGGCCACCGTCGGCGTCGACTACGGCCTGCCCGGGATCGTGTCGACCCGGGCGTTCCTCGGCATCGCGGCCTCCCGCTGGCTGGTCTCCCTGCTGCGCGCCGTCAGCTCGGCCTTCTGGTTCGCCTTCCAGACGCTGGCCGGCGCCATGGGCATCCTGGCCGTGCTCGACGCGTGGCTCGGGGTGAAGCCCCCGCTCATCGCCGTCAGCCTCGCCTTCGCGGTGCTCCAGGCGTCCGTCGCGCTCTTCGGCTACGGGTCCCTCAAGTGGCTGTCGAAGGTGGCCTTCCCGGTCAAGCTCGTGATCCTCGGCTACCTCCTGTGGCTGCTCGCCAACCACCGGGCGCCGGGGTTCGCGCCGAGCGAGGTGTTCTCCTACTCCGGGTCGGCCGGCTGGAAGTGGGCGGTGTTCGCGGTGTGGGTGAACGCCGTCGCGGCGGCGTGGTTCAGCCAGGTGACGGACGCGGCCGACTACTGCCGCTACTCGAAGTCCCGCAAGGACATGTGGATCGGCACCATGGCCGCCGCCCTGCTCGGAACGGCCGGATCCGCCTTCTTCGGCGCCTACGCCGCCGCCGCGAGCCTCGGCACGACGGCGAACGCCTTCGAGGTGATCCCCGGTCTCGGCGTCGGCCCGGTCACGCTGGTGCTCGTGCTGGTCGTGCTGCTCCTGGACAACTGGACGGTCAACGTGCTGAACGTCTACACGGGCGGCCTGGCGCTGGCGAACCTCGCCACCCGGCTGGGGCGCTTCTGGTCGACCCTGGTGGTCGCCGCCGCGGGAACGGCCCTGGCCGCCTTCCCCGCGCTCATCGACGGCTTCAACGACTCCATGTCGGCGATGGGCAACGTCTTCGCCCCCCTCGTCGGTGTGATCCTGGCCGACTACGTCGTCATCAAGCGCGGCCGCCTCGACGTGCCGGCCCTCTTCGACCCGCACGGGCCCTACCGCTACACCGGCGGCGTGAACATCCTCGCCCTCGCCTGGTCGGCACTCGGCGCCCTGGCCTTCCTCGCCCTGCCCGACACGGTGCTGCCGATCCCCCTCGTGGCGCTCGCCAGCGGTGTCGGGTACGTGCTCACGGTCAGGATGCTCCCGGCCCGGCCGGAGCGCACCGCGCCGCGGGTGGACGCGCCCGGGGAGCGCGGGCTGCCCGTGCACAGCTCCTGACCCCCGGGGCGGCGGGCGGGCTCAGGCGTGGTCGCGGATGTCCTGGCGGAGGCTCTCGGCGAGGGAGCGGACGATCGGGTAGCGCAGGAAGGAGTAGTGGTCGCCCGGGGTGCCGCGCACGTCGAGGCCGGACACGTACGGGCGCCACGTCTCCTTGACCGTTCCCTCGACCCAGTCCGGCAGCACCCGGTCCGCCGCCTCGTAGAGGGTGACGGGGAAGTCCACCGGTGCGGGGGCGTAGGCCCTGATGGCCGTGCCGAGCCCCCGCATCACGGTCAGGTGGCGCACCAGGTCGTCGCCGGCGACCTCGTACAGCTCCGGGGGGATGTTCAGCGAACGCAGCCGGGCGAGCACGTCGTCCGGCAGAGCGCGGTCCGGCTCCCGGCCTCCCGCCAGGTGGGCGAGGACGGCGTCGATGGTCCGGGCGGTCCCGCGCGAGGCGGCCCGGTACCCGGCCCCGGGGAAGAGGGTGTCCAGCGCGACGACCCGCACGGCGTGCCCGGCCGCGTCGAGGATCCGCGCCGTCTCGGTCGCCAGGACACCGCCGAACGACCAGCCCACCAGCAGGTAGCGGCCCCCGGGCCGGCTGCTCCGGATCGCCTCGGCGCAGCTGCGGGCCATCGCCCGGATGTCCCACTCGGCGCCGTCCGGTGCGTCCCACCAGGAGAGTTCGACGCCGAGCACCCGGGCCTCGTCCCGCAGCGCCCGGGCCAGCGGGACGTAGCCGGTGACGTTCCCCGCGATCACCGGGAAGCAGAAGACGGCGCGGTCGGCGGTGCTCTCGTTCAGCGGGGACACGACGGCGCGGCCCGTCGTGGCGGCGGCGCCCCCGGGGACGTCCCGCCCGAGGTTCGCGGCGAGCCGGGCGACGGTCTGGTGACGGAACATCATCCGGGGTGTGAGGTGGATCCCCAGACGGCCGGCCCGGTGGACGGCCTTGATGCTGAGGATCGAGTCGCCGCCGAGTTCGAAGAAGTTGTCCTCCGCCCCGACCCGGTCCACCCCCAACACCTGCGCCCAGACCCGCGCGATCGTCTCCTGCACCGGCCCCACCGGCGCCACGAACACCCCACCCGTCACCGGCCGCGACCCGTCCGGAACCGGCAACGCCCCCCGATCCACCTTCCCGTTCACCGTCAACGGCAACCCCTCCACCACCACCACCAACGGCACCATCGCCTCCGGCAACCGCTCCCCCACCACACGCCGCAACCCCACCACATCCACCCCCGCACCACCCACCAACGGCACCACATACGCCACCAACCGCCGCTCCCCCACCCGATCCTCACGCACCACCACCACCACATCCCCCACCAACCCACTCCCCCGCACCACCACCTCCACCTCACCCAACTCCACCCGCACCCCCCGCACCTTCACCTGATCATCCGACCGCCCCACGAACTCCAACTCCCCCTCCACCCCCCA